>NZ_CAIZIZ010000379.1 GCF_903933125.1 uncultured Lamprocystis sp. | reverse complement strand
CTGGAACGTCCGCCGCTTGATCGGGACCATGCGCGATGCAGCCAGTTTGATGTCCTCGCGATGGTCCGCGCTGAGCACGGCTAACGGTGTCGGGTCGGTACTCGCGATCATGCGCTTGGCGTCGTCGTTTCTTAACATGCCACTACTATCGCATGCAGTGGTATAAATTTCCTCGGAAATCACCTTATCTGAAGCTGCGGCGACGGCCTGATCCGGGTACGCGATGCCTACCCTGCCTGGCTTTGAGTGGACACAACCAAGCAACCGCCCGGAACACAGCAGCAGTCAATTCTATTCATTGGACAATAAAATATTCGGTAGCCTTGTAATTTTATGGCCGGCAGTGTACCATTACCATAATAAAAGGGGATTAGGGGGTCCGCAGGGGGAATTGGACGACAAAATTCAGTCGCTCGTGACCACAAGGACAACAAAATCCAGTCGCTCGTGACCGCAAGTTTTTGTCAGTGGAACATGAGTCGCCGGTAGTCAACTTCTGAGCGTTCATATAATCCTGTTATCGCTCCAACGGTTTCTGACGGAAGCATCGTGATAACAAATAAGACGACAATCGTGGTGTTTGCCCTCCAGGGCCTGCTGTTTGCCGGGTTGGTGGCAACTGGGGCCTTTGTTTACAAATCGAAACCGGAGGGTGTCGCAACCGAGTCACCCAGTCTCGCCAAGCAACAGGACAGTTCCTCTGAGGAGGTTGAACGTCAGCGCCTGGCGAAGCTGAAGACAGACGTAGTGTTCGATTCTCGACTGCAACGTTTGGAGGAGCAGGTTGCTAGTCTGGTGAAGACGGTTGAGAGCGGCCTAAGGGCGAGGGCGGCTTTTTCCCCTGTAAGCCCTGCGGCGTCTACCCCAAGGCCGGTTGAGTCAAATGCTGCAGACGTGCAGCGACTGCGGGTTGAGTCTGACCTTGCGTCACGCCACGAGCGAGAAGCCGCTGCTACCAGCGCATGGGGGCAAGCCGCAGATACGGCTATCAATAACGCTTTTACGGAGGCGAATGCGGCTGACTCGTTTTTTTCAAAGCATAAAGGGGATTTGCAAACAGATTGCCGGGGGTCCGTTTGCAGCCTGACTTGGTCGCCTGAGGGTAAAGGATACGCCTCACTGTCTAAGGCAGAGGAGGCTGACCTTTTTGAGCAAGCGAAATCGGAGCTTATTGGGCTTGCGGCTAGCGCTCAAGATGCCGGGCAAGTGAAGGTTTGGCTCGACAGCGCGACCAATCCCCCCGTTTTTCGGCTTCTTGTCGACAACTCAGGAGGTAGTGATTCGGGGGGAAGCAACCCCTCAGCCTATTCTGGAAGCGGTAAAATCCGCTAGATCATACAGTCACGTAGGAGCCAAGTTATGAAAAGCACGATCCGCAATAGTTCTAGCATCGCTGCCGTGGTTGTCCTTGCTTCGGCGGCCAACCTAAGTGCCGTCCTACCGGTAGCCGCAGATATCAATATCGGCGCGCTTGCCTGTCAGGCGATGTCATCCACGTCTGACACGAACCTCCTCTGGAGCGCACACTACTTGATCAATCCCGCGACTTCAAGCGGAAATAGATCCGTGGTGTGCAACATTCCGTTTGAATCGGCCTCGCTTCCGGAGACATTCTACGTTGGCGCCTTTGGCCTCAATGATGAGATGCACCCGAATCTCACCACTACGTGCAACGCCAATGTTGTCGACCTGCGCAACCAGAATGTACCCAATACCTTCGGTGGCGTGCAGTTCTTGGATAATCCCGGTCAAGACATGAGCTACACCAAGATTATGTCGACCAAGAGCAAAGTCGATTACCTTTGGTCAGCATGGGCAACGTTTACCAGAACTGCCGTCATAGCTGCTATGATGGACCCGCCGGGTACTCCGGTTAGTCCGGACGCTGACGAGGGGACCGCGTTCTGGACCATCTCGATTAACTGCACTCTGAAGCCGGGTCAGGCATTGAATATGGTCAGCCTGTGGCCGACGTGGACTCCGGAGACTGCCCCATAACCAGTAACCTGGTTCGACACAGGTCCGCCATCACACTGACGGTCGTTGGGCGAGCATTGTTACGCATTAGGCCCAAGAGCGCGAAGAAGCAACTCGCGTTCTCGGGCTTTTCCTGATGGTCAATGCACCCCCGCCGCCGGGCGAATCCCCACGTCGCAGGTCCCGCCGACCCCCGCCGTGGTCTGGGTGCCGCCGCCCTGGCAGGTCTCGCCCCGCTCCTTGACCCGGCAGCCGATCTCCACCCGCCGTCACCCCCGCCGCTTGAACCAGCCGGTCAGGCTCAAGCGCTCACGAGTGGCGAGCATGACCTCGTGCTCGAAGCGGGCGCTGAGGAAGGTCACCAGGGTGCCCCCGATCGGCGCTACCTCCTCATAGTGGTCCGGCCGATCGGGATCGGTGTAGATGCGCAGCAGACCACCGTCCGCCGGTTGCCAGTCGGGATTGAGATAAAGGATGCAGGTCAGGGTGCGCAGTTCCACGCCGCGAAACTGATCCAGGTGGCGGCGGTAGAAAGACCCCGGCGGATAGATGGCGAGGTGGCCCTCGAAGTTGAACAGACCAAGGCAGAGATCGCGGTTGAGGGTTTGCCGCAGGTCTTCGAGTTGGGCCAGATAGGCGCCGATGGCGCCGTCGCGGGACTCGGGGTCCAGCCAGCAGACGCGATCCGAGCGGATGGTGGAGCGAACCGCCAAATCGGCAGCCCGGCCGACTCCAGCGGGTTTGAACGCCCCTTGGCGATCGAGCGCATTGGCCTGAAGACGCAGCGCATCGCATTGCGCCGCGGACAGGAATCCGCCGGTCAGAGACCAGCCGGGTCCGGCGAGTGCGTCGGCGATGCGTGGGAAGGCCGCCGCGTCCGCGGCGGCCAGGGGCCTGTCAGTGACGTTCATGGGAGTTCAATTGCCGGCCTCCGCGGGAATCTGATACAGCGTTTGCACGAGATCGGTGACACCGCTGTCGAAGCCGACCTCGCAATAGGCCAGATAGTAGTCCCACATCCGCCGGAAGCGCGCACCGTAACCGAGCGCGTCGATAGCCGACTCGGCCGCGTGGAAACTCCGGCGCCAGCGGCGCAGGGTTTCGGCGTAGTCGGCACCGGACCAGCGGCTTTCAAGGTGCACGAGCCCGGCCGCGCCGGCCGCGGACTGGAGCCGCTCCGGGGTGGGCAACATGCCCCCCGGAAAGATATAGAGTTGGATGAAGTCGGCGGTGCGTCGATAGTTGGGGAAGTCGTCCTCGTTCATAGTGATGACCTGGAGCGCGATCCGCCCGCCCGGCCGGACCAACCGGCGCAGTGCACCGAAATAGACCGGCCAATAGGCCTCGCCCACCGCCTCCAGCATCTCGATCGAGACCACATGGTCAAACTGACCGCGGATGTCGCGGTAATCCTGCAGCCGCAGGTCCACCTGCTCGGCCAGCCCGGCGTCGGCGATGCGGGCGCGGGCAAAGTCCAGTTGTTCCCGTGACAGGGTCACCCCGGTCACTTTGAGTCCGCGGCGCGCGGCGGCTTCGGCCAGCCCGCCCCAACCGCAGCCGATCTCCAGAATGTGCTCGCCGGGTTGGGCGCCAAGGTCGTCGAGCAAACGCTCATATTTGCGCGCCTGGGCCTCCGCCAGTGGCTCAAGCGCCTGATCCGCGAACAAGGCCGCGGAATAGGTCATGCTCGGGTCCAGCCACAACCGGTAGAACGCATTACCCAGGTCGTAATGCCGGGCAATATTGCGGCGGCTGTTGCGGCGATGATTGTCACGCAACCGGTGCGTTAACCGGTTGAACCAGCGCGACCAGGCCAGCCCTTTTGGACCCGCACCCAGATGCTCGGCGTTGAGCTGGAGCAGATCCAAGAGCACCGGCAGGTCGGGCGTGCGCCACTCACCCTCCATGTACGCCTCGGCGAAGCCGATCTCGCCGCGGATAACCAGCCGCCTGAGAAAGCGCCAGGGCCGGGTGATCACCAGTTCACCCGCCGGTCCGGCGAACCGGCCGCGGTACAGATCGGCACGACCGTCGGGGAAACTCAGCAGCAAACTGCCGAAGGCGAGGTGACGGCAAAATCCGCCGAACAGGCGCCCCACCCTGGCCGGACGATCCGGCACGGCCTGGGGCGGGCAATCGAGTATTTCCTCCGCAGACATCAGGTAACCTCCTCGGGGGGCGGCGCGGGCTTGGGATAATAGGTCGCGCCGCGCAGCCAAATCTTGAGGGCATGCCAGTGAATTAGGGCGACGACCTTGAGGGTGAGCAACGGGAAGGCGAGCGCCGCCCGTAACAGATTGGAATCGGTGAAGGCCCGCAGGTTGCCCCGCTGGACCGCGACCAGCATGAGCCGGTCGTCTTCGTATTCGTGGATGACGATGCTGGATTCGTCGCCGGCGCGGGCGAAGCGAAAGCGGTAATCCGCCCCCATGCCCACGAAAGGCGAGACATGGAAGCCTTTGGTGCGCCCCTGACGCACCGGCCACTGCATGGACTCGCCGTGCTCATGCAGCAGATAGCTATGGCGCTCCCCGAAGGTGTTATGAACCTCGGCCAGGATGGCCAGCAGCTCATCCTTGGGGCCATAGCAGTACCAGGTGCTCATGGGGTTGAACCCATAGCCGAAAACCCGCGGCATGCACTGGATCTCGATACGACCGATGGGCAGCGCGAGCCCCAGGCGGGCGATATTGCCCATAAGCCAGTCGCGCAACGACGCGCCATCGCCGGCCCCATGGTCGCGATCGTGGAAGGCGAACAGATTGAAGCCATTGCGGGAGAACCAGCGATGCTGCAGTGCCAGGTCATCGATCCGGTCCAGGTCCAGCAACATGCTGAGTACCCCGTAGACGAAACGGTACTGCACCGGGAAAAAACGCCGATGCATCACCTGCCCGAACAGGAGCTGTCCGGCCGGGGCGGTCATGGACCCACCGGCTGCGGGACGGCTGCGGCGCCGGGAGTCACGCGCACTGGCGCATCGGCACGCGCGGCCGCCCAGGGGACCGATACGCCAAGACCCCCGGCCACGTCGACCGCCGCCCGCAGACCATCCTCATGGAAGCCGAACCCCAGCCAGGCGCCGCTGAACCACAGCCCGGAACGGCCCTGGATCTCGTGCATCCGGCCCTGGGCGGCGATGGCCGCCGTATCGAAGACCGGGTGGTCATACTCCATCTGCGCGATGACCCGATCGGCCCGCGGCGGCTCGACCGGGTTCAGGCTGACGAAGCAGTCCTGATCCGCGGGCAAATCCTGGAGGCTGTTCATCCAGTAGGTTACGGTCACCGGACCGGTCGGCTCGACGCCCGGTCCGCGCAGGTAGTTCCAGGAGGACCAGACGCGGCGCCGCCGCGGCATCAGCGCCGGGTCCTGATGCAGATAGACACGATTGCGCTGATAGCGGAAGCATCCGAGCAACTCGCGCTCCAGTGGGGACGGATCTTCGATCATCGCCAGGGCCTCATCGCCGTGACAGCCCAGCACCAGGTTGTCGAAAACCAGGCGTTCGCCCTGAAGCGTCTCCACCTCAACCCCGTCCGCGGTGCGCCGGACCCGCTGCACCCCCGCGGCCGTGCGCACGGTGCCGCGCAGCTGGCCCAGCATACGGCGGACATAGGCCTGACTGCCGCCGGTCACGGTGCGCCACTCGGGTCGGTTGCTCAGATCCAGCAGGCCGTGATTGTTGAAAAAGCGGGCGAAGGACAGAAACGGGAAGGCCCGCATCTGCTGCGTCGGGCAGGACCAGATGGCCGCCGCCATCGGCAGCAGATAGTGCGCGGCGAAGCGCTCCGAGTAACCCCCGCGCTCCAGGAAATCACCGAGCGAGAGGCGATCAAGCGCGCGGCGCTCCAGAAATGCCTTGGCCTCGCGGTTGAAGCGCAGAATCTCGGCCAGCATCCACAGGAACTTCGGATTCAGCAGGTTACTGCGCTGACCAAAGAGCCCGTTGATATCCGACCCCGCGTACTCCACCCGCCCCCCGTCCAGACTGGCCGCGAATGACATGGTGGTCGGGTAGGAGGTCACGCCCAGGTGATCGAAGAGACCGCACAGCAACGGATAGTTGCGATCGTTGAAGACCATGAAACCGGTGTCGACCGGGAAGGCCCCCCCCGGGTGATCGACCATCAGGGTGTTGGTATGGCCGCCCACGTAGGCGTTACGTTCCAGTAAGGTCACCTCATAGCGTTGGTCCAGCAGCCAGGCCGCCGCCAGCCCGCCGATTCCGCCCCCGACAACCCCGATCGTTCGTATCGACACCGAGACACTCCCCCAGTCCAGTCGTTCAGGACTTGACGCAATCCCACAAGCGCACCATGCACTTGTCCAGGTTCCGACCAATATTGAAACCGCGGGCCGCGAGTACAAGGGGGCCGGCGGGTCCGAGCGACCGGACCGGATGTTGCGTGGGTCGATCCCAGCCCCATGTTTAGCAGCCGCGTCACCACCATTGCGACTCAACCTGGCAGGACTCATCATGAAAATCGCGCGCCTGATCGACACCGCCGGTCAGATTCACTACGGATCACCCAGCGCGGCCGGACAGGCCCGACGCCTGGCCGGCAGTCTTTACGAGGGACTCACCGAGACCAGCGAGACCCTGACCGTCGCGCGCTGGCTGGCACCCGTGCTGCCCGTCAACATTTACGGCATCGGCCTGAACTACCGTGCCCACGCCATCGAAACCGGCGCGGCGCTGCCGGAATCACCCGTGCTTTTCATGAAGCCGACAACGACGATTGCCAATCCGGGGGACGCGATTGCCCTGCCGCTCGCCTGCGAACATGGCCCGGAGGTGGACTATGAGGCGGAGCTCGCCGTCCTGATCGGCCGCACCGCGCGCGACGTGCCGGTCGCGCACGCGCTCGACTATATTCTGGGCTACACCTGTGCCAACGATGTCTCCGCCCGCCGCTGGCAAAAGCAAGGGGGCGCAGGCCAGTGGATTCGCGGCAAGAGCTTCGACGGATTCTCTCCGCTGGGTCCCTGGCTGGTCACCGCCGACGAGATTCAGAACCCCCAGGATCTGGAGGTGACCTGCACCCTCAACGGTGAGCGCGTCCAGACCGGCAACACCAGCGACATGATCTTTAGCGTGGCCGAAGTCATCGCCTTCCTGAGTCGGGACACCACGCTGCTCCCCGGCACCCTGATCCTGACCGGCACGCCGCCCGGCGTCGGGATGGCGCGCAATCCGCCCCGCTACCTGAGCGATGGGGATCAGGTCGTGGTCGAGATCGCCGGCATCGGTGCCTTGGCGAACCCGGTCCGCCAGACCCTGCCTTCGGCAACTTCTTGAATATGGTGTAGGGGCGGGTTTGAAACCCGCCCCTACGTCCGGCCAGGTGATTTCCGGAACACCGGATACCACCCACCATCGGCTTGGATGTAGGTGCGACTTCAGTCGCACCGACTCGGACGCAGGTGCGACTGAAGTCGCACCTACATGGACCGGAATCCAAATTGTCGGAAATCGCCTTAGCACGTCCGATGGCCATACCACGCCGACTCGACCTCCGGTGACCGACGAGACTCGACCGGAGGCCGACGCTTCAGCGGGCGGCGGCACCGCGTCCGGCCGAAGCCTCGACTGCCGGACTACCGCGCGGGTCCGACGTTATCCGGACTGCACCTCAGCCGATCGCCGTCAAATTCAGAACGGCGCTTCGCCGGGCGGCCGCGGCGTCCAGACATTCGTGAAGGGGTACGGCAGAGCGCGTCCCAGCGGCAGATAGCCGAAGATGATATCGCCCTTGGTGCCGTCGTTCAGTGACAGTTGCCCGATGCCGTTGCGGCCGGTCTGATCCAGGATAAGATCCGCCCAGCCGGCCCGGCCATCGTCGCAATAGACGTCGTAGAGCGCATCCCGTGACCCGGCGAAGGCATTGAACGACCCGCGGCAGGATTTGCCGCCGCTGGAAACCTGAAACCGCCCGGCGAAGGGCTGCGAGGAGTAGGTTCCCAAGTAGATCGCGCGCTCCATGATCACCGCAAAAGGCCCCGAAACGGCTTGCTCGGGAGGGATATCGTCGGCGTGCGGCTCCTCGAAATAGTCCAGGACATTACTCACGCAGGAGGGATAGCTTTCCAGGTCCACGTGACTACAGAGCTTCTCGGCATAGTCTTCAGCCGAGACGTAGGCGACAATGCCTCCGATATGACCCGGCAAAGTGGTACCGCAGCCGCCGAGTAGCGGGGCCAGGACCAAGCTCGCGGTCGCCAGGATGAGTCTATGCATGGGTTTTGGCCTCAGCGCAAGGTCCCCGATCCGTTTCACCGACGCCTGTGGAGTTCGGCGGGGCGTGGACCGCCAAGGCGCGTACCTTCCCAGTGTACCCGCATCCGGGGTCTGGATGGTATGCCATCGCGCTGCTCAGCAGTTCCAAATTTGGGTGGCCGCCGCCAACAGCGTGTCGGCAGCGAGGCCGATGGTGGATGCGCTGCGCTTATCCACCCTACGAAACCGGCTCCGTTGTAGGGTGGATAAGGCGCGCCGCTCGGTCTCAGGGACTCGG
>NZ_CAIZIZ010000378.1 GCF_903933125.1 uncultured Lamprocystis sp. | reverse complement strand
CTGACAAGAGAATAGGAGAAAAAGCAATCTTGTGAAGTGCCTTTCTCGGCAAATGCTCAGGGTGTTTAGAGGCACCGGCAGGGGTGCCGCGCTCGGACTCGCACGGTTTACGCGTTATGAGGCGATCTTGCCTCATAACGCCCGAACCGGTCCGCATAGACCGACCGGGGCTGGTGCAGTAAAGTTAACAAAAAGATATAGAAAACAGTATTCTGTAACATCCTTCCCGAAGGTTTGTCAGGGTTTTTAGGAGGAGGGGGCCGCGCTCGGTCGGCGTCGTTCAGCCGCGCATTGATCATCACAAATTCGGCAGTTCGTACCACAAAGGTACAAAGATCACAAAGAAAGACAATGGGTTATTGTCATGATTCGCCTCACCTGGCTGGTGATCCACCATTTCAACGCAACACATAGAAATTCTTTGTGTCCTTTGTGTCTTTGTGGTGCAACTGCTCTTTCTAGGATCATCGTTCCGCCCAGCGCCCAGAGCCTTGGACTCCAACCGGCCAGCATGACCAAACGCGGCGCTTCGCAGCGGCCGAAAGCTGCTTCTACGGCTGGGACGACAATGGCAGCTGTCAGGCGCGTTCCCGTCGGGCGGAACGGGCTTGCCTTTTCCGCGTTGACTGTCTATTTTTACAGTTATGGAAAATCGCTTGGACAGACCCGCCATGACCCTCTCTCCGCCTGCTGCCGAGCCGCCGCCCCGTCGCCTGCTGGACCAGGTGCGCGACAAACTGCGCAAACTGCACTACAGCCCGCGCACCGAGGAGGCCTACATCGGTTGGGTCAAGCGCTTTATCTGGTTTCACAATAAGCGCCACCCGCGGGTAAGGACCGGTTTGTACCCTTGCCGACGGCATTGATGCCTGGTTTGCGGGAGCAGATCCAGGCTTCCGAGCGGTTGTTGGCGAGCGATCTGGCGGCGGGATTTGGCGAGGTGTCGATGCCGGAGTCGTTGGTGAGGAAGTATCCGCGGGCGCCGTTTGAACTCAAGTGGTGGTATGTCTTCCCGTCAGTCGACCGGTCGGTCGATCCGATCACCGGCCGGATCAAACGGCACCCTATCGATCACACCGGCTTGCAGAAAGCGATGCGGTGCGCCGTGTTGCGCACGGGGATCGCCAAGCGGGCGACGCCGCACACGCTGCGCCATTGTTTCGCGACTCATTTGCTGGAGTCGGGGTATGACATCCGCACGGTGCAGGAGCTGATGGGCCATCAGGATGTCACCACGACGCAGATTTACACCCACGTGTTGCAGCGCGGCGGCTCGGCGGTGCAGAGCCCGGTGGATGCGTTGCTGGGGGCGGAGTGCGACACGCGGCAGCTTAGCGGTTGTCAGTCCGCGTAGCGGACGCTACGGGTTATGGACGCGATGCGGTGTGGCGGAAACCTTTAACGCCGCGGCTGCGCGTCCGGCCCCGTCGCGGCGGGACGCCGCTCCCACAGGGTCGCTGTGCGGCTATCAAGGTCAACTGAGTTTTTGGGAAATGATCTGGCGATTTGAAGGGGCGACTAAAGTCGCCCCTACACCTCCCCTACTCGGATTTTGCGGGCATGCGCAGTCGGGATCTTTATCAAGCAAGTCGCCGAAAGCCTCAATCGCCAGGGCGCGACGCCTGGGGACTGGCCGGAACGAGGAGCGAGGCCGCCGAATAAGAACTCCGCGCAATAAGAACGGCCCGCCGGGAAAGTCCCGGCGGGCCTTTTCTTGAAGACCAATCGGCAATGCCGATCAGGCCGCGACGCCCTTGGCCGTCTCCGCGTATTCCTCGATCTGGTCGAAGTTCAGATACCGATAAACGCTTGCCTTGTCCGCATCGATGATGCCCATCTCGGCCTGGTATTCGGCGACCGTGGGAATCCGGCCCAGTTTGCTGGCAATGGCCGCCAGTTCGGCTGAGGCCAGGTAGACGTTGCTGTTCTTGCCCAGACGATTGGGGAAGTTGCGGGTGCTGGTGGAAACCACGGTGGCACCTTCCCGCACCTGGGCCTGATTGCCCATGCACAGGCTGCAGCCGGGCATTTCGGTACGGGCGCCGGCGACGCCGAAGGTGAAGTAGTGGCCTTCTTTGACCAGCTCGTTCTGGTCCATCTTGGTCGGCGGTGCCACCCACAGCTTGGTGGGGATGTCACGCTGACCGCCGAGCAGTTTGGCCGCGGCGCGGAAGTGACCGATGTTGGTCATGCAGGAGCCGATGAAGACCTCGTCGATTTTGGTGCCGGCCACCGCGGACAGCGGCCTGGCATCGTCGGGGTCGTTCGGGCAGCAGAGGATCGGTTCCTTCAACTCATTGAGATCGATCTCGATGACCGCGGCGTATTCGGCGTCCTTGTCGGCTTCCAGCAATTGCGGGTTGGCCAGCCAGGCTTCCACCGCTTTGATGCGGCGGTCCAGCGTGCGCTCGTCCTCATAGCCGTCGGCGATCATGTTCTTCATCAGCACGATATTGCTGGTGAGGTATTCCTTGATCGGCTCGGGGTTGAGCTTGATGGTACACCCGGCGGCCGAGCGCTCGGCGCTGGCGTCGGACAGTTCAAACGCCTGTTCCACCTTCAGATCGGGCAGGCCCTCGATCTCCAGGATGCGCCCGGAAAACGCATTGACCTTGCCGGCCTTGGCCACCGTCAGCAGACCGGCCTTGATGGCATACATCGGGATGGCATGCACCAGGTCGCGCAGGGTGACACCCGGCTGCATCTTGCCCTTGAAGCGGACCAGGACGGACTCGGGCATGTCGAGCGGCATGACGCCGGTGGCGGCACCGAAGGCGACCAGACCGGAACCGGCCGGGAAGCTGATGCCGATCGGGAAGCGGGTGTGGCTGTCGCCGCCGGTGCCCACGGTGTCGGGCAGCAGCAGACGGTTCAGCCAACTGTGAATGACGCCGTCGCCGGGGCGCAGCGCCACGCCGCCGCGGTCGCTCATGAAGGCCGGCAGGTCGCGATGGGTCTTCACATCGACCGGTTTCGGATAGGCGGCGGTGTGGCAGAAGGACTGCATCACCAGATCGGCGCTGAAGCCCAGGCAGGCCAGGTCCTTCAACTCGTCGCGCGTCATGGGGCCGGTGGTGTCCTGGCTGCCGACGGTGGTCATCCGCGGCTCACAATAGGTGCCGGGGCGCATGCCGGTGCCCTCGGGCAGGCCGCAGGCGCGGCCGACCATCTTCTGTGCCAGGGTGAAGCCCTTGCCGGTGTCCGCCGGGACCGCGGGCAGGCGGAAGCTGGTGGACGCGGGCAGACCCAGGAAGTCGCGCGCCCTGGCGGTCAGGCTGCGGCCGATGATCAGATTGATACGGCCGCCGGCCCGTACCTCGTCGAAGATCACCTCGCTCTTGAGCGCGAACTCGGCCAGCACGGCTTGGCCGCCGTGCGGAACGATCTTGCCGTCATAGGGCAGGATGTCGACGACATCGCCCATTTCCAGCTTAGACACGTCGAGTTCGATCGGCAGCGAGCCCGAGTCTTCCTGGGTATTGAAGAAGATGGGCGCGATCTTGCCGCCCAGGGTCACGCCGCCGAAGCGCTTGTTCGGGACGAATGGGATATCCTGGCCGGTGGCCCAGACCACGCTGTTGGTCGCGCTCTTGCGGCTGGAGCCGGTGCCCACCACGTCGCCGACATAGGCGACCAGATGGCCCTTCTTTTTCAGATCCTCGATGAACTGCATGGGTCCGCGCTTGCCGTCTTCTTCGGGCTTGAAGGCCGCGTCCGGACGGGTGTTCTTCAGCATCGCGAGATAATGCAGCGGAATGTCCGGACGGCTCCAGGCGTCGGGCGCGGGGGACAGGTCGTCGGTATTGGTCTCGCCAGGCACCTTGAAGACGGTGACGGTGATGGATTTGGGCACCTCGGGGCGACTGGTGAACCACTCGGCGTCGGCCCAACTCTGCATGACTGCCTTGGCCTGCGCGTTGCCGGCCTTGGCCTTCTCGGCGACGTCGTTGAAGAAGTCGAACATCAGCAGGGTCTTTTTCAGGCCGGCGGCGGCCACGGCGGCCACCTCGGGGTCGTCCAGCAACTCGATCAGCGGGAGCACGTTGTAGCCGCCCACCATGGTGCCGAGCAGTTCGGTGGCCTTGGCCTTGCCGATCAGTCCGACGGTGAGGTCACCGTGCGCCACCGCGGCCAGGAAGCTGGCCTTGACCTGGGCCGCATTATCCACCCCCGGGGGCACCCGGTGGGTCAGTAGATCCAGCAGGAACGCGTCCTCACCGGCCGGCGGCTGCTTGATCAGTTCGATCAGCTCGGCGGTCTGCTGCGCGGACAGGGGCAGCGGCGGAATGCCGAGCGCGGCGCGTTCGGCCGCGTGCTGGCGATAGGCTTCTAACATCTCGATGGCTCCTAACGGACTGGTGGTCACTCTGGTGTAACGGGAGGCGCTTACCCTACCGTCGCCGCCAATGGGATCCGGCGGCAAATTTTTTGGGTCAATTGGCTATTTTATGCCTTATGTAGGCCCTGCCAAGCGATTTGCACGGGTCAGCGACCGGCAGGAGGCCGCGATGTCCATGTGGTTCCTGTGCTTGCGTGGCCGGAATCCGCGAGGCGCCGTAGCAGCGCCCTCCTGGCGCTTGGAAGCGGCTGGAAGCCGCTGCTACGGCCGGCGCGACAATCGAGGCCCGATCCCGAACCAGACGCGCCCACATAACCGCCCTGGTCTGCGGGAACTTCCGCACCCACATTGCATCCAATCGCGGACCTTCCAACCAACCACAGGTGAACTCATGCAACAGAACGAACAAGATCTGATCAGCGGGCTTTTTACCAAGCTCAAGCAGGCGGAGCAGCAAGCCGGCCCGCGTGATCCCGGCGCCGAAAAACTGATCAACGACGCCCTGAGCAGCCAGCCGGCCGCGCCCTATTACATGTCACAGGTCATTTTGGTCCAGGAGCAGGCCGTCGCGGCACTCAGCGAGCGGGTGCAGAAGCTGGAGCAGGAACTGGCCGAGCGCCCCGCCGGCGGTGGCGGCGGCTTCCTGGGCGGACTCTTTGGCGGCGGGTCGGGACAGTCTGCCACCACCATCAGGCCGGACCGCACCCCGGTCATGCCTCCGGGCAGCCAGTACGGCAACCAGTTCGGCAACCAGGCCGCGCCCGGCCGCGGCTGGGGCAGCGGACCGGCCCAGCCCGCTGCCGGCGGGGGCTTTATGGCGGCCGCGATGACGACCGCGGTCGGTGTGGCCGGCGGTATGTTGCTCGCCAACGCGGTGGGCAGCATGTTCGGCGGACCAGCCGAGGCGGCAGAAAAGCCGGCTGAAGAGCCCCCGGCAGAGGAGCCGGCAGCCGAGCAGGACGATTTCATGGCGGACGACGGCGGCGACTTCGACAGCTTTGGCGAGTTCTGACGTCTGAGCCTGGCCGATGCGTCCGTTGCTGACGGGCGCATCAGCACGTCTCGTGCAGTCAGCCGGGATCTTGTGGGAGCGGCCTCCGGCCGCGATGGCAGCCCGCAAACTGCCGCAGCATCGCGCGTGACCTCAGCCTCGCATCGCGGCCGGAGGCCGCTCCCACGGGAATAGTCAGCGTCCTGGGTGGTTGGTACGCCTTACCATGCCCGTTCGCTTTGGCGGTCTCCTCCCACGGCGACGACTTCGGTTGGGCCAGGGTCCTCGGAGTGCCTTACCCACCGCCAAACCGGGCACTCAATGCCCGTTCTCAGCCCCCTCCTCCGGCTGGAAATCCAACCGCTCGACGCTGAGCAAATGCACCCGGCGACTGTCGGCGCGCATGACCCTGAAGCGGAACGGACCCACTTCGACCGACTCACCCCGCTTGGGCAGATGGCCCAGGGCGTTGAGCACCAGGCCGCCGATGGTGTCGAACTCGTTGTCCGGCAGCGTGCTGCCGAAGTAGCCGTTGAAGTCTTCGATGGGGGTGCGCGCTTTGGCGCTGTATTCATTCTGACCGCGCCGGAAGATCTCGGCGCCCTCGTCGTAGTCGTGCTCGTCCTCGATCTCGCCGACGATCTGCTCCAGCACGTCCTCAATGGTGACCAGACCGGCCGCACTGCCATATTCATCGACCACGATGGCCATATGGTTGCGGCTGGCCCGGAACTCCTTGAGCAGGACGTTCAGCCGCTTGCTCTCGGGAACGAAGACGGTGGGGCGCAGCAGGTCACGAATGTTGAATGGGCGACGGTCGCTTTCGACGCAGAAGGTGAGCAGATCCTTAGCGAGCATGACGCCCACGACCTCGCCCTTGTCATCCCCGGTGACCGGGAAGCGAGAATGCGCGGACTTGACCGCGATCTCCAGAATGCGATCCAGACTATCGTCGCGGCGGACGAACACCATCTCCGCCCGTGGGATCATGATGTCACGCACTCGCAGCTCCGAGACCTGGAGAACGCCCTCGATCATGCTCAGGGCTTCCGTGTCGAGCAAGGCGCGCTGCTTGGCGTCTTTGAGCAGTTCGATCAACTGCTCGCGGTTTTGCGGCTCACTCCCGAATAAGGCGGTCAGTCGGTCGAACCAGTTGCGGGGGTGTGTGTCCTCGGTAGATCGATCGCTCGTCATGGGCTGTCAGGGGTCTCCTCGTAGGGTGGCGGAAATCCTAGCTTGACCAGGATGGCGGTTTCCAGTCCTTCCATCACGACCGCATCGGACTCCGTAACATGATCGTAATCAAGTAAATGCAGCACACCGTGGACGACCAGATGGGCCCAGTGCGCGGACGCCGCTTTCCCCTGCTCCAGGGCCTCGCGCTGCACCACGTCGGCGCAGATCACCAGATCGCCCAACAGATCGTCCATTTCGTCCACGCCGCACAGGCCCGGTGGCGCAGCGAAGGGGAAGGAGAGCACATTGGTCGGCTGGTCGCGGCCCCGAAAGCGCAGGTTGAGCGCCTGCGCCTCCTGCGCGGCGACGATGCGGATCGTTAGTGCCGCGCACTCCCGGCGCCCCTCCAGGGCCGCCGCCGTCCACC
The DNA here is from genome assembly GCF_903933125.1 of uncultured Lamprocystis sp. Lineage (GTDB taxonomy): Bacteria > Pseudomonadota > Gammaproteobacteria > Chromatiales > Chromatiaceae > Thiodictyon. The sequence goes on along the minus strand of NZ_CAIZIZ010000378.1, from coordinate 5,124 downwards.
GGGCAAAGTCCGGCTCGCCCGGCAGCTCGGCGGACTCCACGGCCACCTGAAGATCCAAATCGAGGTCGACTGTCAATGTCTGATCGTCCGCTGCATTCATGATTGCGCCGACGCCTCACCACTGACCGATTGCTCCGCAACCGCCGGGGCTTGCGCGCCTGCCGCAGGCTGCGGGGTTTGCGTCCCGGATTTGCGCGGGCGACTCAGCGGTTCCGGCCGGTCGAAGGCCTCATACGCATGGACGATGCGCTGTACCAGCGCATGACGCACCACGTCGCGGGCGTTGAAAAAAGTGAAGCTGATGCCGTCCACGTCCTTTAGCACCTCCACCGCCTGACGCAGCCCGGAAGGCTGGCCGCGCGGCAAATCGACCTGAGTCACGTCGCCCGTGATCACCGCGGTCGAGCCGAAACCGATACGGGTCAGGAACATCTTCATCTGTTCGGGCGTGGTGTTCTGCGCCTCGTCCAGAATGATGAAAGCATCGTTTAAGGTACGCCCGCGCATGTAGGCCAACGGCGCGACCTCGATCACGTTGCGCTCCAGCAGCTTGTTGACCTTCTCGAAGCCCAGCATCTCAAACAGCGCGTCATAGAGCGGACGCAGATAGGGGTCGATCTTCTGCGCCAGGTCACCGGGGAGAAACCCTAACCGCTCTCCGGCCTCCACCGCCGGGCGCACCAGCAGCAGGCGCCTGACGCGATCGGTCTCCAGCGCCTCCACCGCGCAGGCAACCGCCAGGTAGGTCTTGCCGGTGCCCGCGGGGCCGACCCCGAAGTTGATATCGTGGCGTTGGATGGCGTGCAGGTATTCCTGCTGATTCGGCCCGCGCGCCTTGACCAGACCGCGTTTGGTCTTGATGAGCAGCTCGGGCAAACGATCGGCCACGGCGACGATCAGATCGTCCGCACCGAGTTCTCGCAGTGACAGATGAATGGACTCGGGACTCAGGACCTCGGCCGCCGTATCGGCATAGAGGTCACGCAGCAGTTGATCGCCCAGCCGCACCGCCGCCCCGTCGCCGATCAGGCGAAAGGAAACCCCGCGGTTGCTGATCTCGATGCCGAGCCGGCGCTCGATCTGCCGCAAGTGTTGCTCGAAGGGGCCGCAGAGATTGGCGAGCCGCGCGTTGTCCGCGGGGCTCAGTTCCAGGTCGAGTGATTGGGGTTGGGTAGACAAGCGGTTCAGCACCCGGCAAGAACATGCAGCATGACATTCATCCTAATAAATAGCGCGTGGAGACGCGGTGGAACCCGGCGCTTTGATCACCCCGCGCAGTGAGTTCGGCAGCGCCGCCGTAATGGTCAGATCGACGAACTGACCGATCAGGGAGGGGTCCCCGGCGAAGTTGACCACCCGATTATTCTCGGTACGACCCGCCAATTCAGCCCCGTCCTTGCGCGACGGCCGCTCGACCAGGATACGCTGCACCGTGCCGACCAACTGCCGGCTGTAGCGCTGGGCATTGGTCTCGATGCGCTGCTGCAGGCGCGCCAGGCGTTCTTTCTTGACATCCGGCGGGCAGTCGTCCGGGTAGTCGGCCGCCGGCGTGCCGGGCCGACGACTGTAGACGAAACTGTAGCTCTGGTCGAAACCGACGGCATCGATCAGGTCCAGGGTGGCGGCGAAGTCGGCCTCGGTTTCACCGGGGAAGCCGATGATGAAGTCTGACGAAATCAGGATATCCGGGCGGACGCGTTGCAGCGCTTTGATCTTGGAACGGTACTCCAGCACGGTGTGACCGCGTTTCATCGCCGCCAGGATGCGGTCGGAACCCGACTGAACCGGCAGATGCACGAAGCTCACCAGTTCCGGAACCTCGGCGTAGACCGCAATCAGGCTGTCGGAGAACTCCACCGGATGACTGGTGGTGAAACGGATCCGGTCGATCCCGTCGACCGCCGCCACATAGCGGATCAGCAGCGCCAAATCCGCGACGGCCCCATCATCCATGCGCCCGCGATAGGCGTTAACATTCTGGCCCAGCAGGTTGACTTCGCGCACGCCCTGCTCGGCCAGGCCGGCAACCTCCGCGATCACGTCGTCGAATGGTCGGCTGACTTCTTCGCCGCGGGTGTAGGGAACCACACAGTAGGTACAGTATTTGGAACAGCCCTCCATCACCGAGACGAAGGCGCTTGGACCGTCCGCGCGCGGGGCCGGCAGACAGTCGAACTTCTCGATCTCGGGGAAGGAGACATCCACCTGCGGCTGTCGGCCGGCCTCCAGGTCACGCAACATCTGCGGCAGGCGGTGCAGCGTCTGGGGGCCGAACACCAAATCCACATAGGGCGCCCGCTCGCGAATCGCCTCGCCCTCCTGACTCGCCACGCAGCCGCCGACACCGATCACCAGATCCGGACGCTGGATCTTCCACGGACGCCACCGGCCGAGTTGAGAGAAGACCTTTTCCTGGGCCTTCTCGCGGATGGAGCAGGTGTTGAGCAGCAACACGTCGGCATCCTCGGGCCGCGGGGTGAGTACCATTCCATGGGACTCGCGCAGTACGTCCGCCATGCGCGCGGAGTCGTACTCGTTCATCTGGCAGCCGAAGGTTTGAATGTAGAGTTTCTTGGACATAAGTCTTAGGGTAACGAAAGGGGGGCGGATGGTCCAGATTCAAGGCATTGATGATCGGCTGCGGTGAGCCCTTGGCGATCGCCGACGACCCCACGATCCCGTGGGAACGACCTCCGGCCGCGATTTCCCCTGCGCACCCCGACACCGCATCGCGGCGGGACGCCGCTCCCACGGGATCCGGGGCAACCGCCGCTCAGCAACCAACCCGCGACACCGCGGCCCGCAATTCCAGCATCCTCAGGACTCTTCTAGTCAGAGAACGGCTTTTTCCAGCTTTATGTGCAGACGCATCCTACCCTGTTATGCGGCACTCGCCTGCCTCCTGCTCGTCGGCACGGTCTGGTCCGCAACACCCGGCCAAACGCACTTCGGTGCGCATCAGGAAGGCCCTCAATGGCGGTTCGACTACGGCTGGATCGACCAGTCAGGCAGCCACACGCTGCGCTTTCGGCTGGACGCCGACGCCATCACCGCCGCCCGTCGCGGCTTTCGCGCCTATCGCCGGGCGGATCTGGAGGCGGCCGCCGACGCCGAACGCGACCGCCAGGCGAGCCGTGCGGTCGCCGACCTGGAGCGGGCGCATCCGGGGGTTGAACTCGAGCTGCGGCCAAACGGGTCAATTCAGTGGCGGACCAAACCGCCACCGGACTTCGCCGACCGCCAGCAAGATCTGTTCAGAACACACCTGGACCAGGCCATCGCGACGATCCAGACCGACTACCCCCAGGCGCGCATCAGCCGCGGCGAAGCCGGTGCGCTGGACCTCAGTGCACGGTCAAAAAAAGACCTGGCGGCGATCCAGCAGCGCCTTGCGGACGCCCAGCGCGCGGCCAACCAGGCGGTGGCCGATTACGCCGATCAGGTTCAGACGCAGATCGAGCGCCGCTCGGAGCGGCTCGGCCAGGATCTGCGCAGCGAATTTGCCGCGGTTCAGGAGCGCATGGAAACCTTCAAGCTCGCCTATTTCCGCGAACGGCTCTATCGGCTCGATGCGTCCGGCGCACTCTTTCCAGACTATGCGCGCATCGGCGAACACGCGCTGCACGCGCTCGCCCCCGTGGCGCAGGCCATGGGCGCCCAGGTGCAGCGCCTGTCCACCCGCGCCGCGCTGAACACCGCCCTCACCTTCATCCAGACCATTCCCTATGACCGGCTGCTGGATCGCGCGAACGACGCCGGCTTCCTGCCGCCGGTCGTGATGCTGGCCGACAATCGGGGCGACTGTGATACCAAGTCGGTCGCCTTCGCCGCCCTGACCCACCTGCTCTACCCCAAAATCCCCAGTGCACTGGTGCTGGTGCCGAAACACGCCTTCCTCGCCCTGGGGCTCGACCCGGCCCCCGGCGATCGACTGATCCGTCACCGTGGACGCGACTGGGTCCTGGCCGAACCCGTCGGGCCGGGCACGCCGCCGGTGGGCGAGATCGGCGATGAGTCCAGTGCGGCCCTGGATCAGATCACAGCGGTGATTCCCCTGTTTCCCTGACGATTGTCGGCTCCGCCCGATGCCGCTGCGCCAGCCGGACATAATTCGCGGCTGAATACTCTAAATACTCCAGTTCGCGATCCGTCAGGACGCGCACCCGTTTGGCGGGAGCCCCGACCCACAGATAACCGCCGGTCAGCACCTGGCCCGGCGTGACCAGTGACCCGGCACCGAGCATTGTCCGAGGTTCGATGACCGCCCGGTCCAGCACCCGTGAGCCGATGCCGATCAGACAGTGGTCACCGATCTCGCAACCGTGCAGCACGACCTGATGTCCAACCGTGACCTGCTCATGGACGATCAGCGGGGCGCCGCCGGGCATGAACCGGCTGTCGTGGGAGACATGCAGAATACTGCCGTCCTGGATGTTGGTGGCGGCCCCGATGCTGATCCGGTGGATATCACCGCGCACGACGCACAGCGGCCAGATGGACGCACCGGCGCCCAGGGTGACATCGCCGATGACGACGGCGGTGACATCCACCCAGGCGGTGGGGTCGATGACTGGGACCTTTCCCTCAAAGGGGCGAATGAGATCCATGGAAGGCTCCGTTGGTGAGGTCGATGGGGCCGAACTTGGGCCAGCGACCGCGCAACTGTAACAAAACAGCCGCGCCAGAGATTGGCGTAAGCGCCGCTATCAGGCGCTGGCTGCTGCTGGAGTGCAAATTGACAGTCCACCGATCGGGTCGGGGTGACGGGATTGCGCCCGTCACCCCTCCCACACCACCGGACATGCGGTTTTCCGCATCCGGCGGTTGAGCCCAGCGGGCTTAGAGGACATCCGGCACAGCAGATGCCTTTGTCCTATAATGTAAGTAGTTGAAAGTTCTTGAGGACTGTCCGTCAAACCACGGAGGAAGCAATGATAATGCGTGAAATTTCGGATGATTTCTGGAACAAGGTTGAACCCTTGTTGGCTCTCTGGGATCTCAGTAGGTCGCATAGTTTTTTAAAAACAGCAGGATAGGGCTGTTACACAAACAGAAAATGGCTCAATGGCAACGTCTGAAAGTAGCGTAAGCCTCTGATGTGAAGATTCGGCAGAGCAGTAATAG
>NZ_CAIZIZ010000377.1 GCF_903933125.1 uncultured Lamprocystis sp. | reverse complement strand
GGTGTGGGGTGCGACGGTCGCCCGGTCGGTCGCCCGCCCGGCCAGTTCGCGCGGCAGGTATTCCTTGATCGCCACCCGGGTTTGGAGGTTCAGGTCCCAGCCCAGATAGGTGATACCGAACCCGCCCGGCTTGCCGAGCACCCGTCCGACCAGGAACTGGCCGTTGAGCAGGGTGCGATGGGGCAGCAGGAAGGCGCCGCGCGGGGCCGCTTCGTCGTAGCCGCAATGCGGACAGGGGTTCGCCCGGCCCTTGGCAGCGAGGCAGCCGGGGCAGAGTGTGTTGAGGTCCAAGTCCGTCATCGCATCCCGATCCTGTATCGCAGGTTACGCCGGCTCCGTGGGCCAGACGAAGCGCTCCCCGCAAAACGGGACAAACAGGAGCCGGGTCTCACCGAGCTCGATGCGGTCATAGGCGTGGAGTTCGGTCGGGGTCATGACCTCTTCGTCGTTGAGATACACCATACCGCGGCTGTCGCCCGGCCCGAGCCGGAAGCTCTGGCGCCTGGGATTGAAGCTCAGCACCGCATGGCCCTCCCGGCTGATGCCGGGGTCGCCGGTGATGGCGATGTCCTGGGTGGCGGCGCGCCCGATGTAATTGCGCTCGGTGTGGATGCGATAGTCCCGGCCGCGGTCCGGACCCTCGACGCACACCAGCCAGCCGACCACCGGGTCGATCCCGCCGAGCCGCTTCTGCCAGACGTGCACAGTCTCACCGTCCGCGGGCGGGCGTCGGCGGGGGGTGGCGTTCTCCGCCCGCGTGGCCCCGGGGCTGGGCGCCGCGGCAGGCGGAGCGAGGGTGCCGCCCGGCGCATAGGGTCTGGTATCGCCGAGATCGACCGCGACGCCGCAGAAGGGGCAGGTCGAATGCTCCTCGGGGTTGTAGGCATGACCGCTCTTGCAGAACACGGTATCCATCGTGCACCTCCTGTTCGGGTTGTTTGGTAGTGGCTACGACTGCGCCCAGCGTCGGGGATGACGACGGATAGCACCGATCTGCCTATGCGACAAACAGTGCAATGGCAGTGAAATTATCATGGTCCATCGGCGCCCGTCGCAACAGCCCGGTGGCCATGGTCTGGAGCCACTGCGCTGGGCTTGCCGACTTGGCCAGGGCGACCTCCATCTCGGGCTCGGTCACATACTCCCACCAACCGTCGGTACAGAGCAGGAAGGCGTCGCCGGTCGCCAAGGGTAGGAGCGTCTCGGCGAGCGTGGGGCGCAGGTCCTTGTCATTGCCCAAGGTGCGCAGCAGACGGTTGCGGTCCTCGTGGAAACGGACCTCCGCGGCCGTGATCTCGCCGGCCTTGACCAGCGCCTGAGGGACGCTGTGGTCGGCGGTCTGGAAGCGGATGCGCCCGTCGCGGAAATGATAGAGGCGGCTGTCGCCGACGTGTGCCCAGAGTGCCGCGCAGCCGTCGCTCGCCAGCACCACCACCGTGGTGCGCATCCGCTCCAGCCGCGGGTCGGCCTCCTGGCGGGTGTGGATCGCCACATCCGCTGCCAGCAGGGCCTGGGCGAGTGCCTCCGGGTCGGTCAGCGGCCCTTGCGCGGCAGCGGCGAGCAGGGTGTCCACTGCGATCTGGGCGGCCACCTCCCCGCCGCCGTGACCGCCCAGACCATCGGCCAGCACCCAGCAGCCGTCCGCGTGGCCGGCGGCGTCCTCATTGAGGGCCCGGCCGCCGGGGTGACTCAGGGTCGCGGTGACGAGGGTCAGCGGGTTCATTCCAGGTCCACCTCGAAGGCGATCTCCGGGGAGGCGAGAAAGAAGCGCTGCCCGGGTTTGAGTTCCCGGGGCTGGCCCGGCGGTACGGCCAGCGCGGTCCGGGCCTCGCCGACAAAGGTGCCGTTGGCCGACCGGCAGTCCTCCAAGCGGAAGACCCCGCGCCCGGCGTCGTATGAGATCAGTGCGTGCCGCTTGCTGATGCGCTCCGCGCTCGGTGGCAGGACCACCTGCACCAGCGCCGGATCGCGGCCGATGGCGAGCGGCTGCCCGCCGAGCGGCATGGTGAGCCCGGCATAGGGTCCGGTCAGCCCGCGCAGGACCGCCCGCCGGGCCCGGGGCGGACGGGATCGGGCAATGGCCCGTGTCACGCCGTCCTTGACCAAGCTCAACCCGCGCCGGGTGCCGGCGAGCGTAACCGCGGTCAGTGCGGCGGCGAGCAGGCCGAGCAGGGTCAGGATCAGAGGCTCCCGGGACCACAGCCGCGCCAGGACCCCGGGTCGGTGGCGGCTGGCCTCGTAGGGGATGCCGAGCCGGTCGAGGAAGGGCAGGATCTCGTCGCTCGCGACTGCCCAGCCGATGCCCTCGCCGAGTGGGACGCGCTGAAACTCCATGCTGTGGCCGTCGGCGCCGACTGAGGGCACCGCGGTCAGTGCCTTCAGGGTGTTGATGCCGACCACCCGGCCGGCGTCGTCGAATAGCGGTCCCCCGGAACTGCCGGGGTTGATGGCCGCATCGGTCTGCACCAGACGGGGGAGTTCCGGATTCGTCGGTGGGGGGTTGATGCGGCTGATCAGGCCGCCGCTGTGCGACGGGTCGCTCAGGTTGCCCCCTTCGCTATTGTCCGCCGCACCCGGAAAGCCGACCGCGGTCACCGGGTCATGCTTCTCCAGGGTCGCAAGCGTGGCGAAATCGACCGCCGGACGCCCGCTGGGACGCGACAGTTGCAGCACGGCAAGGTCGCGATTCTCGTCACTGGCCTTCACCTGCGCCGGCACGGTGTCTCTGCGTTCGGCGTCGAGCAGGACCACCGCCTCACCGCCCGCTTCGGTGCAGGCGATCACGTGGTGGTTCGTCACCACGAAGTCCCCGCGGCCGACCACGAAACCGGAGCCCGCTCCGACGTTGCCCTCCTTCGAGAAGCAGATCACGCGCACGGTCGAGGCGTCCATGCGCTCGGCCAGGGAGTCCGCACCTGCGGGGCCGGCGAGCAGCAGCGTGGCGAGCGCGAGCGCCGTGCCGGTCGCTGGGTGGCGGTTCATCGGCCTGAGAACCTGGGCCGCGGGGGCTGATTGGCTTGGGTCTTCATTGGGTTGGATGCTCTGCGTACACGGTATATCTGGAGCCTGCCACCGCGCCATGGCTTCCGTGATCCGAGCGCTTGAGCCAAGTCTTGATCAACTCGGGGGCGAGCCCGCGCAGGCGATCCTCCGGATCGAGGTCGCGCAGTCGCTCCTCGGGTGCCAGCCCACGCAGGCGCTCCTCAGGCGTCAGCCCAGCCAGACGCTCCTCCACGTCTAAGTGTGCGAGCGCCGCAGCGCGCAGCTGGGGGGCCAACGCGGCCAGGTCACGGGCAATCAGTTCGTAGGTATCACGCATGAAGTCATCGACGGTGTAGGCCATGTCAGGCACCTCCAGGCGATAGGCAGTGGTTAGATGATGTTGCAACAGTTGTCCGAGTGTTCCGCGGGGCTGGAAGTGTGCCAGCCCATAGCGGCTGCGCGCCAGTTCGCCGGTGAAGATCTCCCATGGGGCATTGCGCGGGCGTTCGTCCAGGGTTTTCCGAAGCAAAAAAGGGGCCAAGATGGGCCAGGCTCAATTAAATCCCTAAAGTTGGAGGCTTTTCCAGGGGGGTACCAGAGGGGCGGGGGGTTACGCTGGGGGGATTTTCGAGGGGTTTGCGCAGATCCAGCCAAACCCAGCCAAAACTTCCGGCCTCAAGTGCCTGGCCCTGGACATCTTTCAGAATCCGGAAACTTCATTAAATCCTTAGAGTGGACAAAAACTTAATTGAGCCTGGCGCCTTCTCCCCTGATCTTCATTCGTTGTCATCCTTGAACCCGAGAGCCCTCTTAATTGCCCTCATTACCTTGTCGGCTGCTTCATATTCGGTAGTGTTGGAGTAGCCAATGAGGTGGCTTGCAGCTCTCTCGGGCGCTTGGCCCTTGCTTCGAAGCCACCATCGGTACCAGGAAGGCAGTTCAATGAGGCAGGCCGCAACGTCTGCCGAATTCCTTCGATTCGACGTTAGTGAAGGTTCACTAACAAGTTACTCATTTTAGCTCAGGCGGTCTCTGTCTGGTGGCGGCCAGCGATGCGCATTAGGAGTCCAAGGTTCCAGCCTTAGCCTGCCGATCCAAGGCTGAAGCCTTGGACTCCAGTCGGCCGACGCCTCGGCTGGCCTGAATCATGAGCAAGGCCGCCATTCACTTGAAAAACCGAGATCCTCCTGCGACCATTGGAGCCGGTTAGTTGGACAGTAGTGGCGACGATGAACGAATTTGCCGGTTACGCGGCCACCCATGAGGAGACGATGCGACTGTATGGCCGGTCGCTGCCGGAGGATCATCGCCGGCGCTACGCCGCGCTGGAGGCCTTGAAGATTGGCTTCGGCGGTGTCGCATATGTGGCCCGGGTCTTGGGGATGAGTCGGCGCACCGTCTATAGTGGGATTCGCGAACTGGAGCAGATGCGCGACGGTGACCCGAACCGTCCGCAACGTCCCAGTGGGGGCGCCACGCGCATCCGGCGCCCCGGCGGCGGGCGACCGCCGTTGACGCCGGACGAGCCGGTCTTGCGCGAGGCGCTCAGCGCGGTGCTGGAGGCCCACAGCGCGGGCAGTCCGACCGATCCACTGGTGCGCTGGACCGATCTGAAACCGCTGCAACTGGCGCGGGAACTGGTGGTCTTGGGCGTCGCGGTCAGTCGTCACACGGCGGCGAAATTGCTGGCACAGACCGGCTTTCGGCGGCGCAGTCTGCGCAAAGAGTTGATCACCGGCCACGTCGATCCCCAGGAGCGTGACCAGCAGTTTCGCCACATCGCCGAGTTGCGCCGCCGCGCGCGCCAGCGTGGCACGCCGGTGTTGTGCATCGACACCAAGAAAAAGGAACTGCTGGGACCCTTGCACCGGCGCGGGCCGTGCTACAGCACCGGCCCGCAGCGCGTCCATGACCACGATTACCGCCATCTGGCCAGTGGGGTGCTCGTGCCGCACGGCGTCTACGACGTGGTTGCCAACCACGGCTTCATCACCCTGGGGACCTCGCACGACACCAGCGCCTTCGCCTGCCTCGACTTTGGCCATTTCAGGGAGTCGAGGCCAGTTGATTCAGCACGCGTTGCCAATCCTGGCGGGAAATAACGAGGGCGTCCGGGTCTGCGGTTGAGTTGACGAAATTCGCCGCCGCCCAACTGGTGCGGCGCACCAG
>NZ_CAIZIZ010000376.1 GCF_903933125.1 uncultured Lamprocystis sp. | reverse complement strand
TAGGTACATCGCCGCAAGGTTGGATTCAGCCGCGATTGAAGGCAGTCTTTCGCGGCAACGTCGGGTCAATTTCCATTGACAAGTTGGCTGAGGGTGAGGTCCAGCATTACTCCATTCCCAACTTCGACCGGTCCGTGTAGTCCGCGTAGGGCGAAACGCCGCAGGCGGTTCTGCCGATTTCGCGGGCAGTGTGGCGGATCGCCCTGCGGGCATCCACCCTACGCGGCTGCCAAACAACACGCTGATATGCTGTTGGTGGAAATGAACGGAGCGAAATAGACATATGCCTGCACCACTCACGATAAATGGTCAAAAGACGTTCCCAACGCCTTGGCCGGAGCGGATTATAAAGCGCGATTTCGAGGTCGTGCTCGGGAAGATGCTACAGTCAGAGCAAGATAGGCTGGATGAGACGGAAGAGCCTTACCTCCGTTCTGCCAATGTGCAATGGGATGGCGTGAATCTCTCCGACGTCAAAAAGATGTGGTTTTCTCCCCGGGAAAAGAAGGATCTCCTTTTGCAGGCCGGAGATTTGCTTGTCAATGAAGGCGGTGATGTCGGGCGTTGTGCAGTTTGGACGGGAGAGCTTGATGCCTGCTATTTCCAGAATGCAATCAACCGCGTTCGTCCACGGCACCATGCCTCCGCCCGCTTCCTCTACTACTGGCTCTACAACATCAAACACGCTGGATTCATTGATGCCATTGTGAGCCGCACAACGATTGCCCACTTGACCGCGGAGAAGCTTGAGGCAATTCCTTGCGCTGATGCCCCACCAATGGAGCAACAGCGCATCGCCGGCTATCTGGATGCGAGTTGCACGGCGATTGACGCGGCGGTGGCTGCTAAGCGCTGCCAACTCGAAGCCCTTGACGCTCTTCGCAAATCCATCATCCAGCGGGCGGTGACACCGGGGATCGCCGAGGGCGTCGGGCTGGAATCAACCGGCAACGCATGGATGGCACAGGTTCCCATCGGTTGGACACTCGTGTGCCTCAAACGTGTCGCCGCAATTCAAGGCGGCCTCACACTCGGCAAACAATATGAAGGTCCGCTGATTGAGCGGCCATATTTGCGTGTCGGCAATGTTCAAGATGGCTATCTTGACTTGAACGACGTTTCCGTAATCGAACTTCCAGCCAGCGTAGCAGCGGGCGTGGAGCTTCGCGTCGGTGATGTGCTGATGACTGAAGGCGGTGACCTCGATAAACTTGGCCGGGGCCATGTATGGAACGGTGAGATTCCGGGATGTCTGCACCAGAATCACATCTTCGCAGTGCGCTGTTTCCCGCATAAATTGAAGCCCAACTTCCTCGCTTATGTCACTGCGTCAACCTATGGGCGCGATTACTTCGAGGCGACGGGGAAGAAAACAACCAATCTCGCCTCCACGAATGCGACCAAGGTTGGCGAGTTTCCAATCCCGTTACCCTGCTTGGCGGAACAAGAGGGAATCTGCTCCTACCTTGAAACGCAACTTGGCGAACTGAAGAGTATTGTCACCGGCATCGAAAGCCAAATCACCATCCTCACCGCCTACCGCAAGTCCCTGATCCACGAATGCGTCACCGGCCAGCGCCGGATCACCGAGGCGGACCTCAACAAGATCGAAGCCCATGGCTAAAAAGAAGAAGCCTCCGGAGCTGACCTTTCAGCAGCACATCGCGGATTTCCTGGTCCGCGAGCACGGGTATGCCGTGCTGGACCAGTCCGATATCACGGACACCGAGCACTGCATCGCCGAGGCCGAGCTTTGGGCCTTCCTCGAAGCCACTCAGGCCGATCAGATCAAGAAACTAGCGGACGATTACGGCACGGACGCGCGCGAGGCGATCTTCAAGGCACTGCGCAAGGAACTGGAGCATACGCCGCTATGGATGCTGTTTCGCCACGGCCTCAAGGTGCGCGGTCTGGAATTCCACCTCTATTATCCGAAACCACGCTCCGCGGCGAGCGCCGCTGCCGACAAGTTCGCCAAGAACCGCTTCAGCTTCCGCCCGCATTGTTATTTCGGCGATGCCAATCACGAGATCGATTTCGTCCTCTATCTCAACGGCCTGCCCATCGTGGCGCTCGAGCTGAAACACGAACTCAATGAGAACGTGCATGACGCGGTGGCGCAGTTCACCAAGCGCGACCACCGCCACCGGATCTTCCGGCATCCCTTCCTCTACCTCGCCGCCGACACCAGCGACGTGATGGCCGCCACTGATCCGCGCCAGGAAGGGAACTTCCGCTGGCACAATCGGGGGCTGACCAATGCCCCGATGAATGCCCAAGAGTATCCGGTGGAGTTCCTCTACCGCGAGGTGCTGTCGCCGGGGCAATTGCTGGAGGCGCTGTCCTTCTTCCTCCTGCGCGTGCCGGAGCGGGAGGCCGAGGACGACAAGCCGGCGCGGCCGGCCTTTACGATCTTCCCGCGCTATCACCAAAGCCGGCTGGTGCGGCGGGTGGCGGAGGACATCAGTGCCCACTTTGCCGCGACCGGTGACATCGGCAAGAAATATCTGGCCGAGCATTCCGCCGGCAGCGGCAAGACGCTTTCCATCTGCTGGCTGGCCGACCGGCTGCACAGCCTGTTCCAGCCCGGTACCAATGAGAAGTTGGTGGACATCACCTTCATCCTCACCGACCGCAAGTCGCTCGACACCAACATTCGCGAGGACATGGACAAATTCGCCCAACTGAAAGCGGTGGTGGGCATCGCGCGCAAGTCCGACGACCTGCCGCGCTTCCTGCGGGAGCGCAAATCCATCATCGTCACCACCCAGCAGAAGTTTGCCTGGGTGCTGGATGAGATCCGGAACAACCCGGTATTGAAGACGCTGCGGGTGGCCTTCCTGATCGACGAGGCCCACCGCTCGCAGGAGGGGCAGATGGGCGCGGCCATCCGCCTGCCGTTCCGCACGCCAGGGGAGCCGGACAGCGAGGCGCCCGAGGAAGACCCCGAGGAGCAGATCGCCCGGGTGATTCGCGAGCACGACGGCAATCAGTTGTTCGTCGCCTTCACCGCCACGCCGGCACCGGCGACCGTCTCCATGTTCGGCCAGCCGTTCGACAGCTACACCGAGGCGGAGGCGATTGCCGAGGGCTACATCGTGGACGTGGCGGCCGGCATCATCTCCTACAAGACGCTCTACCACCTGCATTGCCCCATGGTCCCGCCGCCGGATGAGGAGCGGCTCTATCCCAAGGGTGTGGTGTCCAAGGCGCTGCAGAATCTCGCCTTTCAGGACGACGGGCTGATCCAATACAAGGCGGAGGTGATGCTGCGGGTCTTCGAGAAGGAGGTGGCGCCGCTCATCGGCGGACGCGCCAAGGCGATGATCGTCGCTTCATCGCGGGTGGCAGGGCTGCGGTATTTCACCATCATCAAGGAGAAGCTCAAGGAACGCGGCGCCGGCTATCAGGTGCTCTTTGCCTTCTCGGACTTTGTCCATCCGGAGACGAACGCGGCCATCAGTGAGCATGCCGTGAATGGGTTGCAGACGGGTGAGCTGATCGAAGACCGCTTCGAGGGTGACGACTACCGGCTCATGGTGGTGGCAAGTAAGTTTCAGACCGGTTTCGACCAACCCCTACTCGCCGGTATGTTCCTCGATAAGCCGGTGCTCGGGCGCAACGCGGTGCAGACGCTCTCGCGATTGAACCGCTGCCACCCCGGCAAGCGGGATGTGGTGGTCGTGGACTTCACTAACAACGCCAAGCAAATCCTGACGGCCTTCGCGACCTATCGGGTCGGCACGCCGTTCGAGCCGCAGGAGCCGGATCAGGACACCTGCCTCGCCCTGCACGCGGAGATCCTCGCCGCGGGGGTCTTCACTCAGCAGGACGCCGGCGACCTGCTCAGCCTGATCGAGCACGGGACCGATGCGCGGGTGCAGTTCCAGGTGAATGCGCTACGCACGCGCTTTCAGGCGCGGCTGGCCGATTGGGAAGGGCGCAAGGCGTTCGTGGCCCTGCTGGCGCGCTTCGTCAGGAGCTTCCATTTCCTCACCTGTTTCTTCACCTACCCGGCGGCGATCGGGGAGTTCGCCACCTTTGCCGAATATGTCGGTCCGCAGCTCGTCAAAGCAGGCAGCGTGTCGGAATTGATGCAGCAGGTACGTGCCACGGTGGTCACCAAGGCAGCGGTGCAGTTTCAGGGCGTGACGACCAGTGGCGGCCGGGTCAGGCTGAAGCCGGGCAAGGGCGCCGGCGGTGCCGGCCCGGCGCCGGTGAAGGTCTCGGTGCAGGATGTGATCGCACAGATCCGCGCCACCTTCGACATCACGGATGAAGAGGCGCTCTATATCCGGCAGGTGACGGAGGAGAAGATCGCCGACCCGGTGATTCGCACGACCGTTCAGGCGCACCGCGGGAATGTCATCTATCTGGAGGGCGCCTATCGCGGCCAGGTCAATGGCGAGATCCAGTCGGCCTACAACGCCCACGGACGTTATGAAGAACTCACCGACCATAAATACACCGACACCGGCGGTATCTTCGATATCATGGCGGTGACGGTCATTCAGGCCCATTTGTCCTTGGCGGCCTGAGGCGATGGGCAAGCGCATCCACGAGATTCCGGCGGCGGAGCGTCCGCGCGAGAAGCTGCTGCGCAAAGGGGCGCGGGCCTTGAGTGACCAGGAATTGCTCGCCGTGCTCCTGGGCCAGGGCACGCCGGGCCTGGACGTGCTGGCCCTGGCCGCCAAGCTGGCGCGGCTCATCGATCAGAAGGGACTGGACGTGAAGGCCGAAGACCTGTTGCCGTTCGCGGGTGTCGGGGACGCCAAGGCGACCTTGATCCTTGCGGCCATCGAGTTCGCCCGGCGTCGCATCAAGCCGGAGGGTGCGAAGATCGAGACCCCGGCCGACCTGTTGCCGCACATCCACCATTACGCGGACCGTAAGCAGGAGCATTTTCTCTGCGCCAGCATCAATGGCGCAAATGAGATCCTGAACATCCGGGTGGTGTCGATCGGGCTGATCGACCGCAGCCCAGTGCATCCGCGCGAGGTCTTCGCCGACGCACTCGCTGACCGGGCGTCCGCTGTCATCGTCGCCCACAATCACCCCAGCGGCGGCCTCGAACCCTCACCGGGTGACCTCGCCATCACCGCGCAACTCAAGGCTGCGGGCGCCATCCTCGGCATCGAACTGCTGGATCACATCATTTTTAACCGGGCTGGATACTTCAGCTTCCTGGAGGCGGGAACGCTGTAGCCTCAACCCTTCCCTAAGACGCGTTGCCCTTCAGGAGCGTACCCGCGACGAGCAGCAGCAGGCTGACCGCCATCCCCGCCAGAACCCACCGGGTGGAGGCGTAACCGCGTTCGACCGCGGCCCCGATCGCGGCGAGACGCTGCTGTTGGGCCGCCTTCAGGTTTTCCAGGTCGCGTTGCAGGAGTGCGAGTTCCAGCGCCTTGCCCGGGTTGGCGACGATGATCTGCTCCAGCCGCTCCTGGCGTTCCGCGAGGTCTTTGAGCAGCTTCTGGCTCTGCTGCTGTTGGAGCGCCTGCTTGGTGTCCTTCGGCAGGGCGGCGGCAGTACGCAGGTCGGCTTGGAACGACTGCAGGTCGGCAGCGAGCTTTTCAGTCTGGGCGCGGAGACCGGCTATTTCGGCCTGAACCTGCGCGGGGGTGGCCTGGCCGTCCATTGCCGCGACGCCGGACAGGTCGATGCCGCGCACGGCGCCGATGAGCGCGACGAGGGCGACGACGAAGGCGAGGACTCCGGCAGCCAGACTCAGTTGCTGGGAACGCGGGCGATTTTTCAGCGACGTAAGCGTTGCGACGATCGCAGAGGCCATGGTTGCACTCCTTTCAGTGGTCCGGCTAAGAGACGCGCCATGCGCCCGCGGCGATTATACTGAATCAGGATCGGTCGTTGGTGTTCGGTGGCCGTGCGAATGCGCTGTAACGAACGCATCGGGCTTCAGTTCCCGATCCACAATGGCCGCGACCACCAGATCGCCCCAGACATTGATGGCGGTGATGGGATAGTCGAAGAAACGGTCGACGATCAGATACAACGCGAGATAGGTCGGGGGCAGACCGAGCAGATCGAGCATGAAGGCCATCATGGCGATGCCGCCGCTGGGAATGCCGGCGGTGCCGGCGGAGGACGCCATGGTCAACAGCACGATGAAGACGGCCTGGAGCGCGCTCAGTTCGACCCCGGCCAGGTGTGACATGAAAATCAGCAGGATCGACTGATAGAGGGCCGAGCCGTGCATGTTCAGTGTCGCGCCGAGCGGCAGGGCCAGGCTGGTGACCCGCTCGCTGACGCCGAACGCCTCCAGCGCGCGCTTGGAAACCGGGTAGGTGGCGTTGCTGGAGGCGGTGGACAGGGCGGTCAGCAGCGGCTCCCGACAGGCCGCGACCAGCCGCCAGGGGGAACGGTGGGTCCGCACCCAATAGAGCCCCGGCATGAGCAGCAGGGCGTGCAGCACCGCGGCCAGCGCGACCGCCCAGACGAAGCTGCGCAGTTGGAAAACGCCCGCCCAATCCATGGTCGCGAGGCTCCCGTAGACCAGGGCGGCGATACCCACCGGTGCGATGGCCAGTACCCCGTTCAGCGTCTGCATCAGCAGGGCGTCCAGCGCCTGGGCGCCGGCGATCAGGGTCGTGCGCTGCTCCACGGCAATGCGTCGGGAGGCGAGGGCGGCGATCACCGCCACAAAGACGATGTGCAGCACATTGCCCGCCGTGAGTGACGCGAACAGATTGCTGGGGATGAAGTTATCGATCAGCCGGTCCAGGCTGAAGGCGGCGCCGGTGTTCTGTACCTGTTCCAGACTCAGCAGGCCGGCGGGCAGGCCGTGCGCGAATGCCAGTCCGAGCAGGGTGCCGATGGCGGCGGCCACGGCCGAGGTGGCGACATAGTAAACGAAGGTGCGCCCGCCAATGCGCCGCAGTTCGGTGCTTCCCGCCAGCGAAGCAAAGATCGAGACCAGGATCAGCGGCAGGATCAGGAGCTTCAGCAGCGAGATGAAGATCTGTCCCAGCCAGGCGACATAAGGCGCGCCCGCGGGGAACAGCAGGGCGGCCGCGATGCCGAGCAGCAAGCCGACGGGGACGCAGTAGATCTGGCGCAGGGTCATCGTGGATCCTTACAATGCAAACTGGTTGGAATTTTTCGCGGAAGGTTCGGATATCATAAGAAGAAGCCAGGGGGCGAACCACTTGGTTCGCCGATTCTGCTCGATTCTTTCGCGTTGCATTCAAGTGACTCTTAATGTGTTCCAGGAGCTGGAGATGATCCCCGCAAGCTTTTTCAGGCATCTGTTGCTCTCCATCTCCATCCTCCCGGTGGTCTTGCCAGGGGTCCTCACGGCGAGTGACTCGCTCACGGTTTCCGCGCCGGTTCCGTCGCAGTCGGTGACGGCAAGGCCGGCTCCGGTCGCCGCGGTGTCGGTTCCCGCGTCTAACCCGTTGCTGCGCGTGACTGCCGAGTCGATTCGTGATCAGGGGCCGCTGACGGTTGACGGAGTGCCGCTGGAATCCGGCCAAGCCCTCGCAAATTTCTACGCCGCCCGTGGTTATCGGCTGGCGTGGCAGGATTCAGCCCAGGTCGAGGCGCTGCTGCAAGCGGTGGAGGCAGCTCAAGTCGCCGGTTTCCAGCCTGCCGACTACCATGTCGCCACCTTGCGGCGGTTGAGCAAGCCCGGCCACCTGGATGGGTTGGCGTCCGCGGAGCGCTTGGCCGCCGACCTGCAGTTGAGCGACGCCCTCCTGCGTTACACCTACCACATCCGTTTCGGCCGCGTCGATCCGGCGGCGGTCAACCGCTTCTGGAATCACCGCAAGGGGGTCCCCGTGGAGACGCTGATTCGGTCCATGGAGCAGGTGGTCTCAGCCGCGGATATGCGAAGCAGTCTGGCTGACTTGGCCGAGAAACCCTTCTTCTTCGCCGATCTTGAGCGCGCCCTCCAAAATTTCGGCAGTTCCCGCCCGGCCGCGGCTCTGCCGCAGATCCCTCAGGGGAAAAAGTTGGTGCCGGGTCGCCGTGACCCGCGGGTCGTCTTGCTGCGGGAGCGGTTGCGGGCGCTCGGCGACGAGTCCCTTGTCCCGGATGATCCGGAGTTCTTCGATCCGGCCTTGAGTGAGGCGGTGATGCGGTTCCAGAAGCGTTCCGGTCTCAATGCGGATGGCGTTGCTGGTTCGAGTACGATCACGGCACTCAACCAGCCGTTCGACGAGAAGAAGGCCGATCAGATCCGCATCAACCTGGAGCGGATGCGGTGGTTCTACGACGCACTGCCGGCGGACTACGTCTTGGTGGATGTGGCGGGTTTCATGGCGCACGTTGTGCGTGACGGGCGGATCGACTGGAGTACGCGCGTCGTGGTGGGGACCCCAAAGGATCAGACGCCGAGTTTCCGTGACGAGATGGAGCATGTCGTCTTCAACCCGACCTGGACCGTACCGCCGTCGATTCAGAAAAAGATGCGCGGTGTCTCCAGCCGCTTCAAGGTTGTGGATCGGCGTACCGGTCGCGCGGTCAGCGGGGCCAACGTCAGTGACCCGCGGCGCTACAGCATCGTTCAGGGGCCCGGACCATCCAACGCCCTGGGGCGCGTGAAATTCATCTTTCCGAATGATCATGCGGTCTACCTGCATGATACCCAGAGCAAGGGGCTGTTCAGCCAAAATGTCCGGGCCTACAGCCACGGCTGCGTGCGGGTGCAGGACCCGTTGAAGCTGGCCGAGGTGATTCTGGGCGAGGCCAATTGGAACCGGCGTCAGATCGACCGTGTGATCTCGACCAATAAGACACGGTATGTCATTCTGGACGAGCGTCTGCCGGTCTTGCTCTACTACCTGACGGCCTATGCGGACGAGAATGGCAGGGTCGGATTCCGGTCGGACATCTATGGGCGCGATGCGGCCCTGCGTCAGGCGTTCAAAGGTCCGGCGAGCCCGTTGCGGATCGCTTTCCCCAAACCCCGCCCGTTGGTGGAGCCCGCGGCCCCGCAGACTCAGCCCGTCGCGGGGCGCACCGCGGCGACACCGGTTCCGGCGCCGACCGGGCCGGGTGCTTGAGGCGATTGCCGGCAATCCCCGCTCGACCGCAAGGTGATTTCCGGCAAAAGATGGACCAACGTGTAGGGGCGACTTAAGTCGCCCCTACATGACAGAAATCGTCTTAGGGGGCGGTCCCGAACAGCACGGCGAGTCCGAAGTCGGACTGAAGTCCGACCCGGCCAAGCGAGCATGCTATCGCGGCGGCTCTGATCCCGGCTGGGGTTGATTCACGTCATCCACCACGGGAACCTGATCCGGAAGTGGTTCCGCCGTCTCCTCCATCGTTGGGGTGAGTTCCTCCGCTACCGCAGCTTCGCCGCCCGCGGGAAGGTTGCCCGCGTCCTGCGCCGCTGCCGCCGGGGCCTTCCCCAGTAGCTGGTCACGGGTCACATCGACCAATCCATCCAGGTCCATGTCAGACAGCTTGAAGTACCAGGGCCGGTCCGCGACCTTGAGTACGGAGTCGGCGCCGTCCTTGACCTTGGAGATGCGGTACTCCCGGGTGCTGCCGTCCGCCAGTTGCAAACGCAGGTCCAGGGTCGGCGCGGCCTGGTTGTACTCGGGTTGGTTCTGCGTGCCCAAGACCCCACGGTAACTCAGGCTGCTGATGCGCCCCAGCAGATTGGTCACGGCCGCCGCGTCCGGTTTCTCATCCGTACCCTCCAGTTGCCAGCCGTCCTGACCCTTGATCAGGGTCCAGTCGGCGGCGCTGATGCGCTTGATCTGCTCTTGGTCGACCTGCAACTGGTCACGGGTGAGCCAGTCGTCATGCCGGTTGGACACCTCGAAGAGCGGCAGTTCAACGTCATAGACCGCCGACTCCCCGCCGACCCGGACCAACTGGCGCTTGAAGCCGGGGGAGTCGCCGAGCAACAGGGCCGCGAGCGGCGTATCGCCCGACTCCAGGGTGATTTTGCGCTCGAATCCCTCATCCGCCACCTTATGCCGCTTGAGTGCCTCGCGGCTGGTGGCCACCGGTAGCGGTCGCTTGAGCGCGGCCAGCTTCTCCAGGAGTTGATCGATCTTGGCCCCGTCGGCCGGGAAGTCACCCAGATCGGCGATCAGCCAGCCTTTATCCCCGCGGGCCAGGAGTGCGCTCTGGCCGCCGCCCTCGATCCGCACCGCCGTGACGGTCTTGGCGTCGAAGGGGAGCAGGGCGGTGTCCGCGGCGGTCGGGTTCAGAGTGCCGTTACCGCCGGCACCGAGCAGGAGGGCCGCGGCCAACTGCAGGCCCAGGAGCAACGCGAGTCCGAGTGTCACGGGTGCGAGTAAGGTGGAGGTCCACTCCTGAAGGCGCGAACGGGCCGGGATACTTGATGGCAGGGTGCCTTGTTTCATGTTGATGTTCTCCATGGATCAGCCCTTCCCGGGTGTCGATGCTGGTTCGAGGTAGCGCGCCAAGGCACGATCACGCCGCTGCCGCGACCGGCGTGCCAGCCAGTAGAGGAGCGCCAGACCACCCAGGGCCAGGGCGTAGTTCAGGTACTCGTAGGCCATCCGCCCCTCGCGGCTCAGGGGTTCGAGCAGCCGACTGAACTGGCCGCGTCCGCGTAGCGTCAGTAAGCCCCGGTCCTCCAGCGACCACTCGACGGCGTTTTGCACCAGTTCGATCGGTTTCAGATAGCGGCTCTGGGTCGCCTCGCTGGCCAGCGTGATGGCGGTGTCGGTCAGGAAACTGTCCGAGCCGATCAGGATCAACCGGGCCGCGGCGGGGGAGGATTCGATCACCCCCGGGGCGACCGGCGGTTTGGCCGGAGGCTTGGCAGCGGTTGGCGTCGCCGCGTCCGGATCGTCCGTCTGCGGCTCAGCCGTGTCGGCCGCCTCCGTCTCCTGGTCCGACGGTTCAGGCAGCAAGGGTGATGGCTTGCCGACGAAGGCGGAGCTGAAACGTCCCTCAACCGCTACCGCCAGGATCTTAGTGCCCTGGTCGTCGCCGCTCGGGAAGCCCAGGTCGCCATGAGCGCGGAAATCCGGCTGCATCTGGGTCGAATCGCTGGTCCAGGCCTCACTGGAACTGCGGATGAGTTCGGTGACGCGATGGCCCGCGGTTTTCTCCTGATCGACCTGAATGGGTGAGGACCAGTTCATGGTGATCTGCCCCAGGTTGGCGGTGATCCCCGAGTCGGTGGAGAGACCCTCCGCCCGCACGTCCGGGAAGTAGGGGTAATCCAGCATCTGGATCTCTTCGACCATGAAGCCGCCCAGATTCCGCTGCACCGGGATCGGGAAGGGCGTGTTTCGCGGGTCGAGCACCAGTGACTTGCCCAAACTCAGTCCCTGGGCCGCCAGCCAGGACTCCAGGCCCGTGTCCTGGGGTTGGGCGCTGATTGCCCCGCGCCCCAGTTCGACATGGAAACTGGAGGCCGCAACCAGGACGGTGCCGCCCTGCATCAGGAACTGATCCATGGCAAATTGCTGCTTCTGGTCCAGGTCCCGCGGTCCCAGCACCAACAGCAGGTCCGCGTCAGCCGGTACCTGGCCGGTTTTCAGATCCGTCTCCAGGAGATTGAAACCGTCGCGCAACTGCGCCTGGAGCATTCCATAATCCGGACGGGCCGCCGGCATTCCAAACTCTCCGCCGGCCTGGGGCGGGGTGTAGACCGCCAGGGTGCGCAGGACACCGGGGGCGAAGCGCTTGATGCCCGCCTCGATCGCCCGTTGCAGACCCGCCTTGTCCAGTGACTCGGGCAGAGGTACCGCCTCGGCTCGTGTACCGGACTCCAATACCAGGTAGAAATAGAAGGGTGTGGGGTTCACCAGGTCGATCACCAGCGGCTTGAAGCCGAAGCGGTCCTCCACCTCCCGGGTCAGCGCCTGATTCGTTGCCGGGTCCTCGATGCTGAAGCTGAAGCGGTCGGCGGACTTGGCCTGCAAGTCGCCGAGCAGCCCCTCCAGATCGGCACGCAGCGTGGGCAGCGGTTCAGGCAGTTGGCCCGGCGCCGAGACGAACGCGCGCAGCTTGATCGGCTGACCCAGGCCGGCGAACAGATCGCCGCCGCCCTGATAGCCGTAAAGCACCTTCTTGATCGCACGGGTGATGTCGTACTCGGGGTTGCGCAGCCGCACATCGAGATCGTTTTCGCCGCGGACCTTGATCTCGATCAGGTCCTGGAAGCCCAAGTGCTCGAATTGGTCGCCGTACTTCACCACCAGATCGAAGTAGGAGTTGACGACCCCCGACTGGTATTTGCTCGCGGTCTGGAAGGCCACCGGACGGATGCCGAACTGTTCGCCGGCCTCGCGCTCCAGGTCCGGATGGTCTGCCGGATCGACGAACTCCACCCGCACCCGACCGCCGCCGGCCACCTGATACTCGCGCAGCAGATCGCGAATCTGCGGGACCAGGGGGGCGAGCAATGGATGGGTCTGGGCGCTGAAATAACCGCGGATCAGTAAAGGTTCCTGGATCTGGTCCAGATAGGTCCGGGTGGCGTCGGAGACGGTGTAGACCTGACCCTGGGTCAGGTCAGTGCGCGCCCCGTCGACCTCGTGCAGCCACAGATTGGCGGCCAACAGGTTGGCGGCGGCCAGCAGGGTGATCAGGGTGAGACGGCGATGACCCGCCGGCCGGTCGCTGTCGGGCGCCCAGCGCAGCCGTTCCAGGCTATAGACCGTGAGTGCCAGGAAGACGCCGACGATGCTCGCATAGTAGTAGAGGTCGCGCAGGTCGATGACGCCGCGGGTGATCGAATCGAAACGGGATCCGCTGCCGAGCAGCCGCAAGAGTTCGCCGCCGCGATTGCCGACCAAGCTGGTCAGGGCGTCGGAGCCGAGCAAATAGAATAGGGCGCAGACCAGGACGCTGCCGATCAGGGCGACGATCGGGTTATCGGTCCGTGAGGAAACGAAGAGCCCGATCGAGAGGTAGGCGGCGGCTAACAGCAGGGTCGCCACATAGGCCCCGAAGACCGGACCCCAGTCCAGCGGACCCAGCAGCGAGACGGTCACCGGCAGCGGCAGGGTCAACGTCAGGGCGATCGCGACCAGGGCGAGCGCGGCCAGGAACTTGGCCGCCACCAGCCGCCAGGTCGGCACCGGCAGCGTCAGCAGGATCTCCAGGGTCCCCGCCCGGCGCTCCTCGCTCCACATACGCATTGTGAGCGCGGCACAAAGGAAAATCAGCAGCACCGGCATCCACTCGAACAGCGGACGGGCGTCCGCGATGTTGCGGGCGAAGAATGCCTCCACCCAGAAGAATACAAACAGGCACACGGCTAGAAAGGTGCCGATGAAAATATAGGCCACCGGAGAGCCGAAGAAAGCGGCCAGATCCTTGCGGGCGATACGCAGAATGTCAGACATGGGCGGTCTCCGTGACGGTCTGGGCGGATGGCGCATCGGCGGGGGTCGCGGCCCCGGAAACGGCGCGGAACAAAGCCTCCAGGTCGCGCCGCTCCGGTTCCAGTCCGAACAGGTTCCACCCTTGATCGGCAATCGCGCGGGCGACGGTCGGGGCTGCCGCTGCCGCATTCTCCAGACTGAGCGCAAAACAGTGGCGCCCGGCTCCCTCGTCCACCAATTCCACGCCGCTTACGCCGGGCAGGGCGGTGAGTAGGGGGGCGGCCTCCGCCGCGGGGCGATCCAGGGTGACCAGGAGCCGCGGATGGCGGCCGATGGCATCGCTGCTGCTGTCGAGCGCGAGGCGCCCGCCGCTCATGATCAGCACCCGGCTGCAGATTGCTTCGACTTCCTGCAGGATATGCGTGGAGACGATAACGGTGGCATCCTGCGCCAGTTCCTGGATCAGGCCGCGCATGTGCTGGATCTGGGTCGGATCCAGGCCGTTGGTCGGTTCGTCGAGGATCAAAATCTTCGGACTGTGCAGGATAGCCTGGGCGACCCCCAGGCGCTGGCGATAGCCGCGCGACAAGGTCGCGACCGGGGCGCTCGCCTTGGCGGTCAAGGCGGTGCGTTCCACCGCCTGGCGGATGGCCGCCGGCCGCGCGTGCTGCGGGATGCCGTGCAGGACGGCCTGATACTCCAGCGCATCGAGCACCGTCTGCTCCGGATAGAGCGGACAGTTCTCCGGCAGATAGCCGACGTGGCGCTGGGCCGAACGGCGGTGCTCGGCCAGGTCCAGCCCGTCGATGCGGATGGTTCCGCTGCTCGGCTCCAGATAGCCGGTCAGCATTTTCATAATAGTGGTCTTGCCGGCCCCGTTGTGGCCGAGCAGCCCGACGATCTCACCGTGGCCGATGTCGAAGGAGACCTCCGACACTGCCTTCAGCTCGCCGTAACTCCGACTGAGCTCGCGAACTTCGATCATGCGTGACTCCCGTGTCTGCTTTGTTGGTTGATGATTGGAACCGCGGCGTGCTCCGGATAATCGGCCGCGCGCGGGCGACCCGGTCGCGGTTGGTAGAGTCAACAGTGCGGCGGTTGTGGTCAAGTGACCAAAAATTCAGATTCATCCGTGTTCGTTGCGTTGGAGCGGTCGCAGCGCGCTGTTCACGGTGGCGAAAAATGCGGCCGCGTTTGATCTGGATCAAGGCCCCGGGGAGGCGCTCTCGGCAAGGTTGCCGGTGCAACTATCCGCAGCGCCAAGAAGAAGAGAGAGGAGTGCATCATGCCGCATTGCCGCCGAAACCGCCGACCGGCCAGCCGTGCCGGTCTGTGTCTGGGTCTTTGTCTGTGCATCATCGTTGGCCTGCCGGGTCTGATCCAGACGGCCCAGGCCGAGCGTGCCGCGGGTCAGCCCGGTGTCGACTGGGGCGATCCGCGGGGGCAGGACTGCGTGGACTGTCACATGACAGAGAGTCCCGCACTGCATCTCGAGTGGAACCGCAGCAGGCACGGTCAGGCCGGGGTCACCTGCCTGGATTGCCACGAAGCCAAGGAAGGCGAAATCGACGCCTTCAAACACGAGGACGCGCTGATCTCCATCGTCGTGACCCCGAAGGACTGCGCCCGCTGCCACAACACCGAATTCCAGCAGATGGACGGCTCCCACCACGCCAAAGCGGGTGACATCCTGGCCTCGCTGGACAACCTCTTAGGCGAAGTCGTCGGCGGACCCGAGGCGGTGAACGCCGGCTGTCGTCAGTGTCACGGCGGGACACTCGAGTTCGTGACCGAGGGCAAGAATAAAGGCCGGCCCTTGCCGGGCAGTTGGCCGAACACCGGCATCGGCCGCATCAACCCCGACGGCTCCAAGGGCTCTTGTTCCGCCTGCCACGGTCGTCACCGGTTCTCACGCGCCCAGGCACGCACCCCCGACACCTGCGGCAAGTGTCATGTCGGGCCAGACCATCCACAAATGGAAGTCTATAACGAGTCCAAACACGGCATCATCTACCGTGCCCAGATCGCCGAGATGAACCTGGATTCGGACAAGTGGGTCGCCGGCGTGGACTATTCGGCGGCCCCCACCTGCGCCACCTGCCATATGAGCGCCGGCCCCGGCATCGGCAAGACCCACAACGTGGGCGAGCGGATTTCCTGGACCCTGCGTCCGCCCATCTCCACCAAGATCAATCTGGTGCGGCTGGAAAGCGGCCAGGAGTTCGATGTTCCCGAGGGCAAGCCGATTCCCGCGGTGGGTGATGCCGCCCAAGGCTCCAAGGTCATCGAGGTGCTGACCTGGAAGGACCGCCGCGCCAATATGGAAAAGGTGTGCTTCGGCTGCCATTCCACCAGTGTCATCGAGGGCCACTATGCGCAGTTCGACGGCGTCGTGGATCTCTACAACGACAAGTTCGCCAAGCCCATCGCCGCGGTCATGGCCGAGTTGAAGGACAAGGGCTACATCACGCCCGCTCCCTTCGACGAGAAAATCGAATGGACCTGGTGGGAGATCTGGCACCACGAGGGCCGCCGCGCCCGCCACGGCGCCTCCATGAGCGGTCCGGACTACACCTGGTGGCACGGCATCTACGAGGTGGCCAAGAACACCTACTTCGAGTGGATACCGGAACTCAACGAGGTCGTCCATAAGAAGGACGGCAACGAAAAGTTTGCCAAGGCCCTGTTGGCAAAGCACTTCAAGCCCATCCCTGGTCATGATTGGTACTTCAGCGGCATGAACAAGGACGCCATCGACAAGGTCCGTGCCGGCTTTGAAGATCGTTACGGTAAGGGATCGCTCAAGTAGGGGCGATGACCGGGGGGCGCGCCGCGCGGCCCGGTCGGCGCCGGGCCTTGATCATCGTTCCGGCCGCGACCCTGACCAGTTCCAAAATTTCTTGACAGGATTGACAAGATTCACAAGATTGAAAACGAATAACATCTTGTAAATCTTGTTAATCCTGTCTAAATGTCTTGGGTTTGCGTTTGTTGTGCAGTTTGAGACTGCCCCCTTAACCCATCTTTAACATGACCCCATTGGTTTAGCCGTTCAGATGGACCCTAAAACAATGATTGATAAGTACACGGTACCCAGAATCCTCAATGTAGTGCCAATTTATTTTTCGGGGGGGCTGGACCCTGCACGCGGGACGTTGTAGCGTCTTCGATATACATCCCGCGAAAGGCCATCGGCTCGGAGCGAGAACACCCCCACGCAGGTACTTGAGACCTGGGGGTCTGAAAACCACCGCCGGAGAGACAAGTTCATGGGTATCTGAGCCCGGAAATTTCAAAGATTGGCAAGTTTGTAGTGCCACTTAGCTGTTTTGACCGCTGCAAGCGGTTGATATTAAGTAAGAAACAATCTCTCGTGTTAAACTTGGGTTAAGACCTCATTCCTGCCGATGTTGGCCGGAACCATGATCAAGGCCGAGAAGCGGGAACTGTTAAGCCGCCTTGCCGTGCTGCTCATGCACTTGCTGCAATGGCAACATCAACCAACCCTGCGTGGCAATTCCCGGCGCGCGATCATCAAGGTCCAGCGCCGCGAACTTGAGCGGCATCTGGCGGACAATCCGAGCCTCAAGGCGAGGCTCCCGGAGCTGATTGTTACGGCTTACGAAGATGCGACGCTCTTGGCCGCTCGAGAAACCGGACTTGCCGAATCGGTGTTTTCCGCTGCCTGCCCTTGGTCATTCCAGGAAATGATGGAGGTGATTTCCGAGAAATGATCTACCGACGTGATAGGGGCGACTTTAGTCGCCCCTACAGCCCCGTGCGGATCTTGCTGCGCCCGCACAACAGACCGGAGGTCGAGGCTTCAGCCGGACGCGGCACGGCCGTCCGCTAAAGCGTCGGCCTCCGGTTGCGTCGCCCAGGTCACCGGAGTACATCTCGCGTGGTACGAAGTTCTGCGGAAATCGCCTTAGCGCAAGTGGGTGCATTTCGGTTAGCGTCGAGGTCTTGCCTGATATCCGGCCAGACCCTTGGTGTAGGGGCGGGTTTGAAACCCGTCCCTACACCCGGTTATCACGTCCGATGGCGATATACTGTGGCCGCGACCCTGATCCAGCGTCCCTCACCGCAGCCCCCGAGGCCTTATGCCCACACTCACCATCCCGACGGCCGAGTCACTCCAGCCCTTGCGCCGGCAACTGCGCTGCAGTTTTCCGCAGCTCGACCAGGTGTTTCCGGACTGTATCGCCGAGGCTCAAGCGCTGCTGAGTCCGGCGGGGATCACCGATTATCTGGAGGGGGCCTCGCTGATCTGCCGCATCGGTCGCGGATTTGAGCCGGTCCTGGTGTATCTGGAGGAACTGCCGCAAGTCGCCGCCGACCTGGGCGAGCAGACCCTGGGGCTGGTGTCGCGGACGGTGTGGACGATCTCGCGCAGCCCGAATGGCAAGGCGATTCTGCCCTTCCTACAGAGTATTGCCGAGGTGTCGCGCCGTCTCGCCAGCGCCGCGTTGCTGGAGCGCTACATCGAGATGATCCTGCGCTTCATGGAGCGGACCACCGGTTCCATCCACGGTTTTCACACCACCATTCCCAGCCCGAGCCTGCCGGATTTGCTGGAGCGCATCCCGTACCTGTTGAGTCAGCTTACCTGCCATGGGCTGAGTAATTGGGTCGAGTACGGCCTGCGTCACTATGGTGATCACCCGGACCGCCAGCGCGACTATTTCAGCCTGCAATCGACCGACAGCCGCGCCGTGTTGCAGCGCGAGCGTCACGGCACCCTGTTCGTCGATCACGAGCGCCAACTCGACCTCTATCTGCGCTCCTTGTGGTGTGAGCACCGGCCCTTCGTTCCCTATTCGGACGCGTTCGACACATTGCGCAAGCCCATGCCCTATGTCGACGCTCTGGGGGTGCGGGTGCCGGATGTCTACGACGACCGCGCCGGCGTGGCCGGGATCGACCGCTACCGCGCCTTGCTGGCCCATGTCGCCGCCCATCTGCGCTGGAGCGGCTCGCTGGTCGCGGACAACCTGAGCCCCTTCCAGCGGGTGGCCGTCGAGACCTTCGAGGACTGCCGGGTGGACTGTCTGGTGATCCGCGAATACCCTGGACTGCGGCGGCTGTTCCTCGCCCTGCACCCGCGGCCGGACGAAGATGCATGCGACCCCGAGCACGAATCCTGCATCCGCCATCGCCTGGCCATGTTCTCGCGTGCCGCGCTCGACCCCGACCACGGCTATCGCAACCCGGATGCGCTCGACTTCGTCGCCCGATTCCACGCCGAGTTGGCGCAAAGCGAGTCCAGCACCCAGGCCATCGCCGACCTGGCGATCACCTACATTGCGCGCACCCGCCGCCAGCAGGATCTCTCGCCCAAGGTCTATTTCACCGATACCGAGGTGGACTACCGCGACGATAACCGTCATCTGTGGCGCTATATCGAGCAGGGCGACGAAGAGGAGTCATTCGAAGCGCGCAAACCGCCC
>NZ_CAIZIZ010000375.1 GCF_903933125.1 uncultured Lamprocystis sp. | reverse complement strand
TTGCTAAAAAAATTACGGTCGGCATTGAGATCTCTTCAAGAGAATAAAGATCGAATAAAATCGTTTTTCTTATTGCCTGAGACGAAATACGCAGCCGGTGTATAGCAATACTCAGTCCGGATAACTTATTAGGGCGCTATAGAGCAATTCTGAGGAAATTTTTGGCGGCGGGGCCGCGCCGCCGCGGGGTGTGCGCGAAGCGATTCGCCACTCCCCGCTGCAGTCGTCGCTGTGTGAGACTGCACACCGAGCGGAGCCAAGATGGGGAGCGCAGTCCGGCAACCTTGAGCAGGAGCGAAGCCCCCCACACGCTACGCTGCCGTTTGCCGGAACGCGTTGAGCTTGACCTCCCAGACGTGCCCGGTGCCACGTCGTCCACCTGCCATACCTTCTGCACACCTAGATCCAGACACCCCCTTGGTGTCGGAACGGGCCTCAAACCGTTCCTGCCGACGCTTATCAGGTTCGACGGGGGCCAGACAGCCGATCACGTCCGGCAAGCGGGACCACGCCAAGCCGCAAACGATAGTATCGGGCGACGCACGACGTCTTCCAAGGGAAATCCCTCCACTAACGAAGCTATAAAAAACAATGATATTGCAGCATTTCACGTTCGGGACTTGATAAAGTTCCGGGAAAACCCTAAGCTTCACCTCAGACCCGCATTGGTTCGGGCTTTTATCGGGTGCTACGCCGAGGTCGGCGCAGCCTGCTGCGGTCCTGGCACGAGGGGGCGGAACGATGGTCAAGCAACGCACGCTAAAGAACGTAATCCGCGCAACCGGCGTGGGCCTGCACACAGGCGACAAGGTTTACCTGACATTGCGTCCGGCTGCCCCTGATACCGGGATTATCTTCCGGCGGGTCGATCTCGACCAGCCGGTCGAGATTCGCGCCTGTCCGCACAACGTCGGGGACACCCGGCTCTCGACGACCCTTGTGAACGGCGATGTCCGCATCTCAACGGTCGAGCACCTGTTGTCTGCTTTCGCGGGCTTAGGGATCGACAATGCTTACGTCGACGTCAGTGCGCCGGAAGTGCCGATCATGGACGGCAGCGCCGGGCCTTTCGTGTTCCTGATTCAGTCCGCCGGGGTGGAGGAACAGAATCGCGCCAAACGGTTTATCCGCATCAAGCGCCCGATTGAGGTGCGTGATGGCGACAAGTACGCACGGTTCGAGCCCTATGACGGCTTTAGCGTGGAGTTCACAATCGATTTCGACCACCCGGCCTTCAACGCCAGGGCAAAGCGCGCCAACATCGATTTCTCGACCTCATCCTTCGTGAAAGAGGTCAGTCGGGCCCGCACCTTCGGATTCCTGCGCGACATTGAGGCACTGCGGGCGCAAAACCTTGCGCTGGGCGGCAGTCTCGACAACGCCGTGGTCGTCGACGAGTTCCGGGTTCTGAACGAAGAGGGGCTGCGCTACGAGGACGAGTTCGTCAAGCACAAGATCCTGGACGCCATTGGCGACCTGTATCTCCTTGGCCACACGCTGATCGGCGCTTTCAAAGGATACAAGTCCGGTCATGCCTTAAATAACGAGCTCTTGCGTGCGCTGGTCGCAGACTCGGAGGCCTGGGAAGAGGCCGTGTTCAAGGACGGGGCACGGGCTCCGATCAGCTACGCCCAGCCGCTGGCGCTCGCATAGGCGATTTCCGTCACATCCGGCAATCGCCTAGTGGTCCGGCTCGCCCGTCACCGGATCGATCGGCGGCACGCCCTAGCGGGATGCCAAGCGCCGAAAGACCTCCGCAAGCCCCGCATCGGTCATATGTTCGGCGCTGGTCGTCAGGTGAGCGACGACCGCGGGGGTCAACCTGGTAACCCGCCCCGTGGTCTGTCGCGCCCTTTGCTTGTCGCTCGGACGCGCCCGAATCTTCACCCTGGTGATCCCCGCGGATGCCAGGCCCTGCGCCAGCTCAGGCGCCAGATAGCGCAGACGGGTCGCCCACACGGCCGCATCCACGGTCACGGTCAGCGTGTCCTCGCTGGCTGTCGCCTGGAGGCAATGCGGCCGTGCCCCAGGGTTGAGCAAGTCACGCACCCGCGCCAGCAAACCGTCCTCCCGGCGCTGGCACTCCAGGGCGTGCATGACTGCCGGACTGCCGGTGAGCAGATCCCGAACATGCACGGAACGAAGTCGAACAGGGCGTTTAGCAGGCATAGCAGTCCAAAGTATTGCTCTACTCAATAATTTAAATGATTGATCCAGCGCAACCATCAAGCGCATCCCGACGGTCGCCCCGTCAGTGCATCTGTAGTATAAACCCGGCTCTATGCCGATTCACCACGCAGCAGAGGTCAAATGATGTATCACCTCGATCGTAGAAAAACCGTTCGCGGCCAGGTTGTTGTCGCACTCCTGGCGGTCCTGTTGTTCGCTGTCGCCGGGGGTGGCGTCGGATTCTGGCTCGGCAGATACGCCACAATCCCAGCCCTGACCAGCGATCTGGCCGTCGGCTCCCGGTCTTTGCCGACGACGCCGAACCAAGACATAACCAACGGTGACACGGACGCACCGGACGTCGATGCCATCACCTCCAGCCTGGGGAACATGCAGGCCGAACTCATGCGGCTTGACGCACTCGGCGAACGACTGGTCGAGATGGCCGGCTTGAGCGCCGAAGAGTTCGACTTCCAGAATCCACCACCCCAGGGCGGACCTGAGGAAGGACTGGCCAGGGACTACACCATCAAGGAGATCGCAAGCGAGTTGGGAAGCGTGGTCGGCCTGCTCAAGGATCGCAAGCGCAAGCTGGAGATCCTCGAAGAGGCGATCATGGAGCGGGATCTCACGGCCAAGTCCGTACCGTCGGGCTGGCCGGTTCGCGCGGGATACATTACATCGAACTACGGCTTCCGTATCCATCCGATCAAGGGCCGCCGTCTGTTTCATCAAGGCGTCGATTTTGCCGCACCGTCCGGTTCGCCGGTCGTGGCCGTAGCCGACGGCCTCGTCACCTTCAGTGGGCGGCGCAGCGGTTACGGAAACTTGATCGAGATTCGCCATGTGGACGGCTACACCACCCGCTACGGCCACAATCAGGTCAATCTGGTGCAGGAAGGCCAGCAGATCCGACAGGGACAGAAGATCGGCGCAGTCGGAGCCACCGGCACCGCGACCGGCCCGCATGTCCATTTCGAGGTTCTGAAAAACGGCGAGCATCTGAACCCGATGCAGTTTACCGGCAGACAATCGTCAATGATGCTCGTCGCGGCGAATCCGGATAATCCCAGCTAGACCTGATCGCTCACGGCACAGCAGCCACTCGTAGCGGCCGCCGGTCCGAACGGCCGGCGGCCTTTTGGTCCTTGATCGTAATCCCGGCCAGCGGCGTGCGTAGTCAGGGCTTCCAGCCCTGACGGTGTCAGGCCAGGATGGCCTGACTACGCACCCGGCGAGCTCAAGTGGCCGGAATCTTGATCGAGGCCGCCTTTTGCGTCCGGCGCAGCGAAACGCGGATTCGACAAAGACCTCAGGCCGACCCTGGCTCAGCGGGCATCGCCGAATTCCGGTATCATTCCGGCACTTTCCTCACGGCATCTCTTCCCATCGATGGTCAGTCACCTGCTCAAGAAGCTCTTCGGCAGCCGCAATGAGCGGCTGGTCAAGAAGCTGCTCAAGTCCGTCAGCCGGATCAACGCGCTGGAGCCCGAGGTCCAGCTGCTCTCCGATGCTGCGCTCACGGCCAAGACTCAAGAATTCCGCGGGCGTCTCGCGGCCGGCGAGGACTTGGAGAGCCTGCTCCCCGAAGCCTTCGCCGTGGTCCGCGAGACCGGTCGGCGGGTGCTCGGGATGCGCCACTTCGATGTCCAGATGGTCGGCGGCATGGTGCTGCATCAGGGCAAAATTGCCGAGATGCGGACCGGCGAGGGCAAGACCCTGGTCGCCACCCTGGCCGCCTACCTCAACGCCCTGCCGGGCAAGGGCGTCCATGTCATCACCGTCAACGACTACCTGGCCCGCCGCGACGCCACCTGGATGGGCCGTATTTACCACGCGCTGGGTCTCTCCGTCGGGGTGATCAACTCCTCGGGCGGAATGGGGCCGGATACGGCCTCCTACCTCTATGATCCCGGGTTCGAGGCACCAGCGGGCGGGGGCTACCGCCACCTGCGCCCGGTGAGCCGCAAAGCAACCTATGCCATGGACATCACCTACGGAACCAACAACGAGTATGGTTTCGACTATTTGCGCGACAACATGGCGTTCACCGCCGAGCAGCGCACGCAACGCGTGCCCTTCTACGCCATCGTCGACGAGGTGGACTCCATCCTCATCGACGAGGCGCGCACGCCGCTGATCATCTCCGGCCCCTCCGAGGGCAATACCGACCTCTATCGCCAGATCGATGCGCTCATCCCGCGGCTGACCCGCCAGGACCCGATCACCAACGAGGAAGGCAAACCCGATTTCGGACCCGGCGACTTCTCGGTGGATGAGAAAGCCCGCCAGGTCTTCCTGAGCGAGGACGGCCACCAGAAAGTCGAGGACATGCTGGTGGAGATCGGGGTCTTACGCGAAGGCGACAGCCTCTACGACCCCGGCACCATCGTGCTGATGCACCATGTCTACGCGGCTCTGCGCGCCCATGCCCTGTTCCAGAAGAACGTCGAGTACATCGTGCGCGACGGTCAGATCATCATCGTCGACGAGTTCACCGGCCGCACCATGCCCGGCCGGCGCTGGTCCGAGGGTCTGCATCAGGCGGTCGAGGCCAAGGAGCGGGTGCCGATCCAGCCGGAAAACCAGACGATGGCCTCCATCACCTTCCAGAACCTGTTCCGGCTCTACCCGAAACTGGCGGGTATGACCGGCACGGCGGATACCGAGGCCTACGAATTCCAGCAGATCTACGGGCTCGAAGTGGCGGTCATCCCCACCAACCAGCCGATGATCCGCAAGGACCACGGCGACTTGGTCTACCTGACCCAGAAGGAGAAATATGATGCGGTCACCGAGGACATCCGCGACTGCGTCACCCGCGGTCAGCCGGTCCTGGTCGGCACGGCCTCCATCGAGACCTCGGAACTGGTTTCCAAGCTGTTAACCGAGGCCAAGATCCCGCACGAGGTGCTGAACGCCAAGCAGCACGAACGCGAGGCCGGAATCATCGCGCAGGCCGGTCGCCCCGGCGCCGTCACCATCGCCACCAACATGGCCGGCCGCGGCACCGACATCGTGCTGGGTGGCAACCTCGATGCCGAATTGGAGGCAGCCGGCCCGCAAGCCGATCAGGAGGCCATCCGCACCGCCTGGAAACAGCGCCACGAGGCCGTCATCGCCGCCGGCGGACTGCATGTGGTCGGCACCGAACGCCACGAGTCCCGACGCATCGACAACCAGTTGCGCGGCCGCTCCGGACGCCAGGGCGATCCCGGCTCCAGTCGCTTCTACCTGTCGCTGGAAGACAACCTGATGCGCATCTTCGCCTCCGACCGGGTGGCGGGCATGATGCAGAAACTCGGCATGCAGCAGGGCGAGGCGATTGAGCACCCCTGGGTCACCAAGGCCATCGCGAACGCCCAGCGTAAAGTCGAGGGCCGCAACTTCGACATCCGCAAGCAGCTCCTGGAGTACGACGACGTCGCCAACGACCAGCGCAAGGTCACCTATGGCCAGCGCCGCGAGTTGATGGACACCGCCGATGTGTCCGAGACCATCGCGGCGATGCGCGCGGATATCCTGGAGCGCGTGATCGACAGCTGCATCCCGCCGCAGAGCCTGGAAGAGCAGTGGGATACCGCCGGCCTGGAAAGCGCGCTGGCGGACACCTTCGGTGGTGACTGGCCCATCCGCCGTTGGCTGGAGGCCGACGCCCAGTTGCACGAGGAAACCTTACGTGAGCGGATCGGCGCCACCCTGGCCGAGCGTTACGCGGAGAAAGAACAGCGCATCGGCACCGCAACCCTGCGCCAGATCGAAAAGGCGGTCATGCTCCAGACCCTGGACACCCACTGGAAGGACCACCTGGCGGCCATGGACTACCTGCGTCAGGGCATCCATCTGCGCGGCTATGCCCAGAAGAATCCCAAGCAGGAGTACAAACGTGAAGCCTTCGAGATGTTCTCCGCCATGTTGGAGGAGATCAAACAAGAGGTGATCGGCACCCTGGCAAAGCTCCGGGTAGAACCCGAAGAAGAGTCGCTCGCCCTGGCCCCGCACCCGGCACCGGCGCATGAGTTCGCGTTCACGCACGAAGAGTTCCGGGGCTTCGACGGCGGTAAAACGCCGGATGACGATGCCGAGCGTGGGGACGCGAGCGCCGCGCCTGCTCAGCCCTTTGTGCGCGACGGCCACAAGACCGGCCGCAACGAGCCCTGTCCCTGCGGCTCAGGCAAAAAGTTCAAGCACTGCCATGGCAAGGTCGGTTGAGCCCGCACCATGAGCGAGCAACCCGAACTGCACTTCCTCCCGGTGTCCGGGGTCCGCATGGCCGCGACCGCGGCCGGCATTCGCTATCGTGACCGCAATGATCTGGTCCTCTTCGAATTGGCGGAAGGATCACAGTGCGCCGCGGTATTCACCCGCAATGCATTTTGCGCCGCACCCGTCACCCTGGGGCGCGCCCACCTGAACGCGGGCGCACCACGCTGGTGGCTCATCAATGCCGGTAACGCCAACGCCGGTACCGGCGCACGCGGCCTGCTGGACGCTGCCGCCACCTGCCAGGCACTCGCTGAACTGACCGGGGCGCCCGCCGAACGGGTGCTGCCCTTTTCCACCGGGGTCATCGGCGAGCACCTGCCGGTCGACCGCGTCGCTGCCGCCCTGCCGGGGCTCTTGGGACGACTCGACAGCACCAACTGGCCCGCTGCCGCCCGCGCCATCATGACCACCGATACGGTGCCCAAGCTGGTCTCCAGGCAGTTCGACCTTGGTGGACGCACCGCGACCTTGACCGGCATCGCCAAAGGCGCCGGCATGATCTGCCCCAACATGGCGACCATGCTCGCCTTTCTGGCCACCGATGCGGCGATCACACCCGACCTGCTCGCTCGCTGCCTGCACGCCGCGGTCGAGCGCTCGTTCAACGCCATCACCGTGGACGGCGACACCTCCACCAACGACGCCTGCGTCCTGGCCGCCACCGGCGCCCTGGGCAACGACCCCATCGCCGCGGCCGACAGTCCGGACTTCGCCACGTTCCAGACGGCCCTGGAGTCGGTCTGCGTGGAACTGGCCACGGCCATCGTGCGCGACGCGGAGGGCGCCACCAAGCTGGTGACGGTCCGTATCGAAGGTGCCGCCAATCACACCGAAGCGCGCCAGGTCGGTTACACCATCGCCCACTCGCCGCTGGTCAAGACCGCGCTCTTCGCCTCCGACCCCAACTGGGGCCGCATCCTCGCCGCGGTGGGGCGCGCCGGACTCCAGGACCTGGATATCAGCGGAGTGCGGGTCTGGCTCGGCGACGTGCTGATCGTCGACAGCGGGGGTCGCGCCCTCTGCTACACCGAGAACGCCGGCGCTGCCGTCATGCGGGCACCGGAGATCCTGATCCGCGTGGCGCTGGGTCGTGGCACGGCCGCCGCGGACATCCTGACCTGCGACCTGTCCTACGACTATGTGCGGATCAATGCGGAGTATCGGTCGTAGTAACGAGTCGGAAAACAGCAAGAAAAGCGAATACTCTCTTTGTCGTTGTCGTTGTCGTTGTCGTTGTCGTAATCGAGTTTATGCTACCCGCGAGAAGTGACGTAGCGAATCGAAACCCGATCGACAGCGGGCTGCTCATGCTAAAGTCGAATCGCTTTTCCGATTACGATTACGACAACGACAACGACCGAATGTGACCCGGCAACAGATTCATGTCATGGCGGGAGCAATCCTTGACGATCAGGGCCGGGTTTTGGTCACGCGCCGCCCCGATCATGCTCACCAGGGCGGGCGCTGGGAGTTTCCCGGCGGCAAACTGGAGCCCGGCGAAACCCCGGAGCAGGGACTCGCCCGCGAATTGGCGGAGGAACTGGGGATCAGCATCGGCACCAGCCGACCACTGATCCGCGTCCACCACGACTATGGCGACCGCCATATTCTGCTCGACGTGTACCGGGTCCAGACTTATTCCGGGCACCCCGCAGGACTGGAAGGCCAACCACTGGCCTGGCTGGCGCCGGAGGCCATGGACCCCGCGCGCTTCCCGGCCGCCGACCGGCCGATCATCAGCGCCCTGCGCCTGCCCCCACTCCTGCTGATCACCGGGGCGGACCCGCGGGACCCGGCGAATTTCCTGGCACGACTGCGCCGCGCCATCCAGGACGGCATCCGCCTGATTCAACTGCGCGCCCATGCACTGGATGACCGGGCCTACCATGAACTCGCCGCCCAAGCCTATCCGCTCTGTGACGCGGCGGGCGCGCGGCTCATCCTGAATCGCGACCCGGCGGCCGTCGCCTCCTGTCCGCGTCACGGACTGCATCTGCGCGCCCAGACCCTGGCCGCCCTGGATCAACGTCCGGGCGTCAGCGGCGACTGGGTGAGCGCCTCCTGCCACACGGCCGCGGAACTGACACGCGCCGCCGCCTTGGGGCTGGACTACGCGCTGCTCTCCCCGGTCGAGCCCACCACGACCCATCCGGATGCGCGACCGTTGGGCTGGACACGCTTCCAGGAACTGATCGAACCGATCCCCCTCCCCGTCTACGCCCTGGGCGGACTCGGCCCCGCGGATCTGGCGACGGCGTTCCGCCATGGTGCCCAAGGTATAGCCGCCATCAGCGGATTGTCGCCGGCAGCAGTCGACGGCGGTTGAGCAACCCTTTACTTGCCTTCTTTTCTCGTTCCCACGCTCCACAGATTGGGCAAGTATTCCTTGTAGGTTGGGCTGAGGAACGAAGCCCAACGAGCAGTCAAACGTAAGGCGCTGAAATGTTGGGGTTCGTTCCTCACCCCAACCTACGGCATTGCGACATTTTCGGGTTCGGAGCGAATACTTTCACAATCTCTCCAGCGTGGGAATGCCGTCCGGCCGCTCCAGCGGCCGGTGGCCCCAAGTGACGCGGGAGCGTGGGAGCCAGATCAAATCCTTGGCGGTCTCTTACGCCCAAGCGACGCAGAAAACCGATCGGCAGCGGGCTGCTCATGCCCGACTTGAATCGCTTCTCCGATTACGACAACGACAACGATTGTATTCGTTGTTTAACTAAATTCTGAGTCGTTACGACCGCTCTTTTCAAGATCACCACTATGCCTCAGCCGGTAAGCGAGACTCTCCCGCAACCCGTGATAGAGAAACTGCGGGCCATCGATCAGGTCTCGCCGCCAAACCTTGTGTGGCTCCATGACCAAGCGCCAAAGCCACTCGAAACCCGCATCCCCAAGCCAGGACGGCACCCGTGTCACCTGTCCGCTCAGGAACCCGAAGGCGGCACCGACGCCGATGACCACCGGCACCCGCAGGCGCTCGCGGTACGCATCGATCCAACGCTCCTGCCGCGGCAAACCCAGTCCGACCCATAACAGATCGGCCCCCGACGCATTGATACGGTCCAGATCAGCGTCAATCTCCACGGGGCTCAGTGGCCGGAACGGCGGCGATCGGACGCCGGCAATACGATGGCCCGGATAGTCACTGACGAGGCGCCGACTCAGGGCGTCCAGGGTCGCCTCGGTATCGCCGTAGAAGAAGCTGGCATAACCACGGGCATCGGCAGCCAGCAGCAGCCGCCGCATCAACTCGGCGCCCGGCACCCGCTCCGGCAGGGGCTGGCCGCGCAGACGCGCCAGCCAAATGGGCGCGATGCCGTCCGGACAGAACAGGTCGGCCCGGTTCAGGATGGTGCGAAAGGCGGGATCCCGATAACCGGTCCAGATGCCGTGGAAACCGGTCACGACGACATGGTGCGGCCGTGGGGGACGTTCGGCGATCCAGCCTTCGATGCGGGCGACCGCATCCTCGTTCCTCACGCGATCGATCTGCGCACCGAGGATCGTCACCTGCGCGCGCGGCGTGAGTTGCCGCAACCCGGAACCGGCGCTTTCCGTGCCGCTCATCGCGCGGCCTCCGCCGCCGCGATCTGGCCCGCGATCCAGGTATAGGTCGCCGCCAACCCCTCGCGCAGCGGCCGGCTCGGTGCCCAGCCAAGCCGGGCGCGGATCAGCCGGTTGTCCGAGTTGCGCCCACGCACCCCTAAAGGACCTCCAATATGTTTGATAGTCAGATGCTTGCCGGCAATCTCCATGATCATCCGCGCGAACTGGTTGATTGAGACCATCTCGGTCGAACCAATATTAAGCGGGCCGGCGAAGTCCGACGCCATGAAGCGCATGACCCCGTCCAGACATTCATCAATGGCAAGGAAGGAGCGCGTCTGTTCCCCATCGCCCCAAATCTCGATGCTACCTCCCGGAGGCGCCGCGGCAACCTTGCGGCAAAGCGCCACGGGAGCCTTCTCACGGCCATCGTTCCAGCTACCCTCAGGGCCGAAGACATTGTGGAAGCGCGCGACCCGCACCTGCAGCCCGTGGTTCCTGGCATAGGCGAAGTACAGTCGTTCGCTGAACAGTTTCTCCCAGCCGTAGTCGCTGTCCGGGTCGGCGGGATAGACCGAGTCTTCGACCGTGGTCGGCGCCTCGGGGTCGGACTGGTTGTGGCGCGGATAGACGCAGGCCGACGAGGAGTAGAACACCCGCTCGACACCGGCCCGGCGGCAGGCATCCACCACGTTGAGATTGATCAGGGCCGAGTTGTGCATGATCTCGGCATCGTGCTCGCCGGTGAAGGTAAAGCCGGCACCGCCCATGTCGGCGGCGAGTTGATAGACCTCGACGCTGCCGGCCACCACGCGGGCCACCAGGTCGGGGTCGCGCAGGTCACCGAGAACAAATTCGTCCGCCGCGCTGGCGGCAAAAGGCGGCGGCTTCAGATCCACGCCGCGAACCTTCCGGCCTTCGGCCTTGAGGCGTCGCACCAGGTGCGCGCCGATAAATCCACCGGCACCGCAGACCAGCGCCAGATGATTGCTCATACCAAGACCTCCGGCATCCCCGCAACGGCTGGGGCGCTATCGCCGCCACCAACCAAACCCCAACGCTTGCTCATGCTCTTCCTCGTTGCAACGTCACATCGTCCGGATCCGCGCGACTGTCACGCTCCCAGCCGACCGCGCCGACCGAGGTCAACGACGGACTGCGCCAGCCGCGCGCGTCGCCACTCTAGCCCGCGCACCCGTTCAAGAGTCCCGAGATAGGCGAGCAACGGCGCATGCAGCAGCAGATCGACACTGTACAGGGCGGCGGTGTTCTCAGGGATGTTGCGGATCGTCAGATACATCATGATACCGCCAACCTGGAGCAGGAACAGCCACTGCGCATGGTCGCGCGTATAGCCGCGCAGCACCGCTCGGGCGAACAACACCCAGCCCCACAAAAGCCCGCCGAGATAGAGTACGGCGCCCGGATAGCCGGCGGCCAGCGCGGCGTACAGCAGTCCGTTCTGCGCATTCAGACCAATCAGGCGGCGATCCGCCTGGGGGCCGAAACCGAGCCACGGCGACTCCTCCACCACCCGCCAGCCAAGGCGCCAGATCAGATCGCGACCGGTCATCGATTGCAAATCCGACAGCCCCTCCCCGCGGGTTGCGTACTCGGTCAGGTGGCGTAGCCAATGCTGCGGAAACAGCCCGGCGAACAACGCCAGGCCGGCCAACAGCATGATCACGATGCCAACCAGCCGCGTTCGACCGCCGAACAGCCACACCACGAAACCCAGCGCGAAGGCGGCCCCGACGAGGCCTTGGCGGGACTGAAAAGACCAGAGCGCCAGCAGCGACACCAGACTGAGTGCCGCCCAGAGCAGGCGCCCAAGACCGCGCCCGCCCAGCGCCATCACCAAGCCAATCACCACGGGAAGTATAGCCAGACGCGCCATGCCGGTAGAGCGTGAGATCGGCCCCAAGACGCCGAGATCCGCACGTTCGACCAACCCATGGGCGGTCAGCCCGCCCTCGCCCTGTACCAGCAGGACATCACGCGCGGCGAACAGCATCCAGACGAACAACAGAGACGCCATCAACCACATGAGGCGGTTGGTCATGATCGCCCGCGCTAATGGATCGATGTCGCCGATGGACCAGTCAATGACCAGAAAGACACTGAGATAGGCGAGCGCCCAATACCAGACTGAAAAATCAGCGCCCGTCAGCAGCGCGGCATTGAGCGAGAGAACGGCATAGCCGATCCACATCCACTCGGCCAGGGTCGGCACCCGGGTGCGCTGTCGGCGCAGTGGCAACAAGAGTGGCCACAGGACCAGTGGCAGCAGGCACCCAAGAGCACGCAACGCATTGATCCATTCATTGAAGGTTTGCGGTTCATCTTCCAGATACCAGGGACCGGCGTTGATCGCCGCCCAGCATCCAGCCCAGGAAAGCAGCGCGAGCCATCCCATCCAACCGCGCCAACCGCGCGATTGCGCACCGCTCGGGGCGAATCCGGACCTGCTCACCGGCGTCCCGTCCCGTCGAGACCCATCCCCGTGGGGGCCAGCACCCGCGCGTAGATGGCCTGCAGCGCCAGCACTTTGGCCTCGACCCGGAACGCGCGGGCGCGGCGGCGGGCGCCGACACTCAGACAGCGTCGGCGGGCCTCGTCGTCATGCAGCAGCAGGAGTGCATCGCGCAAGGCGGCGATGAAGGTTGGCGGCGAGGTGATCGGCAACCGGATACCGGATGCGGGAGTCAGCGCATCGGCAAACCCGCAATGGTCAGGACAAAGCACCGGCAACCCGCGGCTCAAGGCTTCCACCAGGACCGTCGAGGTCAGGTCTTTGAGGCTGGTGATGACGAACAAATGGCCCTCGTCGAGCGCCGCGATCATCTCCTCCCGCGGCACCTGACCCCGCCAGCGACAACAGGCTTCCAAGCCGAGGCCGGGACAGCCCACGCCACCGTTGCGTGCACGAACCGCTACCGAAGATGGTGAGTCGCCAGACAACAGCCTCAGGTAACCGGGCCAATGCGCGGAGCAGTAACGGCAGCGCCTTGCCGGGCGTATGCTCGCCGCTCCAGGCAATCTGCAATGGCTCACCCGCCACCCGCCGGGTCAGCGCGCCAACCCGTAGCGGCGGCGCGGTCACCTCGCTGACGATCGTGCTTGGACTGCCGTAACAGCGTTGCAGCGCTCGGGCGATACCGCTGGTGGCGGCGATCAGGCCAGGGCCGGCGCGCACCGCCGCGTGCCGCGGAGCACTCAACAGCCGCCGATGGAGTCCATTGATCAGATTGCGTCCGCCGAAATACAGCATGCCGACGGGACTCAGCGCACCGAACAGGCGCCAAGGCGTATCCTCCAGCCCTCCGATAGAACCCCAGACGAAGGGGGGAGCGAGCCGCCAGAGCCCGCCGGGAAAGCGAAATCCGACATAGGTGAGTTGATGCGTCAAATCGAATGGCCGCTCCGCAACGAGCCGCGCCGCGATCCGCGCCGCCGCGCGCAGCCAACCGCGATAGGCCGAATTCATCAATGGCTTGAGCAAAGAGCCTTCAATCCAGCGCCAACTCGGGGTTGGCCGGTAATGCCAGGGGCGGGACGGTGGATAGATGAAATCGACATGTCTTGCCCACGGGGCCTCGGTGGTCCGCAAAAACGACTCGATCGCATCGCGATGAAAAACCGCCGTGATGACCGTGACTTCGCAAAATGAGGCCATCGCCTGCACCCAATTCCAGCCGACCGCCTCCTCGGACCCAAGGGCCGGACGACAGGCATAGGCACACACCAGGATGCGCGGGCGGGGCGGCACTGAACCATCGGCCGCGCCGGGACCGGCATCGCGCGTCGCACCGACGGGCACCGCCTTCAACCTCAACTCCCTGCCCGCTGCATGAGCGTAGCGGCAATGGCCCGCGACAGACTCGGAGCCAAGACCTGCCAATCGTAACGGCTGGCGACCTGATGCTGACCGCGGGCGCCCAGTTGCCGGCCGCGATCACGGTCTCCCAGCAGAGCCACCAGCGCGGCAGCAAACTCCGCTTCATGCTCCGCCAACAGGATTTCGACACCCGGCGCCAGCGCCAGGCCCTCGGCGCCTTTGCGGCTTGCCACCACCGGAACGCCGGCCGCCAGGGATTCCAGGATTTTCAGCCGCGTCCCGGAACCGGAAAAAATCGGTGCGACGCTGACCGCACAACAGCGGATAAACGGCGGGACCTCCGCGTCGGGCAGCAGCCCGGCAGCACACAGCCATGGCCGCTGATAGGGTATCGGGCCACCAATGATGGCCAACTGCGCGGTCGGGCAGCGTGCCAAGACGCGGGGCAGCACGGCGTTAACCAGAAAATCGATTGCCTCCCGGTTCGGCGGATAGGCATAGGCGCCCATGAACAAGATCACGCAGTCTCCGAGTCGATGCAGCCGCCGACAGGACGTGATCGCATCTTCGTTGACCGCGGCGAACGACTATCGACGCCGTTTGGCAGCAACAGCGGCGCCACGTCGTAGAGCCGCCGGAACGCATCGCGGTCCCGCTCCGAAACTGCAAAAGACTGTGCCACGTCGCGCAACACCCGCCCCTCGGCCCACCGGGTGAGCCGCTGCGCGAGCCATCCGTGGCGCTGTTGCCGCAGTTCAGACTCAACGTTGTGAGCATGATAGAACACCGTCAGCGTCGGCCACCGATGCCGCAGCCGACGCAGCAACCACCAGTGGTACAGCACCCAGGACGCGCCTTCCAACACGACGACCTCGGGCCCCTCCCGCTGCACCAACGCGACGACCCGCCGCACATAGCCTGGAATTCCCAGCAGTTTGCGCCAACCCCGATCACCGATTAAGCGCAACTCCCAAACCGGCACGCCCGCGGATGTCAGGAAGCGGCGCTCAGCGGAACCCGGCTGCACCAGTAGTGGCTCCCCGGCAATGGACTTGGCGAGCGCACAGGTCACGCTGCCGGCCCCGCCCGCCGGCGGGGCCGCGGCAAAAAAGCAGATGAACACAATCGGCATCGCCAATTCACTCTGGTCCGAGTAGGGCCGGGCAGCAACCGCGCAAGCGTGCCAGGTGCTCAGGTTGCAGAAACCAGTGGTTGACGCCGCCGGCACGCTCGGACCAGGGATGCAGTTGCCTGTTCACCAGCATAAACACTTGGTAGCCCTGCCCGGCCAGTAATGTGAATACCGCGGCCCAAGCAATCGTTCTAACACTCCCACCAAGACCCCAACAAATCCTTGTCGGCATCGCCGTCGTAACCCTGCCGCACTTGTTCGTCCCAGGAAAAGTCCGCGATGAAGTGCACCCCGGGGCGCCAGTCCAAGGGGTTGTAGGCGCTCACCAGTAGGTCGAAGTGCGGCGCCAACCCCCGCACGAAGCGCCCGACATAGGCCCCGCGCAGCGCAGCGCCCGTCGGCCCTCAGCCAGGGGGCCAGGGGCGGAGTCAGCACGGTCGGGGGCACCGCGCCAACCGAGGCCCCGCCGCCGGATCCAGGGCAACGATATCCGCCCGGCAACCGGTGATCAGGGTCAGGTCGTACTCAGCACCAAGGGCTTGGAGCAACCACATGGCGGTAACCTCGGACCCGCCACGACCCATACAGGGATGAACGAGGGCCACTCGGGGCCTGAGGTGAGACATCATGACCCGCCCAGCCGGACTCGCTGCGTCCCAACAACGGGCAGGCCCGCACCAGCGTCCGATTTCGGGATCCGGTCAATCAT
Organism: uncultured Lamprocystis sp.; assembly: GCF_903933125.1. Taxonomy (GTDB): domain Bacteria; phylum Pseudomonadota; class Gammaproteobacteria; order Chromatiales; family Chromatiaceae; genus Thiodictyon. The sequence continues at coordinate 2,968 of NZ_CAIZIZ010000375.1, read as the reverse complement.
GTCGATACCAGATCCTGGGCAGACGAATGTCCCGGCGGGTTGGGCAATTCGGAACATCCAACGGGTGTGGGAAGCAACAGGCATGGCCACTGGGTACTGCACGGTCGCGTCTGAGCCAGGTCATTTCCATGACCGTGGGGAGTTGGATGTCGCGCAGACGCAGCATACCGCCCCAGTTGTTCGGGTGATTGTGGACGAGGTGGAAATGCCCAAGCAATCGTTCCAACACTCCCCCCAAGACCCGAAAACCGAGCCTATCGGCCAGTCGGTCCAGGCCGTGGAACTCGACGATGACCACACGAAAGCGCTCAAGAACCTCTTCAGGAAGGTTCAACAACACAGGCCACTCGCTGCCCTCGATGTCCATTTGTAGCAACAAGTCACCCTCCGGCGGCGCACAGCGGGTCACCCAGGAGGCCAGGGTCGTGACGCCGTCGCCATCCAACACCCCAACAAATGCCTTCTCGAAATGGATCAACGGGCCCTGAATAGGCGCCGCCTCGACCGCACCGTCGGCCAGGTAGCAGGGTATACCCCTTGCGACCATGTCCGACTCGAAGCCTGCCACTCGCCCAACCCCGGGGGAAAAGCAGGCGACAACACCCGCCAGGTCGTCGGGCACCAGGTAACCGCCGTCGGCACGGCCGCCGATGCGCACCAGGGGATGCCGCGTAGTTACCGGGTGCAACCGCCCAAGTACCTGGCGAAGGGCCGCCTCATCGACCCGGCGACCCAGGGTCAGTCCCGCGCGCAGAAGGAGGCTGGCTATCGCGTGTTTCATGCCCAGGTCCCCGGCCCCACTGAATTACCCGCGGCTGCTCGGATCACGCCGCCTCCGCGATCATGTCCCTGAACGCTCGGGCAGCGATATCCCAACCAAACAGCCCGGCTTGGCGCAACCCCTCCTCCACGCAAGCATGGCGAACCGTCTCGTCCACCAGGATGCGCTCCAGCGTCGCTGCCATACTCGGTACGTCGTAGGGGTCGAAATACAGGGCGGCCTGCCCGCAAACCTCTGGCAGGGAACCGATATTCGACGCGACCACCGGCACGCCCACCGACATGGCCTCCAGCGGCGGCATGCCAAAACCCTCGTAAAGACTGGGTTGAACCAGAGCCCGGGCATGCCCCAGGACTTTCGCCAGATCGGCGTCCGGCAAGCAGCCGATGAAGGCAACCCCGCCCTCGAGTCCCAGGACCGACGCCAGGTCCTGGTACCAGTCGGGCTCCGCTGTGCCCACCAGGACCAGACCGACGTCCAGGTGCGCCCGGACCAGGGACAGTGCCTGAACCAGCCGCCGCAGATTCTTGTGCGGCGTCGCGTTTCCGACGTAGACGAGGTAGTCCCGTGGCACGCCCTTCGGGTACCAGGCCCCCGCGGTCAAACCCCGGGCCATCGTCGCCAGCCCGGCGTTGAAGCCGTTCGGGATAACCTGCACCTTCTCCGGCGCCAGTTCGAAGCGATCAAGCAGGTCAAACTTGGTGCTGTGCGATGGGACCACAATCCGATCCACCCGCCGCATGGAAATCGGCAGAATCTGCCGGAAGAAGGCACCGTGCATCCGGCCTTTGATGGATCTGTCGAGCAGCACCAGGGGAATCAAGTCATGCACCACCAGGACCTGAATGCCAGCGGCCATCCTCACGGCGGGTTCCTGCGGATGGGGCAGAATGACGCCGTCGTAGGCATCCATCATCCGGACCGGGTTTGCGATCTTCCGCAACAGGGCCAGGCCGCGGCTCCACCGGGTGCCCGCGAACTCCGCCCCGTCCTGCAGGGCTCGGCAACTGGGAAAAGCCTTAGGCTCCTGCGTGAACACGTCGAGCCCGCCCAACTCGCGGCTCAGTGCCTCGGCAAGCCAGAGGGTGTACCAGCCTATGCCCCCTCGGCACCCTCGCGGACGGTACGTGTCGCGTATTGCAAACTTCATGTCAACCCAATCCCAGTCGAGGCAAATGCCAATGGAACCCAAATCGCGAGCGGTAGGCATCGTCACCGCTTGCGGTCAGCGTGGGGCGGACCGTCCACCGAGGTGGTGAACATAGGCCCCGTCGCACACCCCCAACCAGCCCCCCGCCGCAACGAGCTTTCGACATAGGTCTTCATCATTACCGTAATGCAGACGACAGCCGGCAAATCCGCCGACGCGATCCCAATCGGCCTTTCGAAGAAATAGCGCCGCCCCACCAAGATAGCTGCGACTTCGGCGCACACCGCACGAGCCGAAGCGCCTGCGGCGCTGTTCAGCATAGGCAAAGATCGTTTCGTCGCGCCAAGAGGCGCGACATCGGTAGGCCCGCAGGTCGCATTGAGAGCCAGGATCCGCTGCCATACCCGGGACCACAGCAATCGGCCCGTCCTTGTCGAGCAACGCCCGCACGCAGAGCGACCACGAGTTCTGCGTAACGACGGTGTCCGAGTTTAGAAGACACATTACAGGGCGCGTGACCAGCTTCGCCCCGGCCATACAGGCCCCGCTGTGAAAGCTGCCGACCTCATGGCGTAGCGCCTTCCAATCATTGCGTTGGGCGAAGTCGGTAACGATCTCGCTGGCCATCTGATCTGTCGAACCGTCGTCGACCAAGATAACCTCGGCCGTCCCGCTGAACCGCTGCAAGCTGAGCAAGCACCGCCGGGTCTCCTCGGGCGCATCGTGAACCGGCACCACCACGGACAGGGACGTGGTGGCCTCGGCTTCCTCGACGGACACGCTAGGATCGCGCAGTTCGCCGATCCCCCGCGAGAGCAGGCTGACGTAAAGATCTTCGATACGAAGCCGCCACCCCTGCGGCAACCACTGATAAACCTTGGTAAGTAGCTGACATTCCCTCGACTTTGGCCATTTCAGGGAGTCGAGGCCAGTTGATTCAGCACGCGTTGCCAATCCTGGCGGGAAATAACGAGGGCGTCCGGGTCTGCGGTTGAGTTGACGAAATTCGCCGCCGCCCAACTGGTGCGGCGCACCAG
>NZ_CAIZIZ010000374.1 GCF_903933125.1 uncultured Lamprocystis sp. | reverse complement strand
GGCGCCCGCGAAAGCCGCAACTCAACCGGCCGCTGCGGCGCCCGCGAAAGCCGCAACTCAACCGGCCGCTGCGGCGCCCGCGAAAGCCGCAACTCAACCGGCCGCTGCGGCGCCCGCGAAAGCCGCAACTCAACCGGCCGCTACCTCATCCAAAACAACGCCGAAAAAATCCACCAAGCGGGCCGAGCCGACCGCGAGCGGACCCCAAGCTCCGCTTGAGGAAAAGCCGGTCAGTCTTCAGCACTTAGCGAATGTGACGCCGGAACAACGGCTCGACATGATCAGTGAGGCCGCGTATTACCGGTCTGAGAAGCGCAATTTTGCCGAAGGCTACGACGCGCAGGATTGGGCTGATGCGGAACGCGAGATCGATGAGTTGACGGCGAAGGCCAAAGAGATCTTCGGGAGTCGATAAGCAACGCGACAAGCACACGTTAAACACCATCGTTGTTGTTGTCGTAATCGGAGAAGCGCTGGCAATTGGCTTGCGAGAGAATCCGAAGCGTGGCGATAACCTCGATTACGACAACGACAACGATGCTATAACCTTCGTACCTGATATCCGGACAGACACGCGTGTAGGGGCGGGTTTTAAACCCGCCCCTACGTCCGGCTATCGCGTCCGACGGCTATCAAGGCATTCCCCCAGCCCAAGGCAGTGCGCCTCAGATCTCCGCGGCCAAGGCCGTCAGAAACGACTGATTCTCCTGCGCTGATCCGACCGTGACGCGCAGACAGTCGTGGAGCAGTGGGTGGGTTCCATTGAGATTCTTGACCAGTACCCCGCGCCGCTTGAGGCCGGAAAAAACGCGATCCGCGCAACCCGCGGCCAGCCGGATCAGGATGAAGTTGGCATCGCTTGGATATGGATGCACCGTCGGCAGCGCGGCCAGGGCGCTGAACAAACGGCCGCGCTCCGCGCGGATCAACTGGGTTTGGGCATCGAGCACGTCACGGTGGCGCAACGCAAAGGCCGCCGACGCCTGGGTCAATACATTGATATTATAGGGCAAACGGGTCTTGTCGAATTCGTGGAGCCAGGCCGGCGGTCCGGCCAGATAGCCCAGCCGCAGACCCGCCAGACCCATCTTGGAGACCGTCCGCAGAACCAGCAGGTTTGGCCACTCACCCAGACGCGACAGGAAACTCGCGTCGGTGAACGGGGCATAGGCCTCATCCACGATGACCAGACCGGGCGCGGCGGCGATGATCCGGCACACCGCATCGGCGTCGAACAGGTTGCCCGTGGGATTGTTGGGATAAGCGATATAGGTCAGGGCCGGACGTTCACGCTCCAGCGCGTCCAGCACCCGCGGCAAGTCGAGCGAAAAATCGTCGTCACGCAACGGCACGCCCACATAGTCCATGCCGGTGAACAGCGCGATCATGCGATACATGACGAACCCCGGCTCCAGGACCAGGATCTTCTGACCCGGTCGCGCCACCGTCATCGCGAGCAGTTGAATCAATTCATCCGAGCCGTTGCCGAGCAAGAGCCCCATGTCCGCCGGGATGCCCATGGAGTCGCGCAGACCCTCCTGGACCACGGTGCCCTGGGGGTCCGGATAGCGATTCAGGGCGACGGTGCGCAGCACCTCCAGCCACTCGGACTTGAGCGCGTCCGGCCAGGTGTAGGGGTTCTCCATGGCGTCCAGCTTGATCAGACCCTGGGCGTCCGGGACATGATAGGCGCCGAGTGCGCGGATCTCGGGACGGACGAGTTGGTCGATCAGAGTGGCTATGGGTGTATTTTCCATCGAGACCTCGAAGCGGACGACCCGAAGAACAAGGGATGGCCGCGAATGAATGCAAAGAAGAACAAATAACCGATCGATGCACGCCCCCTTAACCGGAGGCCGAGGCTTTAGCCGGTGGCTCCCCACGCACGACATCGCCCTTGGGGCACGATGACTGGCCCCCGTGGGAGCGGCGTCCCGCCGCGATGCGGTG
>NZ_CAIZIZ010000373.1 GCF_903933125.1 uncultured Lamprocystis sp. | reverse complement strand
GTAAATTATCGTTATGAAAGAAAATGATATGCCGCCCACCAAACCTCCCAGGGAGCCGCCAACTAATCCAACCTTAGGTTTCAAGTTCGGAACGACTCTTGTCAATACGAGTCCTATTAGTAAGCCAAAGACTACCCAGGCAAGAAATCTTGGAAGTAACAGTACGAAAGCGTAGTTGGCTAACCAGCCTGACACCAATCCCGCGATCGCCCCGCCACCCGCGGTCAGTGCCAACTCCTTTAGTGGAAACAATGGCTGGCGCAGAAACTTGCGTTGACCGATTACGAGCAACAAGGCCATGCCCATGGCAACACAAAGGCCCCAAAAGGAAACAATCCAGCTGCCATCGACTACATGGTTATCCGCAGCCACCCCAGAGTATCGAAAAGTCGTCACTAACGGCTTATCATTCGGTGCCGTGACAGTGCCATGGAATTCATCGATCCGGTCGCTATTCTTTACTACAACCAGAAAAGGTGTCGCGAGTTCGGCGCCATTCTTTTTGGCGAAAAACCGGACATGCACCTGATAGTCCCCGTCGGGAGGACTATTCGTCCATACGACATTCTCTACAGGGGTTTCGGTTTCTCCGCCAACATTCCGATCAACATCAAGTTCACCCCCGGAGCCAGCCTTCTTGTGGGAAAAATATATTATCTCTCCCGTCGGATCGGTTACATAGAGATCCAAGTCATTGCGGTTGTTCCACATCAGCGAAATCTGAACTAGTCCACTCTTGCCTCCGGCTTGCTGAACCCTCTGCTGAGTCTCGATAATGTTGTCGGAAAGTACAATCCCCTGGTGCTCGACTAATAGAAAAGGAAGTTGTCCTAGAGCGCTTCCGATAGCCGCTCCGATCATTCCAAATATACCGAAATAGAGAGACTTTCGAGACACTCTTCCGAAAAACTTGTTTAACATGGAAGCCATCATTTAGTTCCTTTTAGGATATGTGCCGGTTGGCGGTATCTGTGCTACTGGATCTGTTCTAGACGTCAACAGAAGCACCGATAAACTCACTAACCAAACGCGTTAGGTGACAATGCGGAAGTCGATCTACTGTACGCTTGTCAGGTGCGATGAAGCATTTTCTGAAGACCGCTTTGTATGTTTCCAATCAGCGATGGTTGTCCACTTGCGCCCGCCACCATTTGGACAACAACCACGCGTCCCCCTTCTTCTTTTGATAGGAGAAGCTTTTGATTATCTTTTAATTCTACCTTACCGCCCGGCGGGCATTTAATGGGAGAGCCAGCGGTCATATCCGCAAGGTCCGGCATGCGCTCGTTCACCAACCACCAGGAATCTTTATGGAATACAAAATATCCTCCTCTTTTCTGATCTTTAGGGGCTAACCGTTCGTTAGGAAAAATGTTGCGGTTGATGTGCCAGGGGAACAGCGATTGATTGGTATAGACCATTAAGCGATGGTTGTCTGGAATATAGCTGCCTTGCTTTCGTGCCGAATAAAGATTCAAGACTGGTAGTCTTCCTTGGTATGATGTGCCGCAGAAGGGACACTTGGGAGCGATCGAGTTATCGAAAACGTACCATTTCTGCTCGCAATCGGCGTTTTGGCACGGCTGTAATAAGTCGACGGTCTTGACAAGCGCCTGTTCCCATTCGTCAGCACTGGGGCGTTTCGCCGGATCGTGCAGGCCCTCTATAAATGCACGGTTAAATAGCGGGACTAGGTAAGGACCAGTGATAGTGTAGGGCACCTTCTTGGTATCTTTCCAAGGAAGCTCGCTAGCCTCAAGGTGCTTGACTCGGATTCGATTCGAGTCGTCAGTCGGGTGCTCGACAAATAATGCGCGCTCTCCCATAGAGAGTGTCTCATCTCTTTGGGTATCGCTGACATCATGAACCTTGTCACCTCGCAACGGATGTCTGTAGAGAAGGTACATATAGATTAACACAGACAGCGCGTGACGATCCGTCGCAATACTCGGCAGATGACGCTTCGGGTCCTCTTTGTTCAGATGATTGGTCATCACCACTTCTGGAGCAATGAAGTCCGGCGTGCCCACGACGTCTGGAGGATATCTCTGAGGAACGACCAACGTGTCGATATCAATGATGCAAGCGTTGCTTCCGACTGGATCGACCAGCACGTTCTTGTAAGATAGATCGGAGTGCGCAAGCCCGGCAGCGTGTAGCCGTTTGACCGCCCTTGCAATCTTGATGCCGATGGTAAGATAGCTTTGCCAAGAACCGAGTTCCCGCGGATCCAGATAGCGGCTTCTGTTCTTGGCACTGGCAAACCATTTTCCTTCCTTTTCGTTGCCCTTGATACCGAAGTTATCGCCGTTTTTCGAGCCGTGTTGAAAGAAATAATGGCCCTGATATGCCGGCATAACGATGCCCAAAAGTCCGTTCCATTCAACTATGCTATCAGGCCAGCAAAACAGGTTCTTCCAATAATCGCCGCCTTGCTGATTGAAAAGCTTCTCACGGTAGGTGCCAACGATGTTGCTTAATCGGTCGCGCGATTGCGCATTCTGTTTGGTACGGAAAAAAGCGACTACATAGGACTTGTCTGGACTGCAATAAACATCCTTCATGGCCCCTTGACCAATGATGGTGTCAACAAACTCGACCGTGCGACCGTCCAGCGCTTTAAGTTTAACAATATTTGCCATTTTAACCGCTACCATAACAACGCGATGGTGCGATCATCATGATTGCCGGGGCTCCAGAAATCGAGCCATGATAGCAAGCACTGCTCCGGCTGATCATCCTTTAAGACCGGCGTTAGCTCGTCCCAAAGTTGGTCCCAAAAATGAATCGACGCCAGATTATGATCGGTCTCGAACTTGGGATCAGTCACGCCATCAGTCATGAGTGCCAGCGTATCAAAACGGGGTAAAAGCTCAACCCTAATCCGTTTGGAAATTTCCCTGCTATCCGATACCAGCGCTGTATCAAGAAAGCGGGTTTGACCGGCGTAATCACCTGAATCCCCCTCCCCGAGAATCTTTAGAAGTCTCGTTTCCCGCGAATAAACGGCTACGGCCCCATCCCCGACCCAGAACGTCGCGATCAACTCGCCGAATGAAGTGGATTTATGTAACGCGAGAATCAAAGTTGTCGAGTAGTCCTTAATCGCGTTGCCTTTAGCGGCAGCTTCCAATTCGATCGCCTTCATCGCAGAAAATGCGGCCGCTCCGAGAATATGGTACGCCGGGATGTTGCCGGCGACTGGATTCTGACTCATCGTCGCTGGTGCGTCGCTGAGCTCATCTCCCTGATCGCCGATTACCTTCTCCTTCATCGTCGCTACCGCGGTACTGACCGCCAATCGCGAACCGATACGTGAGTATTTTGCGCTGCCCGCTCCGTCAGCGACCGCAAGAATATTCCAGCCCTCGAAAGACGCGACGGCGAAGTCGTCGTCTCGAAAGGAGCCGACATGGGCGTGGGAACGCCCTCGTTTGCTCGCGGCAACCATCTGCAAGGTACCGGTCGCTTTCAAAAGAATACTGGCCTCATCCGGCTTCCAGTCGGGGTCATCTTGGGCTGACGCTCTGTTCAGCCAAAGCGACTGGGGATCGGGATTGGCCACCAAGATGCAGCAACCTTCCAACGATGGACGCTCGCTGGCGTGCCACGACGCGCTATGGCGATACTGAATCTTCAAGAGATGCTCTCCGGGCGTCGTCGGCGTTCCGGAAAGTTCCTTCGTTTCGGGATCGAACGAAACACCAATACCATCTGGAACGACAACAGCGATAATGTCTACCTCCGGGGTCGCCCGGATGAATGTGTGATACTCCTTCCCGACGCTTGCGTTGCGTTCGGTGGAGAAGACGACCTTGCGAGGCGTTGTTGGTTGATCTGCGGTACTCACTGGAGCGACTCTGGGGCGTGACTTGATGATCAGTTCAGCGCCGATGCCGAACGTTTCCGCAATTTCGTGGGTTGTCATTACTGCATCTTTGAGAACGGTCCCGATGTCGAGAGGTCCGGAGCTTTGGGTAAGCGGCGCCGGCTGATCGCCGGACGGCGGAACGATAATCAGGGTTTCTTGCATTGAGGAATCAACTTCTCCTTCATCTGCTGAAGGGAACTGTTTTCGCCAGGCGCGGCTGATGTTGGACAAGAAACTATCGGCTAGATCGATAAGTTCTGGTTGAGCTAGGAAGCAATCAAACTGCGCCTTGGTCACTTCCTGTGACCGTTCGGCAAAGACCCCATGCGAAGGGTGATAGCGAAAGAGATTTTCCAATAGCTCTTTCGCTAGTCTTGCGCGGTGATCTGATTCATGTTTCATCTATTACCCCTTTCCTCTACAGACGTCAAAGCCGTCGCCATCGTTTGTCGACGCTATGAACTCAATCGAGTCGCCGCACCAAGGGCAGACCGTATGCCCCGGCCCGCTGATACAAAGCAGGTTTCCGCAAGCGCAGCGTGCGAAAGCGGATGGATTACCGCAATATGGGCAACTTGGTATTCCTCGGAGTGCCAATGTATTCACGGTTTCCACCGTTCCGGTTGGGTCCGACCAAGCAAAGAATGATTCGTCGACTGGATAGCAGCCGCTCAATAAATATTGGGTTAGTTCGAAAGAAAATTCGTTTGTCGAAAGCGCGCTCGATTCCCGATCATATTTCATCAGATATGGGGCGCGGTTTCTTTGGCATCTCCCGATGAGTACGACACAGTCGTTATCGTAATGTCTTAACCGCGAGTCGCTATCAAGCGTTTTAAGGATGGTGTCGTCGATCTTTGCGAGGCGGACTCCATCGCTTTCTGCGGCCCCGACACTTCGACTCTGCACGGTGACTGATGCGGTTATCCAATGGATGAAACGACAATAGTCGTCGTCACTCGTGCCCTCGAAGACAAGCACATGGTCGGTGATCCGCGCTAACACATGAAGATCGGCGAAGCGACCGAGGCCAATAGCGATCAGGTCAGCCCGTCTCTTATAACGAATATTCCATTCGTCGATCGCCGGCTGCGCGTCATCGGTTGGCTTGCCATCGGTCAACAGGTAGATGATGGGGCGCCAATCGCCTTTCTGGTCCGCGGTGTTCTTGAGGACGACCTGGTCCAGTTCGGACATCAAGTGGCGCAGGACAGCCCCAAGACTGGTGCCGCTACCGATGGGTAATTTGGGGGCATAGAAGGCACCCAGGTCCGTAAGGGGTGCGAGAGTGCGGGCGACTCCCGCGAACGCGATCACCGAGATGAAAACCGTTTCCAACGCATGTGGATCGCGGCGCAGCGACGTAACAATCCGCCCAAGGGCTTCTTCCATCTTGAGTAGGTTGGCACCTGCCATCGATTCGGAAACATCAAGGAGGAAGAAAATGGGAAGGCGACGCATGTGTTCTCCGGATGTGGGAGACCGTTGAGCCGGTAGATGTTGTTAAATAATACGTCGAGATTGCCGGGTACGTTTCTTCTGTTCAAGGAAGCGCGATTCATCACGAAACGTGACGTTAGATAACCACTTGAATTTCGTCTGGCGGTGGCGGGAGGCCTACTGGCGTCGTAACGCCCGCGCTACTGCTCCCAAAGGCGACGCTGGCGGAAACCCATCGAAAAAATGACGTGAAAGTTGAACTATCGCTGGTATCCAGAGTCACGACGGTGTCAGTCAACTCCGCCAGTGGAGGCAATTTTGCTTTGGGTCCAGCGGCACAAGCGACGACGTGCCCGAAGTTGCGAACCTTTACCTCTGGGATCATTTCACGGTAGCGTTGAAGGTCCGATGGACTGCCATCGGTCATCACGAACAGGAGTGGACGCCAGTCTCCTTTTTGCTCCGCGGTGCTACGGATCACATCGCGATCGACGCGCTGCACCAACAGATCAAGCGCGGCCCCGAGAAACGTGGGCCCGGAGTCTGGAACTTGGATATCAGGTAGGGTTACGTCCGCAATCGGAGTGAGGGGTAGAAGTTCTTTGGCTTCGATGTCGAAAGTGATGATAGAGAGGTAGACCGTTTCGAGGGCATAGGGGTCTTGCCGTAATGCAGTAATCATCGCACTCAAGCCAACGTTCACAGAGTGAATTGGTTCGCCCCGCATTGAGCCTGAAGTGTCGAGTAACAGGTATACCGGTAGCCGTCTCATCGAGCGATCTCTGGGTTGATTTTCTAATTTGCGATCGGTTTTGAGGTGTTCGGTCGGTCGGCCGAGTTCGACTATAGATAATACTGTGTTAGAATGTATCCGAAAGAGTCTTTCTCAAAGGGCGTGCCGATCGCTCTTAGTTTCCACCCCGCGGTTTCTCGTTCCAGTTCGGCGAAGATCATTGAGCGGCAGTTGGCGTAGGAAGCATCGCCGGAGAGGTCGAAGCGGGCCATCTCGCGGTTCTTCGCGTCTACGGCGCGAATATATGCATTCTTCACCTGTCCGAAGCTTTGGTGCTTCTGGATACCGTCATAGATTTGTACGACAAAGACAATTCGATGGTAACGCTCCGGAAGGGAGTTGAGGTTGGCGATGATCTGTTCATCGTCTCCCTCACCGGCGCCGGAGCAGTTATCACCAGTCAGCCAAACTTGGCCGGTAGGGTGCTGCATGGAGTTGAAGAAAATGATGTCGCCCCCGATTGGGCCGCGGTTTTCTTCTTGCGTTCCGATATCGTTGACTTTTCCGTTCGCTCCGCAAAGGAACGCGACTACATCAAGGTCGTATTCCTCGTTCTCCGGTTGCTTCTTGCCAAAAATACCGCCGAGAATTCCTCCGGATTTTCGTTCGGCGATGTCCCAGCCAAGGCCGATGGTAACCTGCGAGAGATCGTTTTCGGCTTTTTTTAGGCTGACGCCTTGTCCTTTTTTTAGGGTGACGGCCATGCGTATATCTCCAGACGATCGAGTCGAAGCGATTAACTTACACCACAAAGCTGACTTCGGGGGGCGGGGGAGGAAGTTCGCCCAGGCCGGCAACTTCTTTTTGACCAGATTCGACTTTCTGACTTCCGACCGATATGGACGAGGAGACCCACTTAAAAAATGCGCTAATGGTGGTGGAATCTGCCGTATCGAGATGAACGACCGCCTCGGTGATCTGTTTGAGGATGGTGGTATCGGCACCCGGCCCAGCAGCACAGGCGACAAGAATTCCAGTTTTCACCTTCCTTAGATCGTTGAGTCCGGTTTGCCAATTGTCCGTCGGACCTCCGTCGGTCATAAGGAACACCAAAGGCTTCCAATCCCCTTTTTCGGTGGCGGTGGTCTTGGTTACCTCGGCTTCAATACGTTTGGCCAGCAGCGATAGCCCCGCCCCCATTGACGTATTGCCGTTGGCAATGATGGAGGGATTTTGGAAGGCGGCCAGTTCGGTAAGAGAGACGATTTGCTTGGCGGTGCTGTCGAAGGTGATCACGGAGAGCCAGGCTGTTTCCAGCGCGTAAGGGTCGCGGCGGAGGGAGGAGACCAAGGTCTCGACGCCGACCTTGACCGCCTCGATGGGTTCGCCAGACATAGAGCCGGAGGTGTCGAGTACCAGATAGACCGGAAGTCTGCGTGACATGGGATGCCTCGTGTCGGGTTGGTTGTTTTCAGTTGATTGTCAGGCGATGTTGACGCCAAACTGTCGGCACAGGGCCTCCGTTCCTCCGCAGTAGCCCTGACCAACAGCCTTGAATTTCCACTCGCCACCGTGGCGGTAGATCTCGCCGAAGATCATCGCGGTTTCGGTGCTGTAGTCTTCGGAGAGGTCGAAGCGGGCGATTTCCTCGTGATTTTCGTGATTGACGATGCGGATGAAAGCGTCGGAGACTTGGCCGAAGTTCTGGCGACGGACTTCTGCGTCATAAATGGTTACCGTGACGATCAGGCGCTTGATGACGTCGGGAACCTTGGCAAGGATGATCTCAATGGCCTCGTCGTCACCGTCGCCTTCGCCGGTTCGGTTGTCACCGGTGTGCTTGACTGATCCACAGACGGAAAGTAATTGGCCGTAGAAGATGAAGTCCTCATCTCGGCGCACTTTGCCGCTGTCGGTTACCATAAAGACGCTTGCGTCGAGATCGAAATCGTCGCCATCGGTGCCGCGGGCGGACCAGCCGAGTCCGACCAGGATGGTTTTTAGGTTGGGGCTGGTCGTGGAAAGGGAGAGATTGCCTCCCTTCTTGAGCGTTACCGCCATGCGTTCCTCCAGTTCGATCGGATGTCGGTTTAATGATAGGGGTTAGGAAAGAAATTAGTTTTCCGCAATCAGCGTCTTCGCTCGGTGACGTACCGATGAGACCAGAGCGAGCAGGATAAATCCAATACCAATCAGTCCGGTGACCACTTCGGAGACGTGGTAAACGATCCCGGCTAACATGATGCCGGCGAGTACGCCAATGGCGTAATGGGCGCCATGTTCAAGGTAGACGTACTCATCGAGCGTGCCTTTACGGACCAGGTGGACTGTGAGGGAGCGAACGAACATGGCACCGATCGCCAACCCGAGCATGATGATGATGACGTCACGGGTGATGGCGAATGCGCCGATCACGCCGTCGAACGAGAACGATGCGTCCAAAATTTCAAGGTAAAGAAAGCCGGCTACGCCGTTGCGTTTGGCGGCGGTCACGGCAGCGTTTCCGTCCTCGTCGTTTTCGAACAGACTGCCGACGCTGCTGACGGCGATATAAAGGATGACGCCGCCGACACCGGCAACCAGCATCGTGAGGCGCTCCAAGGGTTCAAGGGGGAGGACGTATTGCAGGACAAAGAGGATCAGGAGCGCGGCCATGACTTCAATAGAGCCGAGCTTTCCGAGTCTGGACAGGCGCTCTTCGATTGTTCCCAGCCAGTGGAGTTCTTTACTCTCGTCGAAGAGAAAAGAGAGGAAAACGAGCATCAAAAACACGCCTCCGAAGGCGGCGATGCCGACGTGGCTTTCCTGTAGGTGGCGGGCATATTCTTCGGGGCGGTCAAGAGCCATCGTGGCGACCTCACCCATGCCGAGGCCGGTGGCGACGGTGACGATCAAAATGGGGAAGAGGAGTCTCATCCCGAAGACGGCAATGAGAATGCCGATAGTGAGGAAGATTCGCTGCCATTTTTCTTCCATGTCCTTGAGGACGCTAGCATTCACTACGGCATTATCGAAGGAGAGGCTCACTTCCATGACACCCAGGATGAAGGCGAGGAAGATCGCCGGAACCGCTCCCTGGCCCGATTGAGCACCCCAGTAGCCCGCAACCGCCAGGCACGCCAGAGTAACAACGATCGAGAGACGGAAATCTTTCATGGGATCATCCTTACTTGTTCCTTTGACCCAGACTGATTGTTTCTCTTCGATCCCTATCGCGGCGGCGGGGCAACGGCTTGCCGTTTATCTAGGGCTTAGTCCTTCGGTAAGGATGGCCGCGCGCAGCCAACCCGGAAGCTACGACCCAAGGCTAAGCGGAGGATAGATACGGTATCTCCAAGAAGTGATGCTAATACTATCGTTTTCGCTGAGGGATAGCAATACTATCCTGTGAGGCATGTCAATTGCTGCACGTATCCGGGAAGCTCGCGAGCACCGGGCTTTGTCCCAGGCGGAGTTGGCCGCCGAGGTCGGCGTAACCCGCGGTGCGTGCGGTCATTGGGAGCAAGGGAAAACAACGCCCAGCGTGGAGAACTTGGCGCGCGCGGCAGGTGTGCTGGCGGTCCGCTTTGAGTGGCTGGCAACCGGGCGAGGGGTTAGAGACTACGATCCCGCGGGGGTGGACGAGCGGCCCGAGCGATACATCCCGGCTCCTGTGATACTGAACAGGGAGGAACGGGAACTGCTCGCTGTCTTATCCCGACTTCCGCCGGGGTGCCGCTCGCGGTTGGTGGAGTTCTTGCGGTCGATTCCGGCGTCTGTTTTGTCTTAAGTTAGGCCGATCGAGGCTCTTTCGGATGTAAGCCCTAAGCGGCCCTGCCGTTCTTCGACGGGCGCTTGCAAAGTCTTGCGAATCGAGGTGTGGTCCACTCCGCCACATCGTCGCCGCGATCAATCACCGCGCTCCGACAGCTTCGCCGCCTTGCCGGCTGGACCCGAGCCCCCGGCGCCGCGCCGTTCGCCGCCGGTTTCGTCATAGACCCAGCGCAGGATGGCGTCTTCCACCGCCTTGCCGCGCCAGGTGGCCAGGCGCGGGTTGTTGATCAACGAGACCAACACCCAGCGCCGGCCGCGGGCGTCGTCGAGGAATCCGGCCAGCGCCGTGACGCCCCGGGTGGTGCCGGTCTTGAGGTGGCCCTGGGCGCGTAGGGGCTCGCGCTTGAAGCGGCGGTGCAGGGTGCCGTCCACGCCCAGGATGGGCAGGGAGGCCATCAGTTCCGCCATGCCGGGATGGGTGTAGGCCCAGGCGAGGAGCCGCCCCATGCTCTGTGCCGCGATGCGGTCCGACCGTGACAGGCCGCTGCCGTTGTCGAGCACCAGTTCGGGGAAGTCCAGACCCTGTTGGTCCAGCCATTCTTTGATCGCGTCTCGACCTTTCTCCAAGGTGGCCGGGCGGCCGTAGCGTTCCATGCCGATAGTCAGGAACAGGGTGCGGGCGATCAGGTTGTTGCTCCATTTGTTGACATCACGCAGGACGACGGGGAGTTCCGGTGACTCGATCGCATGCAGCAGGGTGGCACCCTTGGGGCGGACGCCCTCACGCAGTGTGCCCTCCAGGCGCCCGCCCAGGTCCTGCCACAGGGCCAGAACGGCACGGCCCGCCTGCTGTACCGGGTCCAGCAGGAGCCCCGCGACACTGTCACGTTGGCACTCGGAGGCGAAGGTTCCGGTCAGTGTCATGATGGTTGGGGCGTGCTCGCCGGTCAGCGCGGCATGCACCCGATGGTGCTTGGTCTGACAGGGCGCTTTGACCACTTTCAACTGATTCTGGATATCCAGGTTAGCGACCGGGGGCTCCAGCCAGGCGCTCAGCGCCGCGGACTTGGGGTCGAGCCGCAATTCGACCTGGGTCAGTTGCTCATCAATGCTGAAGGCCACCGGCAGGGCGTTATAGCCGGACTGTCCCTTGCCGTCGAACGCCGCGCGGGTAGTCTCGGGTGGGTCGAAGGCGCTGTTGTCGATGATGAGGTCGCCGCCGATCGTTTGCAGACCCTGGGCGCGCAAGGCCCGGAGGAACCGCCACAGGTCGGCCAGGCGCAGGCTGGGGTCGCCGCCGCCCTGAATGATCAGGTTCCCGGCCAGCCGGCCGTTCACCAGTGGACCATCCAGCCAGGCGCGGGTTTGCCAGCGGAAGTTGGGTCCCAGTCGGCCCAGGGCAGCGATGCTGGTCAGGAGCTTGATGGTGGAAGCGGGCTGGCGCGGAGTGTCCGCGTTGACCGCAATCCGCGGTTGCGTCTGGGTGACCTCGCGCAGGTACAGGCTCAGATCGACCTGGTTGATCTGCTGGAGCCGCAGCGCCTTGTCAATGGCGACCGGCAAGGGCTCGGCGTGCGCCAGGCCCAGAGCCGCGACGAGTACGCCGAACAGCCGGCGCCCCCAGTTAAGGGCGCCGGGATGGCGGGTGGTCGGGCGACGCTGGGCGGCCACGTCAGTCCCTCAAGCGGGTGAGTCGTCCTTGGTCTCAGCGGTCCGTCGCTCCGCCGACGGCTCGGTGTCGGCGTGTTGCTCGCCGCCGAGGTTCATCGGGGACGCGACCGGGGCGAAGGGCGGCGGGTCCTCCCGTGTCGGAACGGGAATCGTCACCGGAGCGGCGACCGGTGCCGCCGGCGCGACCCGGTCACTGCCGCTGCGCTGCCGCGCGGCTGGACGCATTGGCGTTGGTTCATCCGCCTCCGGTTGCGCGGTCCAGCCAGCCTCGCCGCTATCGACCGTGTTGGATTCCGCGCCAGTGTCCGCGCGGGTGTCGGGTGCGGACTCGTCCGTTGACGGGGCACGTTCACCATTGGCGCTCGGACGCCGCCGATTGCGACTGCCGCCGCGCCGCCGCCGGGACGTCCGGGGCGGTTCCGTCGGGGACGCCTCGGTCTGGACCACGTCGGCGCCGCCGACATCGTCCGTATCCTCGTCGTCGTCCTCGTCATAGCCGACCCAGGCCTCCGGCTCGACGTCGCCCGGCGTCGCGCCCCCGGACGTTCTCGCGGTCGGCTGGCCTGCCGCCTCTGGCGATGTATCGACCGGTCGCTGACGATCCCAGTCGCGTGTTTGGCGCTCTTGGGGTACGCGTGGCTCGCCGGTGATCGCCGTGGCCGGACTCGGGCTTGAGATAACCGGGACGTCTTGTGCGGCGACTGGGCTTGCGGACTCAAGGTCGCGTGAGGGCTCGGCGCCCGCCGCGACGCCAGCCGTCGGTGCGACGACCGGATCCGCGGTCGGTGCGCGATCCGTAGGCCACCAGGTCGATGATCCGGAAGCCCGGTTGGTGGACGGCTCGGCTGCTGCACGCGGGGTCTCGACCGGTGTCGTGTCGCTCGCCGGGGTCGTCGGGGAGTGATCCCAGTCGCTGCGCTCGGGCACGATTTCGGCCGCGGCCGCGGGCCAGCGCGGGTGGCTGGTCTCCAACTCCGGCGGCCGCTCGATGACATCGCGTGGCGGGCTGGTCTCGGTGCTGACCGCGGGATTGGGCTGCCATGCCGGTGTCTGGTGCGCTTCGTGCGTCGCGGTTGGCGGTTGGGTCGGTTCGACCGCCGTCGACGCGGGAATCACCAGCGCGGGAGTTTCCGCAAGCGGCTGCGCGTCGCGTGGTTCCGTCGATCTGGTCGGCTCGGCGAGCGGCTCCATGCGGGGCTCGGTGCGCGGCATGGCACCCGGTTCCTGGCGATCGGTCGGGGCCTGCCGATTCTCGACCGGCTCGGTCGGCGGGAGCGCCTGGGGCTGGAGCCCACGGCTTTCCTGACTCGGTTCCTGAAGATCCCGGCGCTGATCGCGTTGGCCGCCGGGCGTGCCGCCGGCCTGGGCGCCATCGGCGGCGGCCCGCGGCTCGTCGCGTCGACCGCGACCGCGACCCCCGCGGCGGCTGCGCGGGTCGCCCTCACGGCGTTCCCGCGGCTGCTCGTCTGATGACTCCGGACGGCCGTTGTCCGCGCGTCCGGTATCCGCGCGCAAGGTATCGGAACGTCCGTTCTCTGAACGATTAGCGTCCGGACGGGGCTGGGTCCGTTGGTTGTCCCGGTTGCCATTCGGGGCCGCACCCCGCTCGCTGGGCCGCTCCGGCGGTCGCTCAGCAGGTCGATCGACCGCGCGCTCGGGGTTGCGACCGCTGCTGCGTTGACGTTCCGCCTCGCCGCGACCGGGGCTCACGGCTCCCGGTGGACGCCGGTTGTCGCGTGGGTCGCGTCGCGTGTCTTCCCCGCGAGGGCGTTGCCCCACGTCCGGCCGCCGCTGCTGGCCTGCCTGATTGGGCCGCTCGGCGCGCGAGCCCTGCTGATCCGCCTGCCCGTCCCGTTCATAGGGAGGCTCGGCCGGTTCCACGCCGCGCGGCGCGAACAGCCCGGTCCAGATGCGTTTGAGCAGGTTCTCGTGGGGCGGGCGCTCCGACTCCGTGCCGGTGCGGAAGTCCGGGTGCCGTTCGGCGGGCTGCTCGGCGACGCGCTCGGTGCCGCGGGGGGAATAGGGCCGCTCGTCCGCGTCCGGCGGCGGCTCGCGCGTCGGCATGGGGCAGGTGGGAGTGACCTGCTTGACCGCCGGCTCCTCGCCGCGCACCGGCTCACTTTGACGCGCATAGGGGTTGGCGACCGCTTGGGTGGGCGCGACCAGCTCGAAGCTGGGGCGATCATCCGGCTGTTTGGCCATATCCTGGGTCCGGACCCGCTCGATCTGGTAGTCCGGGGTCTCGATCTGCTCGCTGGGCAGCAGGACGACCTGGACCTCCTGGCGCGCTTCCAGATCCAGAATGGCCCGCCGCTTCTCGTTGAGCAGGAAGGTGGCGACGCTGACCGGCAGGTGGGCGATGATGCGCTCCGTGCTGTCCTTCATCGCCTCCTCTTCGATGATACGCAGGATGGACAGGGCGAGCGACTCGACCCCGCGGATCTTGCCCTGACCATGGCAGCGCGGGCACTCGCTGGTGGTGGAGTCTCCCAGCGATGGGCGCAGGCGTTGGCGTGACATTTCCAGCAGCCCGAAACGCGAAATCCGCGCCACCTGGACGCGGGCGCGGTCGTGCTTGAGGGCATCGCGCAGCCGATCTTCCACCGCCCGCTGGTTCTTCGGCGGGGTCATGTCGATGAAGTCGATGACGAAGAGTCCGCCCAGGTCGCGCAGGCGCAATTGCCGTGCGATTTCGTCGGCGGCCTCGAGGTTCGTGTTGAGCGCCGTCTCCTCGATGTCCGCGCCCTTGGTGGCGCGTGAGGAGTTGATATCGACGGAGGTCAGGGCCTCGCCGTGGTCGAAGACGATAGATCCGCCGGACGGCAGACGCACCTCGCGCTGAAACGCCGTTTCGATCTGGCTCTCGATCTGATAGCGGGTGAAGAGCGGGACTTCGTCCTGGTAAATCCGCAGTTTCTTCAGGTTACCGGGCATGACCTGGCGCATGAAGGCCTCGGCCCGCTCGTAGACCGCCCGGTCGTCGATCACGATCTCGCCGATGTCCACCCGCAGGTAGTCGCGGATGGAGCGAATGATGACGTCGCTTTCCTGGTAGATCAGGAAGGGCGCCTTGCGCCCCGCGGCGGAGGTTTCGATCGCCCGCCAGAGCTGGAGCAGGTAATCCAGGTCCCACTGGAGTTCCTCGGTGTTCTTGCCCACCCCCGCGGTGCGCACGATCAGCCCCATGTCCTCGGGGATCTGGAGCTGACTCATGACGTCCCGCAGTTCACTGCGGTCCTGGCCCTCGATGCGGCGGGAGACCCCGCCGGCCCGCGGGTTATTGGGCATGAGCACCAGGTAGCGGCCGGCGAGCGAGACGAAGGTGGTGAGCGCGGCGCCCTTGTTGCCGCGCTCTTCCTTGTCGATCTGTACCACCACCTCGCGCCCTTCTTTGAGCACGTCCTTGATGTTGATGCGGCTGCCGGGTTTGGCGGTGTCCGCCTCGAAGTAGATCCGCGAGATTTCCTTCAGGGGCAGAAAGCCGTGACGTTCCGCGCCGTAGTCGACGAAGGCGGCCTCCAGGCTGGGTTCGACGCGGGTGATAGTACCCTTGTAAATATTCGCTTTTTTCTGCTCGCGGCCAGGCGATTCGATATCGAGGTTGTAGAGGACCTGGCCGTCGACCGTCGCTACGCGCAACTCTTCCGGCTGAGTCGCGTTGATCAGCATTCTTTTCATCTTGTTCCTTCTCGCACAGGGCGCATGGTCCGTCTTCAACACCGTCCGCGGCGCGGACTTGGCCCGCTGCTGGACGTACCGTGTGGGTGTCGCCGCATTCGGGGCAGCACCGCCATCGCGGCTCGGGATCCCTGGGCCCGGCGCACTGCGCGCGGGCGGACCGGGACGGACATGCACATCCGTTTCTTAGGGTTACGGGCAAGTTGTTGAAGTCGCCCGCGTCTCTTGGGACGCGCCAGTGGCGACGGCGTCCCGGATTCGTTCAGTGGCGAGGGTTGGGCCGAGTGCCCGGCGTCCCCGTTTGGGGACACCGGTCAGGGGCCGCGGGCGGGCACGGCGGTCCGGGTGTAGAATCCACCCGACCTGACCGAACCCGTGGGACGTGCCGCAGCTCGCCCAAGCGCTTCGCCGACTCATTTCAGTGTCTCGCCGGGCTGACCCGGCCTCGGTCCAGATGGCAGCCAAGTCACTTTAGCTGCCAATCGGCACCAAACCATCGCGTCGCACCATCAAGGCCGTCAAGGCTTCCGGAATGCACGCGTCGCTTGCGGCAAGTTCTTGAGTCTTTCGCTCGCCTGCGCAAGGCCCGAATACTAACAGTGAATATCTATGGCAGCAATTGAGCCGCAAGGCCGGATGCAACCCCGTTGACTCCGACCCATCCAACCCCCGCCTTACCCCTCCCGACTTCCGATGATCGCGCCCCGGCCGTCACCCTGGTCCGTGTCGACGCGGAGTCGGTCGGGCAACGCATCGATAATTTCCTGGTCCGTCATCTGAAGGGCGTCCCGCGCAGTCACCTCTACCGGGTGCTGCGTCGCGGCGAGGTCCGTGTCAATAAGGGCCGGGTCAAGGCCGACTACCGGTTGCAGGCCGGTGACCTTGTGCGGCTCCCACCCCTGCGGATGTCCGCGCCAACGCAGCCCGTGCGGGCGCCCGAGCGATCATTGGCGCGCCTGGCCGCGGCGGTCCTGTTCGAAGATGAGCGGTTGCTGGTCATCGACAAGCCCGCCGGGCTCGCCGTGCATGGCGGCAGCGGCTTGAGCTACGGCCTGATCGAGAACCTGCGCCAACTGCGTCCGGGCGCCGAGTTGGAGTTGGTCCACCGGCTGGATCGCGACACCTCGGGCTGCCTGCTGGTCAGCAAGCGCCGCAGCACCTTGCGCGACCTGCACCAGTTATTGCGCGACGGCGACGTGGAAAAGCGTTACCTTGCCCTGATTCTCGGCGATCTGCCGAGCCAGACGCTCACCGTCGATGCGCCCTTGGCCAAGCATGGGCAGTCGGGGGGGGAGCGGGTGGTGAAAGTGGACCGGGTCGCCGGCAAGTCGGCCCGAACCCTATTCAAGCGGTTACGCCGCTTTGTCTGCAACGGTCCGCTCAGTGAAGTCACTGGGCTTGGGGTGGTGACCCTGGTCGAGGCGCGCCTGATCACCGGACGCACCCATCAGATCCGTGTCCACGCGGCCCATCTGGGGGCGCCCCTGGCGGGTGATCCCAAGTACGGTGACTTCGAGGCCAATCGGCGTCTCAAGGCCGTGGGCCTCGATCGACTCTTTCTGCACGCCGGGACCCTGAGCTTTCGCGCGTCCTACATGGAGCAGCAACTCCGCGTGGACGCACCCCTCCCGGCGGAGTTGGAGCAGGTGCTCGTGCGTCTCACCGCAGCGGCAACTGTCGAGGTGACCGGTTGATGAGTTTCGCATTACTCTGTTTCGATTGGGACGGCACATTGATGGACTCGCAGGTGCGGATCGTCAACTGCCTGTTGGGTGCCTTCATTGATGCAGGCCAACCGCCGCCCAGCCGTGCGGCGGCCGCGGACATCATCGGCCTGGGGTTGGATGAGGCCATGGCGCGCCTGTGGCCGACGGCTGACGCCGCGCAGCGGCGGCTGGTTGCAGGGCATTACCGGCAACGCTTCCTGTTCGCCGACCAGACCCCCGCCGCCTTGTTCCCGGGTGCGCGCGAGACCCTCGAACAGTTGCGTGCGCAAGGCTATTTGCTCGCGGTTGCGACCGGCAAGAGTCGGCGCGGGCTCGACCTGTCGTTGGCGGAGACCGGGCTTGCCGGGTTGTTCGAGGCCACCCGCTGTGCTGATGAAACCGCTTCCAAGCCGGATCCGCTGATGCTCCTGGAGCTGATGGACGAATTGGACGTTGAACCAGCGCAGACCCTGATGATCGGCGATACCGAATACGACCTGCACATGGCCGCCAATGCCCGCGTCGGTGCTTTGGCCGTCTGCTACGGAGTCCATACTCCGGAGCGCTTGCTGGCGTGCGGGCCGCTGGCGTGTGTGCAGTCGCTCGCCGCCATCCCGGACTGGTTAGCGACGCGTTCGCACGCTGCGGATCGGCGTCTTCGCACCTGATAGCCAAACATGGCGTTGGTTTAGCGGCGGGTTTGAAACCCGCCCCTAGCAGCCTGTCGGACTTGATGAGGTAACCGATTGAAGTTAAAGAGTTTCAGCTTTTTTGGCGCAAATTTTTTATCTTCTATAATCAAGTTCTTACGCTGCAAGTCCGACAAACTGCTAGGTCCGGCAACCCTGATTGACCCGGAAGCCGGCACGGTTTTCGCTTCAACCCTTTCGCATCATTATCCCGCGCATGAGTAGAGGACCAGCGATGAATTGGCGATTCTGGAAACGCGACGAGGCGCCGATGCCGGCGCCCGGTGACCCGGACTGGGAGCGGTCTTTGATCAATCGGATGGCCTTGGAGCACCTGCGCGACCAGCGCCGCGGAAGACGTTGGGGCTACATCTTCAAGCTTTTGATTCTGTTGTATTTGATTGGGCTTCTGGCGGCCGCCCTGGCGCGCAATACCTGGGAGGGTATCAAGACCGGTGAAGATCATACGGCCCTGATCCAGATCAAGGGGGTCATCTCCTCCGAGACGGAGGCAAGCGCCGACCGCGTGATCACGGCGTTACGCGATGCCTTCGAGGCGGACCATGTGAAAGGCGTCATCATCCGGATCAACAGTCCCGGCGGCAGTCCGGTACAGTCCGGGTACATCGCTGACGAGATCCGCAGGCTCAAGGAAAAATATAAGAAAGACAATGAAAAGGAGATGCCGGTCTACGCCGTGGCCGTGGATCTGTGCGCCTCCGGTGGCTATTACATCGCCGCGGCGGCGGATCAGATTTACGTGGACAAGGCGAGCCTGGTCGGTTCGATTGGCGTACGCATCGACGGTTTCGGTTTCGTCGATGCCATGAAGGACCTTGGGGTCGAGCGGCGCCTGCTCACTGCCGGGGCCAACAAGGGTATCCTCGATCCGTTCTCCCCACTCCCAGAGTCGCAGCGGGTGTTCATCCAGGTCGTGTTGGACGATCTGCATCGTCAGTTCATTGCGGCCGTCAAGGCCGGACGCGGCGACCGCCTGAAAGGGGGGGAGGAGGTCTTCAGCGGGCTCTTCTGGAGCGGCGATCAGGCGCTCGCCTTGGGGCTGGCGGACGGCCTGGGGAATTCCAGCTTTGTCGCGCGGGAGCTGATCGGCGCCGAGACCCTGGTCGAGTATACTAAGAGGAAAGATCTGTTCGAGCGCTTCACTGAACGCCTCGGGGCGAGCCTCGCCGGCGGCGTTTTGCAGACATTCGGTCTTGAAGGTGTCGGCAGTCTGCGCTGAGGGTTGCCGTTCAAGATTTTCTGAGTCGGCGATTGCTTCGCTCCAGACGGTGGGTTTATGCTCAGCCAGAGCGAGCGGGCTCACCACCGGCTCTCCCCGTCGGCCTCAAGGCAACGGAGCGGTGTCGGATTGGCCTCGCTGGCGGTCAGCAGCAGGAGCGTCCGGCAGCGGGGCGGTGCTGGCAGGCACAGGACCGGTTGGAGTCGAGTGGCACTATGTTTCTCGAATTCGTGCAAGATTTGCTGCGCAGTCCCCGCCTCAATGACGGTGCTGCCTGGGTTCGCCGTACGTTCGTGGCGGGAGAGAATCTGACGACCGAGGGGCGTCTCGGTCAATCCTTGTTCATCGTCGAGCAGGGCGGGTTGGCCGTGCTGGGTCGGGCGCAGATTCCGAACCAGTCGACGCTGGAAGTCACTGTTGCGGAATTGTCGGTTGGGGATGTCTTCGGTGAATCAGCCCTGATTGGCAACTATGAGAGCATCGCGACAGTTCGCGCCCTGACCGACGGTAGCGTGTTGGAGATCAACGCAGCAATTCCAAATTTGGGCGGCAGCATCCAGCGTGAAGCCGTCGGCGGGGCTGATGGTGGATGCGCTGCGCTTATCCACCCTACAAAACCTGCAATTTTGTAGGGTGGATAAGGCGCGCCGCACGATGTTCGGTTTGGCGGTGACCCCTGCGGACCTTGAAGAGACGCTCCGGATACGTTATCGCGTCTATTGTGAAGAGTTCGGGTATGAGTCCCCTGAACGCTTTCCGGACGGAATGGAAGCGGACGAGTTCGACGAGGCGGCGACCCACTGCTTGGTGACCCATAATGGCTCGGGATTGGCCGCTGGCTGTGTGCGAATCTGCCCGGCGTCAGTGAAAGGCAGTTCCAATGTGATGCCTTACGAGAAATGGTGTAGCGGGAGTCTTGACGAGGCTCCGCTCATCGCCTTCAGGGCACCCCGCGAGCACCTGTGTGAGGCTTCGCGTTTTGCTGTTGATGGCATTTTTCGCCGCCGCCCGGGCGAGGCGATGACCCGCTTCGGCAAGGCCCTCTTATGGGAGCTTACGGATTCGGAGCGGCGTACTTTCCCACTGATTTCGGTCGGATTGACGCTCGGAGCCGCAGTGATGGCGGAACGGCTTAAGAGACCGAATTTGTTCGCACTCATGGAGCCGTTCTTGCCGCGCTTGCTGACTCGCTTCGGTGTCCACTTTCATCGCGTCGGTCGCGATATAGACTATCACGGGATACGAGCCGTTTATGCCATCGATACAGATGAATTCGTGAGGACGATGGGTCAGGAGTTCCGTCAGTTATACAGTTGGATCACTGAGAGCGTACAGAACTCGCAGCAACTTCCAAGCGTCCTGAACCCGTGTCCGATGCCCGGTAACCTCCGAGTGGAAACGCGGTTGGCGCCGCCGCATGCGCACTGCGTTGATATCGATTGATGGCTGTATGTCGACTCCACCTCATCACACTACTGAGGCGTTCTCGCGCAACCTTGGCTGGCTGACGCCCGCTGAACAGGCCGTGCTTCGAACGAAGCGGATCGCGATTGCGGGCCTTGGCGGCGTCGGCGGCAGCCACCTGCTTACCTTGACACGTCTTGGTGTTGAGCGCTTCACCATTGCGGACCCGGACATCTTTGAACCAGTGAACCTCAATCGCCAGGTCGGTGCCTATGTGAGCACCTTCGGTCAGCGCAAGGTCGAGGTGCTCGCCCGGATGGCGCGGGACATCAATCCTGATCTCGATCTCAGAACCTTCGACACGGCGATCGACGGTGGTAACCTGGTTGAGTTCCTGCGTGATGCGGATCTCTATCTCGACGGGCTGGACTATTTCGCCGTTGCCGCCCGGCGTGCGGTCTTTGCTGCGTGCGCGGAACTTGCCATACCTTCAGTCACCGCGGCACCGCTTGGCATGGGGGCCGCGATGCTGGTCTTTCTGCCCGGAAAGATGACCTTTGAGGCGTATTTTCGCCTGCAAGGCCGGACTGAACACGAGCAGCTGGTCCGCTTTCTGGTTGGCCTTTCGCCGGCGATGTTGCAACTGCGTTACCTGGTCTACCCGCAAGCGGTCGATTTCGCGCGTCAGCGGGGGCCCTCGACGCCGATGGCCTGTGAGATCTGCGCGGGAATGGCGGCGACCCAAGTGCTCAAGATTCTGCTGTGCCGCGGCAAGGTGCTGGCTGCCCCTTGGGGACAACAGTTCGACCCCTATCGCAACCGCTACGCAAAGACCTGGCGCCCTTGGGGCAACGCCAATCCGCTTCAGCGTCTCGTCCTCGCGTCAGCACTGCGTCTGCTGCGTTGAGGTGATCGCCTAGTCACAGGTCATAGAACACGATGGTCCAGTCAACGTCCAGGTTGAATCAATCCCGCGACAACATCGCCCGCGCCTATTCATCGCCGCCCTGGTGGTACGACATCCGCGGACTCTTCATTCTGACTTTTGCCTACCGGAGCACCCTCGGTCGGCAAGTGCGACTGTTCGGGAGCAATCTTGGCGCTCATCACCTTGAAGTCGCCATCGGCAGCGGCAGTCTGCTCGCTATCATCCTGCGCTGGCGGCGCTGGAAGGGACTGCCGCGGGTGCGGATTGTCGGCTTTGACTACGCGGAGCCGATGCTCGTCGGCGCGCGGCAACGCTTCTCCGGCAGGCCCGAGCTGGCACTGCTGCACGCGGACGTGTCGTCGCTCGACTTCGCGGATGCCTGTTTTGATAGCGCGAACATCGCCAATGCCGTGCACTGTTTTCCTGATCTCGACGGCGCCCTGGCGGAGGTTGTCCGTGTTCTCAAACCCGGCGGCACCCTGGCGGCAAATGTCCTCCTGTATCCGCGCGGTCCGTGGTTACTGCGACGGATCGCCGAGCGAATCAACCAGTGGGGAATGCGCAAAGGCATCCTTTATACGCCTTATCATCACGCCGAAATCCGCGAGAAGTTGATTGCGTCCGGCCTTGCGATGGTCGCGGAAGAGGTCTCCGGCAACGCCTACAATGTGCTTCTGCGCAAACCGCCGGAACCGGTTTGATTCAACCGCCGTAGCTACTTAACGGTCAGTACGCGGACCCGCGGGTTTTCCGGGGGCTTCGCCGCGTAACTCACCGCGCCCGGCGAAGCCGCCGTGCGTTCGATCAGTTCCGCTTCGCTCGAAATCGTGACGGGTGATTGGCCGGTGCCGGAGAAGACCTGGCGATCCCAGACGCGGCGGAGTTGGTAAGGGTACAAACCGAGCACCTGGGTGCAGAACTCACGATGCAGCGGGTGATCGTCTGGCAGGACGTAGACCTGAACCGGCGCTCCGTTCGGCCAAATGCCGAGTTTCATCGAGAAGAACAACCGGGCCTCGTTGCGGGTGATGGTGGTGTTTGGCAAACCGGAATTCGCGATGACTTCCTGTGTCAGACCCCGTCTGGGACTGAACGCCATCACCAAGACAGTGAAGGCCAGTATGGTGATCCATTGCGGCCAATGGATTAAGTTGCTGGCGATTCGATGAGTCACCGCGTTGCGACCTCAGAAGCGAAACGCGACTTGCAGCGCCAGCAGATTCCAGTATTCACGCTGGCGCGTGAAGTCCGGATTCTCCAGCTGGGAAAGCACGAGGGTGCCCTGGTTCCATTGGTACTGGGCGCGCAGCATGAGGTTGGGAGTGAGATCCCAACGCAGGCCGACAGTGGCGATTTTTGAGAACATTGCATGTGCGGGAACCATTCCGCCAGTCACTCCTGCGAACTCACTGCCGTCGCGATCGTCGCGGTCGGCGACCCCCTCTTCGTAGCATGCCATGAATTCAAGATTCGAACGGATCCGATAGGTGCCTTGCAGATAGTAGCCCTCGGAGGTGACTTTCTGTCGCGGTAGCAATGGCCCATAGCTCCGCCACTTCACCGGTTCCAGACCGTATTCAGCGGAAAGCGTGAAGCGCTGCGCGCTGTATTGCAGCGAAGCGATGCCGTAAACGATGTCGGTCTGTCCCGGGCCGAGGATGTCGTTCTGGTGGGGGGCGTAGCGCAGGGACGCGAGTGCGCCGCTCAATCCGAACCGCAATTGCTCGTTGACCGTCGCGTACCAGAGGCTGCCGGTCCACACCGAGCCGTTTGGTCTGAGTGTGCCGGGGAAGTCCCCGCCGAGGTAGGTCCACTGAACGTTTTCATCGAGCACTGGCCAGCCGCCGATGAGCGTCAGCGAAAACTCCCCCAGGTCGTTGTACAGGGAGCCATAGACGGCGGCTCCGTCGGAGGAGAGCACGATATTGCGCACCTTGTCGTAATAGATCACCTGGGGGAGAAAGATGCCGGGACGCGTGAATGGGACGTCGCGCGTCTCGTTGTAGAGGCCGAGCGGGTTCTTGACGCGTCCAAGGCGAATCCCGAGGATGCGCTCGGGGGAGGCGATCAGTGCGATGTCGGCCAGTGCATAGTCGAGCGATGGGGTGCCGTCATACATGTCGCCGGCTCGTCGCGCCAGGACCTGCCCGGCCAGAAGAACTTTCGGATCGAGTCGAACCGATGCGTTGATGCCGATCTCGGTCGAGTCGAATGAGGTTTCGGGGCTGTCGCCAAAGAACCGGTTGTCACTCGTCTTGATGACGCTCTGGGCGGCGAACCCATGCAGTTGAATGGTGCTCCAGACGCTGTCCGCTGCCGTCGCCGCGCCGGAACACAGCAGACACGTCACAACGCTCAAGCCAAGGCAGCACTCCCGAAAGGTCCGCGGAAGAGGGTGGCCGTCAAAGCAGAAAGCGGTGGCTTGAGTCACAGTGGTTTGACCGTCACCCGGACGACGACAGGCGGCGAGTGGCTGTTATCATCGCGCGCGCTCACGTGTGCGCAGTGCGGCGGCGGCTTCGCGGATCATGTGCTCGGTCGTCGGCCAGGAGATACAGGCGTCGGTTACCGAGCAGCCGTACCTCAGCCGTGCCGGGTCTTCGGGAATCGGTTGGTTGCCGGCTTCGATAAAGCTTTCGACCATCATGCCCAGGATCGAATGATTGCCGGCGTGGATCTGATTGACGACATCCTGCATGACAAGCGGTTGCAGTTCCGGCCGCTTATGGCTGTTCGCGTGGGAGCAATCGATGACGAGATTGGCCGGCAGTTGGGCTTTGAGCAACGCCTGCTCCGCCATGGCAACGCTGACGGTGTCGTAGTTCGGACGACTGTCGCCACCCCGCAGCACCAAATGGCCATAGCGGTTGCCGCGGGTCCTGACGATGCATGATTGGCCGAGCGCGTTGATGCCGAGAAAACTGTGGGGTTGCGCCGCCGAGAGGATGGCATTGATGGCGGTGTCGATGCTGCCGTCGGTGCCGTTCTTGAAACCGACGGGAGTCGATAATCCCGAGGACATTTCGCGATGTGTTTGCGATTCGGCGGTCCGTGCGCCGATTGCTGTCCAGGCGATGAGATCGCCCAGATATTGTGGTGCGATCGGGTCAAGCGCCTCGGTCGCGGCGGGCAGCCCCAGTTCATTGACGGCCAATAAAAAGCTCCGCGCCATCTGCATACCATCCGCGATATGAAAGGTATCATTCAGGAACGGGTCATTGATAAATCCCTTCCAGCCGGTCGTGGTGCGGGGTTTCTCGAAATAGACGCGCATGACCAGCACCAGCACGTCGGCGACTTCATCGGCGAGCCCGCGCAGTCGGTGCCCATAGTCCAGGCCGGCGACCGGGTCATGCATCGAGCAGGGGCCAATCACCACGAACCGCCGCGGATCGCGTCGATCCAGAATGGCCTCCAACGTGGCGCGCCCGGACAGCACGGTGGTCGTGGCCCGATCCGTGATGGGAACGCGGCGCAGGATCTCCTCCGGTGCGGGCATCGTGTCGAACGCCGCGATGTTGAGATTTGCGGTTGCTTGCATGGCGTCTTAGGCGAGGTTTGGCACTGCCGACCCTCAAGGATTCTCCCGGCGCTTGAAACTGGTGCGCGCGGAGTCTACCGTTCGGCCGGTACGTGAGTCAAAGCCAGCATAGAGGTCAGCCAGATGAGCGAGCAAGACGAGAATCCGCAAGACGAGAGCCGGGACGCGGTGGTTGAGTATCCAGGTGCCGCGATCGACGTTCACTGGGACGCACGGCTGTGCATCCATATCGGCGAGTGCGGCAACGCGGCCGGCACCTTGTTCGTCAGCGGACGTGAGCCCTGGTGCATTCCGGACCAGTGCAGCAAGGCGGAGGTGCGCGAGATTATCGAACGTTGTCCCAGTGGGGCCCTGTCGTACCACGACCATGACGACCGGCCCGAGGTGGCCCCTGGGGAGAACACGGTGACGGTCGCCTACAACGGCCCGTTGTACGCCCGCGGCGATCTGGAGATCGAGGGGGCGCCCGCGGATATGCCGGGGGTAGGGTTCCGCGCCGCCGTTTGCCGTTGCGGTCTATCCGCCAACAAGCCCTTCTGCGACAACAGCCACCTCAAGGCCGGGTTCGAGGACTTCGGGTCTGTCGGGGAGCGGGGGGCGCCGCTCACGGCCTTGGGCGGTCCGCTGCGTATCAAGTCGCTGGTGGATGGGCCGCTGCTGGTCAAGGGCAACCTGAGCATCCGTGCCGCCAGCGGACGCGTCGCCTGGGAGGGGACTCAGGTCGCCCTGTGCCGGTGCGGGGCGTCGAAGAACAAACCCTTTTGCGACGGCAGTCACCAGACGGTCGGCTTCAAGAGCGGCTGAATCCGGAGCCTTCGAGCAGGTCCAGGTAGCGCGGCACAACGCTCTCGGCCGCGGGCAGGGTGAACGGATCCTCGCCGGGGTAAAGGCGGGCGCGCAGGCCCGTGCGAACGATCCCCGGATCGAGGCAGGCGACGCGGATGGGGCTGCTGTCGCGGGTCTCGTCCGCCAACACCTGCGCCAAGCCCTCAATGCCGAACTTGGCTGCCGCGAAGGCGCCCCAATAGGCCAGGCCGGTGCGGCCCACCCGGTCGGAGGTGAAGATCACCACCGCGTCCGCTGACGCGCGCAACAACGGCAGGCAGGCCTGGGTGAGCAGGAAAGGTGCGGTCAGGTTGACCCGCAGGACGCGCTCCCACTCGCCGCTGTCGTAGTCGTCGATGCGGGCGAGGTAGGGTGCAAAGGCGGCGCAGTGGACCAGCGCGTCGAGTCGCCCGCAGCAGTTGCCCACCAAATCGGCCGCGGTGCGGCAGCCCTTCTCATCGGCCGTATCCAGGTTCAGCGGCAGGATGGCGGGCTGGGCCCCGCCGCTTGCCTCGATCTGGTCATAGACGGCGGCGAGGTCGGCATCGGGGTGGTCACTCAGGACCAGGGTCGCGCCCCTGGTCGCGGCGGCCAAGGCGACCGCGCGTCCGACGCCCTCGGCCGCGCCGGTGACCAGGATCATCCGGTCCTGTAGTGGTTGCATCAGGGGTGTGGGTTCTTGTTCCATGGGTGCGGGTTCTCAATGGCGTTTGGTGAGCGGGGTGGCGGTTGCCGGCTTTCGCGCCAGGCATGCCAGAGCTTGCGCAGCGGGGTGAGTGCGATCCGTTGATCGGCGAGGTCGAACGCGCTGGCCGCGAGTTCGTCGAGCAGCAGATCCGCAAGGCGCACGCGGATGCGGATCGGGGTCGGCAGTCCTTCCGGGTCCCGGCGCTCGCCGCGCAGTCGGCGCGCATGGGCCGCCAGTTCGGACAGGATGACCGGCAGGTGCTGCCGATGCGTCGGCCGCGTCAGGTCAGCGGGCTGGAGTCCACGTGCGGTGAGTTGCG
This sequence comes from uncultured Lamprocystis sp., assembly GCF_903933125.1. Lineage (GTDB taxonomy): Bacteria > Pseudomonadota > Gammaproteobacteria > Chromatiales > Chromatiaceae > Thiodictyon. Next base: position 8,976 of record NZ_CAIZIZ010000373.1, on the reverse strand, counting down.
CGGTCGACACGAATTCGTAACGTTCCCGACGCAGCAGCCAGCCACAGTCGCGGATCTGGTAGACGAGGGTGGTGTAGGCGCCGAGCCGCCGTGCCCGATCGATCTGTGCCGGGTCTTGGTCACCCGCGGCGCGGGTCAGGAGTTCGAAGAGTGCCCCCAGATCCTGCTCGGCCGCGGCGGTCAGGGCGTCCGGATCGCGCGGCCGACGGCGTTCGATGATGGCCGCGGCCCCGTGGGTCATCGCCAGGAAGGGCGCGGCGGGCAGTCCGAGCCGGTCGATGACCGGACCCAGTTGCCGGGTCAAGGGGTGGCTTCCCGTGCCGGCGACGGTACGTGCCAACTCGTCCTGCCACCAGCGCAGTTTCGCCGCGGCGACCGCGGCATCAGTGACCTGAACCAGCACCGACTGGAGCTGATAGCGCCAACCGTACAACGCGGCGAGCCCGTCCCGCCGGCTGATCGGGGCGAGGCGCAGGCTGTAATAGGTGGACGAACCCGGCGGCGTGGCGGGGTTGGGGAAGCCCCAGTCGCCCGGCATCAGGGTGTGGTTCCGCGCGTCGCGCTGCGCTGCCCGGGGCTGGTCTCAGTCATCGGCGTCACGCACACAGGTCACCAGATAATTCACGTCCACATCATCGGGCGTGAGCCGATAGGTGCGGGTCAAGGGGTTGTAGGTCATCCCGGTGATATCGGTGGCGCGCAAGCCCGCGGCGCGGATCCAACGCGCCAGTTCGGCCGGCCGGATGAAGCGGGCGAAGTCATGGGTGCCCTTGGGCAACATCCCGAGCAGGTACTCGGCGCCGAGGATGGCGAACAGGTAGGACTTGGGGTTGCGATTCAGGGTTGAAAAAACGACGTGACCACCGGGGCGTACCAGGCGTGCGCAGGCGCTGACCACGGAGGCCGGGTTGGGGACATGTTCCAGCAATTCCATGCAGGTGACGAGATCGAAGCTCGCGGGACGTTCCGCCGCCAGTGCCTCCACCGGGATGCGCCGGTAGTCGACCGCCACGCCGGTCTCCAGGGTATGCAGTTCAGCCACCCGCAACGGCATGGCGCCCATATCGATCCCCAACACCCGCGCGCCGCGCGCGGCCATGCCCTCGGAGAGCAGTCCGCCGCCGCAGCCAACATCCACCACCGCGCGCTGCGCCAGGGTGCCGGTCCGCTCGATATACTCCAACCGCAGCGGGTTGATGTCGTGCAGGGTCTTGAACTCGCTCTGCGGGTCCCACCAGCGGGAGGCCAGGGCCTCGAACTTGCCGATTTCGCCGGGGTCGACGTTCGCGTGGTGGTCGCTGTGATGAATCGTCTCGGTCATGGCTGCAAGAACCTGGTTGGCTGGGATAGACAAGCCGATCATTTTAGATGATGGGGCGCCCAAACATGGAACAATACCCCATATTTTGGCTGCGGCTGTCGTGTCAAGGGTCGGCCGCCTGACGTTGGTCAACGCCTTCGGTTCGTCGCGACTGCGCCCCTGTATCCTGACGGGTCTTGGTCATGGTTCCGGCCGTAGGGTGGACAAGCGCGAGCGCAGTCCACCGAATCCCGCGCCGCCGCTGGTGGACTACGATGTCCCGTGGCCGGAACCGTGATCAAGGCACCCGAGGCGGGACAGATCGAACAGATCCTGCGCCAGGCGGGGATGGGCTGCGCTGCGGTGGCAAACCATCCGCTCGGAACTCAAGCGCATCCGCCTGGAACAGACTAAACTAAACGGCTTTTCCTGCCGGGAGACCTCCCATGTTTGACCAATCCATGACGATTCGTGACTACGACCCGGAACTCTGGGCGGCGATCGAGGGCGAGGAACGCCGTCAGGAGGAGCACATCGAGCTGATTGCCTCCGAGAACTATGTGAGTCCGCGCGTCCTGGAGGCCCAGGGCGGCGTCATGACCAACAAGTACGCCGAAGGCTATCCAGGCAAGCGCTACTACGGCGGCTGCGAGTTCGTGGATATCGCCGAGCAGTTGGCCATCGACCGGGCCAAGCAGCTCTTCGGTGCCGCCTATGCCAACGTCCAGCCCCATTCCGGCTCCCAGGCCAATGCCGCCGTGTTCATGGCCCTGTGCCAGGCGGGCGACACCATTCTCGGCATGAGCCTGGCGCATGGCGGACACCTGACCCACGGCGCCAAGCCCAACTTTTCCGGCAAGCTCTACCACGCGGTGCAGTACGGCCTGGACCCCGCGACCGGTGAGATCGACTACGCCGAGGTCGAGCGTCTGGCCCAGGAGCACCAGCCGCGCATGGTGATCGCCGGTTTCTCCGCCTACTCGCGGGTGGTCGACTGGGCGCGCTTCCGTGCCATTGCCGATGCGGTCGGCGCTTACCTGTTCGTCGATATGGCGCATGTGGCCGGTCTGGTGGCGGCCGGGGTCTACCCGAGCCCGGTGCAGATCGCGGACGTAACCACGACCACGACGCACAAGACCCTGCGCGGCCCGCGCGGCGGCCTGATCCTGGCGAAGTCCAACCCGGAGATCGAGAAGAAGCTGTCGTCGCTGGTCTTCCCCGGCACCCAGGGCGGCCCGCTGATGCATGTGATCGCCGCCAAGGCGGTGGCCTTCAAAGAGGCACTGGAGCCCGCTTTCAAGGATTACCAGCGCCAGGTGGTGCTGAATGCGCAGACCATGGCAGAGGTCTTTCTCGCCCGCGGCTACGACGTGGTGTCCGGCGGTACCGACGATCACCTTTTCCTGGTCAGCTTCATCCATCAGGGGCTGACCGGTAAGGACGTGGACGCCTGGCTCGGCGCCGCCAATATTACGGTCAACAAGAACGCGGTGCCAAACGACCCGCAGTCACCCTTCGTCACCAGCGGTATCCGGGTCGGTACTCCGGCCATGACCACGCGCGGCTGCGGCCTGGCGGAGGCCCGCGACCTGGCGGATTGGATGTGCGACGTCATCGACGGACGTGGCGACCCGGCGGTGATCGCGGCCGCCAAGGCGCGGGTGCTGGACCTGTGTCGGCGGCTGCCGGTCTACCAGCGGTGATGATCAGGGTCCGTTTCCCGATGGCGGTTGGCGACGGCCGACCGGGGGCGTGACGGGATGCGCTGTCCTTTTTGTGGCGCCGAGGATACTAAGGTCGTTGACTCGCGTCTGGCCGGCGAGGGTGATCAGGTCCGTCGCCGCCGCAAGTGCGAGGTATGCAAGGAGCGGTTCACCACCTATGAGGCGGCGGAACTCAATCTGCCGCGCGTGGTGAAGCGTGACGGCAGCCGTGTTCCCTTCGACGGGCGTAAACTGCGCTCGGGCATCATGCGTGCGCTGGAGAAGCGCCCGGTGGGCACCGAGCAGATCGATGCCGCCCAGGCGCGGATCCAGCGGCGGCTGATGTCGAGCGGTGAGTCCGAAGTGCCGTCCCGGCGGATCGGGGAGTTGGTGATGGATGAGCTGCGCGGGCTCGATCAGGTCGCCTATGTCCGCTTCGCCTCGGTGTATCGTAAATTCGAGGATGTGGCCGCCTTCCGCGAGGAGATCGATCGGCTGGAGCGGCAACCGACCCCTGAGGTCCGACGGCAACAACTCGACCTGCTCGATGGTCTGGAACCCAAACCCAAATGACCGCACGCAGGAGACCACACGCGTATGACCGCTGCTGATCCGACCGCGGCCGATCAGGAACTGATGGCACGGGCTATCCGCCTTGCCGCTCGCGGGCTCTTTACCACCGACCCCAATCCGCGGGTCGGCTGTGTTCTGGTGCAGGCCGGTGACGTCGTGGGTGAAGGTTGGCACCGGCGCGCCGGTGAGGCGCATGCCGAGCGCATCGCGCTGGCCGCGGCCGGTCCACGGGCGCGCGGGGCCACGGCTTATGTGACGCTGGAGCCCTGCTGTCACCAGGGCCGCACTCCGCCCTGCACCCAGGCGCTGATCGAGGCCGGGGTGGCGACGGTGCACTGTGCCATGGTCGATCCCAACCCGCTGGTATCCGGTCAGGGGCTGGCCGCCTTGCGTGCCGCCGGTGTTCAGGTCTGGACCGGTCTGCTGGAAGCCGAGGCGCGGGGACTCAATCCCGGCTTTATCAAACGGATGTCTAACGGCCTGCCGTACTGCCGCTGCAAGCTTGCCGCCAGCCTCGACGGGCGTACGGCCATGGCCAGCGGCGAGAGCCGCTGGATCAGTTCCGAGTTCTCGCGCCTTGACGTGCAGCATCTGCGCGCCCGACACTCGGCCATCGTGACCGGGGTCGGGACCCTGCTCGGCGACAACCCCTCGCTCAACGTGCGTCTGACCGCCGCTGATCTGCCCGGTATGGAACCCGGCGAACCCGTGCGCCAGCCCTGGCGTGTGGTGGTGGACACCCGCCTGCGCACCCCGGTGGGTGCCCGACTGCTCGGCTTGCCCGGGATCACCGTGATCGCTTGCTCAGCCCCGGCCGATCAGCGGCGGGTGAGTCAGTTGGAGATGGCCGGCGCCCGGGTGAAACAGTTTCCGGACCATCATGGATTGGTCGACCTGCGTGCCTTGATGAACTGGCTCGCCGACGAAGAGATCAATGAGGTGCTGCTGGAGACCGGACCGATCCTGGCCGGGGCAGCGCTGACCGGCGGCTTGATCGACGAGCTGATTCTCTATCTGGCCCCGCACCTCATGGGCGACGGCGCGCGCGGGTTGTTCCAACTCCCCGGACTGGAGCACATGGAGCACCGTATCCCGCTGGTCATCAATGATGTGCGGCGGATCGGTCCCGATTTGCGGCTGTTGCTGCGGCCGGGAACCGCCGGGGCCCGGTGAGTGGCCTCGGGCCGGCGGGTCCGCGGCGGCGGCTCAGGAACGCGTCGTCGTTCGCGATGAGCCGTTCACTCATGCGTTAAGCAAGCCCATCAGAGAACGCCTTTGGCGTCTCGGTCGTTGTCGTAATCGAGGTGATGACACCCGCGAGGGCCTCGATCAAGATTCCGGCCATTTGGGCGCGCCGGGTGCGTAGTCAGGCCATCCTGGCCTGACACCGTCAGGGCTGGAAGCCCTGACTACGCATACCGCCGGCCGGGATTACGATCAAGGCCCCCGCGAGGGCCATGATCGCCGTTCCGGCCAAAGCGGCCACTCGGTGTGATCCACAGAAGTCACAGATGAAGAACGATTATCCGATTACGACAACGATTGTATTCGTTATTTAACTTATTTCCGACACATCACTATGTTCACCGGAATCATTCAATCCGTCGGTCAGATCCGTCGCCTGGAGCCCCGCGGCGGGGATGTGCGGCTCACCATCGGGACCGGCAAACTCCCCCTCGCCGACGCCGCCTTGGGCGACAGCATCGCCGTCAACGGCGTCTGTCTCACGGCCGTGGTCCTCGCCGCCGACGGCTTCGCGGCCGACGTGTCGCGTGAGACCTTATCCTTGACCACCCTCGGGGGGCTGGCCCCCGGCAGTCCGGTCAACCTGGAGAAAGCGCTCACCCTGTCCACTCCGCTCGGCGGGCACCTGGTGAGCGGTCATGTCGACGGGGTCGGCCGGATCATGGAGCGTGCGCAGGACGCCCGTTCCTGGCGCCTGCGCATCCAGGCCCCGGCCGAGTTAGCCCGCTACATCGCGCACAAGGGGTCGATTTGTGTCGATGGGGTGAGTCTCACGGTCAATGGCGTCGAAGGTGCCGCGTTCGAACTCAATATCGTTCCGCATACCCTGGACGAGACCATCACCGCCGGTTACCGGATCGGCACGCGGGTCAATCTCGAAGTCGATCTGATCGCCCGCTATCTGGAACGCCTGCTCCTGCGCGAGCGGGCGGCTGAATCCGGCGGGAGCGGTCTGACCCGCGAGTTCCTGGCCGAGCACGGGTTCGGGGGCTGAACCGAGAGACCGGGCAAGCGGGATGGTGGATGCGCTGCGCTTATCCACCCTACAAAAACGGCTCCGCTGGAGCAGTAGGGTGGATAAGGCGCGCCGCTCGGTGATAGGGACTCGGCACGGCGGTCGCGCGCGCCGCATCCACCAGGGGCCGCGCGATGCCGCCCAAATTTGGTAAACAACCCGACCGCGCATTTCTGCAAGATCCGGAGGGGCTTCAGGGGCGACTGAAGTCGCCCCTACAGTCGCCCCACAGTTGCTCCAGGCCCTTCCGTCGTGAGTTCCTCTCCCCAGCATCCGGTCGGCGGTCCCAGCACCAGATCCGGTCCCTCGAAGCGGACCAGATAGAGCGGACGCTCCGGATCTTCCTCCAGATGGCCGATGTTGAGGATCACGCCGCGGGTGCCGGCGTCGGCGATAACCGCGTCTTCCGCCAGGTCCGGGATGCCGCCGTCGTTGATGATTTGCGTCGCGGCGTAGACCAGGTCGCCGGGGCTCAGTTGGTCGAGTGTCATGGTGCTGGCTCCTGAGAAAAAGTAGCGGATTCCGGGTGTCTGCCCGGTGCTGTCGGATATCCCACCCAATTGGTGCGTCGGACTGTCGCAGAGCCGACAAGCGGGTCGGCAACGCTGTGGTTTTCCTTTTTAAGTCAATGTTCCACCGAATGATTTCCCGGTGGCATGGAGATTGCTGAAATTCTCTCATCGATTTAGCAAGACTCAAGCCAAACGGAGCACTCCGGAGAACTGTCATGTGGGATTACTCGGACAAGGTTAAAGAGCACTTCTTCAGCCCCCGCAATGCCGGTGCGGTGACCGGTGCCAACGCCGTTGGCGAGGTGGGGTCGCTGTCGTGCGGTGACGCGTTGCGGCTCACGCTGCGGGTCGATCCCGAAACGCAGATCATCAAAGACGCCGGGTTTCAGACCTTTGGCTGTGGGTCGGCCATCGCCTCCAGTTCCGCCCTGACCGAGATCATCAAGGGCATGACGCTGGATCAGGCGCTCACGGTATCCAATCAGGACATCGCCGATTTTCTCGATGGTCTTCCGCCCGAGAAGATGCACTGCTCGGTGATGGGGCGCGAAGCCCTGCAGGCCGCCGTGGCCAACTATCGCGGCGAGGTGTGGAAGGACGACCACGCGGAAGGCGCGCTGGTGTGCAAGTGCTTCGCGGTGGACGCGGTGATGATCGAGGAGACCATCCGCGCCAATGCGCTCTCCACCGTGGAAGACGTGACCAACTACACCAAGGCCGGCGGCGGCTGTTCGGCCTGTCACGAGGGGGTCGAGGAAATCCTGACCCGGGTCCTCAAGGAACAGGGCCGCGTCTTCGATCCCACGGGTGCCGCCCCGGTGCTCGCCAAGGGCAAGAAACTCAGTAATCTCCAGCGTATCCGCCGGATCGAAGGAGCGATCGAGGCGATCCGGCCCAACCTGCAACGAGATCGGGGCGATGTCGAACTGGTCGAGGTCGACGGCAAAAATGTCTATGTGAACATGACCGGGGCCTGTGTCGGCTGTCAGATGGCATCCACCACGCTGGACGGCATACAGCAGCGCATCGTCGAGGACTTGGGCGAGTTCGTGCGCGTGCTGCCGGCCAGCGCCATGCAGCATCGGGTCTGAGGACGGTCAAGACGATTCACCGCAGACGCGACTGAGCCCTTTTGTCGAGCGACGATTCAACCGAGGCGACCCCATGACCCAAGGTATCTATCTGGACAACAACGCCACCACCATGGTCTCGCCGGCCGTGGTGGAGGCCATGCTGCCCTTCTTCACCGAGCAGTTCGGCAATCCGTCCTCGATGCATCAGTTCGGCAATCGGGTGGGCCTGGCCCTCAAGCAGGCCCGTGCTCAGGTGCAGACCCTGCTCGGCGCCGAACACGACTCCGAGATCGTCTTTACCTCCTGTGGGACCGAGTCGGACTCCACCGCCATCCTCTCGGCGCTGCGGGCGCAGCCCGAGCGTAAGGAGATCATCACCACCGTGGTGGAGCACCCGGCGGTGCTGGCACTCTGCGAACAGTTGGAAAAGGAGGGCTACAAGATCCATCGTCTCAAGGTCGACAGCCGCGGGCGGCTGGACATTCACGAATACATGGACCTGCTGTCGGATCGGGTGGCGATCGTCTCGGCGATGTGGGCCAACAATGAATCCGGCACCCTGTTTCCGGTGGAGGAGATGGCCGATCTGGCACGCTCTGCCGGGGTCATGTTCCATACCGATGCGGTCCAGGCCGTGGGCAAGGTGCCGATCAATCTCAAGGACACCTGCATCGACATGCTGTCGCTCTCCGGGCACAAACTCCATGCGCCCAAGGGTGTCGGTGTGCTGTACCTGCGCCGCAATACCCGCTTCCGGCCACTGCTGCGCGGTGGTCACCAGGAACGCGGCCGACGTGCCGGAACCGAGAACACCGCCTCCATCGTCGCCTTGGGCAAGGCGTGCGAGGAAGCCATGCAGCATATGGAGTATGAAAAGACCGCGGTGCGCCAGATGCGCGACCGGCTGGAGCGGGGCATCCTGGCGGCCGTGCCGCATTGCTTCGTCACCGGCGACCCGAACAACCGCCTGCCGAACACCTGCAACATCGCCTTCGAGTACATTGAGGGCGAGGCCATCCTGCTGCTCCTCAACAAGCAGGGCATCGCGGCGTCCTCCGGGTCGGCCTGCACCTCCGGCTCACTCGAACCCTCGCACGTGATGCGCGCCATGGGCATCCCATTCACCGCCGCCCACGGCACCGTGCGCTTCTCTTTTTCCCGTTACAACACCATGGATGAGGTGGATCAGGTGATCCGCGCCGTGCCCCCGATTGTCGCGCAGTTGCGCAAGCTCTCCCCCTATTGGGGCGAGAACGGCCCGGTCACCGATCCTGAGCGGGCGTTTGTCCCGGCTTACGCCTGATCGAGCCTTGGTCCGCGTTCCGGCCGGTGTGTACGGGAGCCGCGCACGGTTCCCAGCGTGAGCCTGACCAGGGCCGCCTGCGGCCAAGAGGACCATCAACCACCTCGGACGATTCTAGCATAGTCTATACTTAGAGTTAGGTTTTGGATTACGAGGAGAGTCGATCATGAGTAACGAATGGCTTAATGACGCAAGAAAGATTCCTGGCGAACCAATGAGCTATATTCGGAAACTGGCGGTCCAGTCTGTCGT
>NZ_CAIZIZ010000372.1 GCF_903933125.1 uncultured Lamprocystis sp. | reverse complement strand
GTATGCTTGAAAAATCAACGCATTACGGTGCGGCAGTGCCGACCATGACAGGGGTCAGTAAATTTTGACGATACACAATATCTTATTGATTATGTTACGGTAAATTGCCACGGGAAATCCCAGAGAGCCTTCTATCGAGCGCCGACGCGCTGATAATGTTAGAGGAACTACGCGGGATGTCGCCGGGCAACGGTACCGCAGATTTCTCAGTTCTGGGGGCATTGGAAGCTTTGGTAGGCAGCGAATGCCATGAAGATTCGGTGTCCGCCGAGAAAGCGCTTAAGCCTCTTAAGCTTATAGACAAGGAAATTCCTTCTTACGTCATTCCAATAGAAGCTGCTTGGGCTGCGCAATTATTCGATGATGAACTTGCGAATTCTGATCTATTTGGTGCGACCCCAGATTTGATGTTCCGCGACACTAACGTTTACTATCGCTCGCCGCGCCTATGTGATTTACGCTTTCCTGCTCGCATTCTATGGTACGTGAAAGCAGATCCTAGAAAGCGGGGTACCATGGCGATACGCGGGTGCTCGTATCTGGATGAGGTGATTGTGGATACGGCGAAAAATGTTTTTTCTCGATACCAGCGATTTGGTGTCTATCACTGGCGCGATATTGTCCAGATAGAAGCGAGGTCTCGGGAGAAGAAAGTAATGGCGCTCGTTTTTTCAAACTCTGAGAGATTCAATAAGCCAGTGCCGCTGGCCCGTGTGCATGACATCATGCAGGACTTAGGGTTCAGGAAAAATCAGTTCCAGTCGCCTGTAGCGATAAAGCATCCGGGATTTATCAACCTATATAGAGAAGGCTGGTTGTGAGCCCTGCGCCGATTGGCGACATCGCTTTGTGGCTTTCGGTGAGGCCGCAATATGCGCACCAAATCATTTGCGGGTCGAAAAACGTCGAGCTACGTCGTGTTGGCCTTGGTCATAAATCCGGCCAAGACCGCGTCGTTTGTGTGGGAGAGGCGGCCTTAAGTCGCGGAAAAATATGTTGCTCGTGAGCCGGGGCCTTGGGGAGGTGGCCGGTTTTATGATCAAGGCCGTCGTGTTCGTCCGCGAGTAGAGCCCGGAGCGCTAGTTATTGTCTATGCGACCACTCCCGTAAAAGCGATTGTAGGACTATTTTTGCTCGAAAATATCGAAGAGGATCAGCCTCCAAGTCTCTGGGAGAGAGTTGATAGCGGCTGTGGCATTGGTCTTGAAGTTTACCGACAATATTTCCTTAATGCAAAGAGCGCTGTTGGGCTGCATGTGGGCACCCGTTGGACACTAGAGTCTCCGGTAAACCTCAACAGAATTCGTGCCGTGTGGCCCGGCTTTATGCCACCGCAGAGCTTTTGTTACGTTCAGTGGGCTCAGCAATGCAAATCAATTGCGCTGACAATCCCAAAGCGTAATTTAGTCCCTTTGGTGATTACGCCGATTACCTAATGTTTAATGCTTGAGAGATCCATTAGTCGCAAGTGGTTACACTGCGCACCGCAACGAGGACAACCATGGTGACCAGGTGGCATGTCCGCAGGCCGATCTTGTCGGACAGGTGCGATGTCCCGGCTTTGGTGTCGAATTCGACAGCCGTTGCGCTCAGCAGTTCTTCGGCGTGATTTCAGACGCCTTCCGCGCGGTGACCGATCCAAAGTGTCCTTGACGGATGTTCGCGGAAAGAAGGCCTGCCCGGCCATGAAGATCACGCCGTTGTAGTACCAAGTCGGCGCTTTTTCGATTGTGTCCTGCGTAGCGGCTACCATCCTTCGTACGCGTTGTTCCGCGATTGGTCGTATTGGTTCTGGTTGTTCCGGTACCGGGTGTCCTGGTAGCGCTGATTCTGATTACTTGTCCGGGTCTTTTGGTCGTGGTCATAGAGCAGACCGCCGACCGCGCCGGCGCCGGCGCCGATCAGCGCGCCCTTGCCGGCGTCGCCGCTCAGTGAGCCGATCGCGGCCCCGGCGGCGGCACCGACCGCGGCCGAACTGCCGGCGCGCGAGGCGGTGGTGGTGCCGCAGCCGGACAGGACGGCGAGGCTTGCCGCGGCCAGTAACGTGATGGTGGTGAGTTTCATCGAGTACGCTCCAAGTCTCAAAACGCGATGGTCCCAGGGGTGGGGCCTTGGATTCAGCATAGGCCGATCGGATGCCCACTGATAGGGACCACACATGAATTCCGTGTAATGACGGACGGGGGATCGTGTGCTTCTCCGCCTGGACACGCGCGTTCTTTCGACAAGCTGATGGAAGCAGTTGTTATACTTAAGTAGGAAATCTCGATATAAGAGAAGCGATGTTTGCTGTTACCTTGGATGAATCGGAGGCGCTTCGCCAGTTGGGCGCGCGTCTGCGGCGGCGGCGTCTCCAGGCCGGTGAGCCGCAGTCCCGCGCGGCCGGTCGGATCGGCGTGTCGCTGCCCACGTACCGCAAGCTGGAGCAAGGCGACCCGAGTGCCCAGGTCAGTGTGTGGGTGCGCGCCTTGCGGCTCTACGGTACCCTCGACGACCTGGCCCTGCTGTTCCCCGAATCACTGTTCGACGCGACCGCCACGCGTCAACGGGCACCGCGGGGCGGTGCATGATTGCGCTCCAGGTCTGGCTGCGAACTGCCGCCGGGGCGCTGTTGGCGGCCGGCGAGATCCGGGTTGCTGATCCGGACCCCCGTCGCGGCGGCTTGCTCCGCGGCGAGTTCCGTTACCATGCGGGTTTCCTGGATCATCCGGACGCTGTTGCCCTCGACCCTCTTCGCCTGCCATTGGCACCTGGGGTCTTCGATGCCGGACGCCCCCAGGCCGGTGTCCACGCGTGTTTTGAGGATTCCCTGCCGGACGCTTGGGGCCGTGGTCTCCTGATCCGTCGGTACACACTCCCCCGTTCGCAGCAGACCGCGCCGCACCTGTTGGCTGTACTGGGTGCCGCTGGCTTGAGGGCCTTGGCCTATACCAGGGGTTCCGCTGCCCCGGCGCCGGTGGATGCCGGGCCGATCCTGGACCTGGAGTCACTGATCGAGGCGGCGGAGCGCTATGACCAGGACCCAGGCGCGCTTGGCGACAATGATCTCGGTCTCTTGTTTCGCGCCGCCAGTTCACCCGGCGGCGCGCGCCCCAAGCTGCTGATCGAGGCGGCAGGGCAGGGCCATATCGCCAAGCTTGCCTCGGCTCGCGACACGGTGGATATGGTCCGCGTCGAGGCCGCCTGCCTGGCGCTTGCCCGGGACGCCGGGCTCGCTGTTGCGGAGTTTCGTGTCGAGACCTTCGGGCGGCGCGCCGCCCTCTTGGTGAGGCGTTTCGATCAAACTCCGGCGGGCGGCCGTTACCACGTCCTGAGCCTGCAAACCTTGATGGGCGCTGAGGGCTACTACCATCTCGGCTACGCGGATCTGGCCGACTGTCTGCGCCGCGTGAGTGCACGGCCCGAGACCGACCTCGCGATGCTCTACCGTCAGATGGTTTTCAATGCGCTCATCGGCAATACGGACGATCACCTGAAGAATTTCGCGATGCGTCGCGAGCCCGCCGGCTGGCGTCTGACGCCCGCCTACGACCTGCTGCCCGATGTGCTGCTGCGCGGCGAACATTGCCTGCATTTCGGTCTCGTCGGTTCGCGTCCCAGCGCGGATGCCGTGGGCGCGCTCGGCGCGGCCTTCGGACTCTCGCGCCAGCGGACGCGGCGGATCATCGCGGAGGTCGTGGCCGCGGTCGTCGGCTGGCGGGCGCGGTTCACAGGTTATGGCGTGCCGGCTGCCGACAGCGATCGGCTGGGGCGCGAGATCGCGCGGCGGCTCGCCGGGTATCGGTCAACGTCGGGGTGAAGACTGGAGTCGAACGGCGCCACACCGATGACGCGCCATCGGGCGACTGCACAGCGCGGCGGGACCGCCGCGGTCGTTGCCAACCCGCCTTCCCGCCCGGTTACAATCGCGCTTTCCTTCCCGGATGGTTCGCGCCATGATTCCTATCTTCCGAGAGCATCCGCTGCGTCGCACCGTCGCGGCCGAGCTGCACGCCCGCATCTACGAGCCGCTGCGCGCCCCCGAACGGGTCTCACACCTTGCGGTGATGAGCGACGGGCCGGGCAACGGCCGCGACCTGGAGCATCTCAAGCGGCTGCTGGCGCACTATGCGCGGCCCATCCCGGAGACGGTCGATCAGCACTATGCGGCCAACCTGGGGCCGATGCGGATGCGCTGGGAGCGGCATACCGAATTCGTCACTTACACTTTCAGTCAACAGGGCGTCTTCGATCGTCCGTTTGTCGCGCCCGTGCTCCACCAACTCCCCGCGGATTGGCTGCGCGATCTTCCCGGCGACGTGATCGGCGCGGTCTCGCTGGCTGTTGAAGACTGCGCGGCGCCGGAGCGCGACTATGACCAGTTGACCGCGCTCTTCGACGGCAATGCAGTCATCGGCTCCGAGGTCGTGGGCGGTGCGGCTCGCGCCTGGTCGGATCTGCGAATCGATGCCGACGGGTTCTTCCGGATCCTGATCCGCGACTGCAGCATGTCCGAGAACCAGGCCGGGCGGCTCGCCAAACGGTTCCTGGATATCAACGCCTACCGCGCGCTGGCCTTGCTCGGGTTTCCGTTGGCCCGCGAAGTCTCACCGGTGCTCACCGATGCCGATCGTCGCCTGGCCCTGGTGGCGTCCCGCATGACCACCGGCCGCACCCCGGACGCGCCGACCTTCGAGAGCGATCTGCTGGCCGAGTTGACCAGTCTGGCCGCCGAGATCGAGGCGATTTCGGCGCGCACGACCTATCGCTTCGACGCGTCGCGTGCCTATTACGGGATGGTGCTGCAGCGGCTGGAGCAACTGCGTCAACAACGCATCGAGGGCCTGCAGACCTTTACCGAGTTTCTCGACAGCCGCCTGGCGCCCGCCATCGCCACCTGCGAGTCGACCCAACATCGCCAGACCGACCTGGCCGAGCGCGCCGCCCGGTTGACCAGCCTCTTGCGTGCCCGAGTGGAGGTCTCTTTGCAGGAGCAGAATCGCCGGGTGCTGGAGTCCATGGATCGCCGCGCGCAACTGCAACTGCGCCTGCAGGAGACGGTCGAAGGGTTGTCCGTCATTGCGATCGGCTATTACGGGGTCGGGCTCGTCGGTTATGCGCTCAAGGCCATGGAAAGAGCCGGTCTCCCCATCGACGCCTCGCTCGGCATGGGCATCGCGCTGCCCCTGGTAGTCGGCTTCGCCTGGCTCGGGCTGCGACGGGTCAAAAAGCGCCTGGCCGGCGCGGATTGATCCTGAAAAAAGCGGTCAGCGGTGCGGATGCGTCCGCCCGCAGCCCGGCTTTTTCGCCCATGTCTCCGGTCATCCCTGGACTGCCGGCAGCGGCCATCGCCCACTTGCCCGGCGCTCCGCGTGCGGCTAACATCGGGGACATATCCGGTCTCGGGTGGGCCGTTTTCCGATCCTGCCGTGACCGAGACCTGCAACGTGACGCTGACACAATGAATCGACGTCCCCGAAGCCCGGCGACGGCTGGTCAACGCGGATCTGGATGACGCTGCCTGCCCCGTGCCTGTTTGTGATAGGGACTGCAACGCGCTGCTCGCCGAGCGCGCGGAATGGATCCCGGCACTGTCACATTTGCGACCGCTCGGCCGCGGGGAATCGACGATTCCACCCGCGGGCCCGGATTTTATTGCGCGTTGAAACTGCACCGAATCGCTTCTCGCCGTCCATCGCGACGTATCCAACTTCCGAAAATAAAGACTGCTCATGAATACCACCAACCGTAAACCCCTGCCCGGCACCGACCTGAGTTACTTCGACGCGCGTGCCGCGGTCGATGCGATCACGCCCGGCGCCTATGCTAAACTGCCTTACACGTCACGCGTGTTGGCCGAAAACCTGGTCCGCCGCTGCGATCCGGCGATGCTGACCGATTCGCTGAAGCAGCTCATCGAGCGCAAGCAGGATCTGGATTTTCCGTGGTTCCCGGCACGCGTGGTCTGTCATGACATTCTCGGCCAGACCGCACTGGTCGACCTCGCCGGCCTGCGCGACGCCATCGCCGAGCAGGGCGGTGATCCCGCCCAGGTCAACCCGGTCGTGCCGACGCAATTGATCGTTGACCACTCGCTGGCCGTGGAATGCGGCGGTTTCGATCCGGACGCCTTCGCCAAGAACCGCGCCATTGAAGACCGACGCAACGAAGACCGCTTCGACTTCATCAACTGGACCAAGAAGGCGTTCAAGAATGTCGATGTGATCCCGGCCGGTAACGGCATCATGCACCAGATCAATCTGGAGAAGATGTCGCCGGTTATTCAGGTCCGCGACGGCGTGGCCTTCCCGGATACCTGCGTCGGTACCGACAGCCACACCCCGCATGTCGATGCGCTGGGTGTGATCGCCATCGGCGTCGGCGGTCTGGAGGCGGAAACCGTGATGCTGGGCCGCGCGTCCATGATGCGTCTGCCCGACATCATCGGCGTGAAGCTGACCGGCAAACGCCAGCCGGGCATCACCGCCACCGATATCGTGCTGGCACTGACCGAGTTCCTGCGCAAGGAGCGGGTGGTGGGTGCCTACGTGGAGTTCTTCGGTGAAGGTGCCGCCAATCTGACCATCGGTGATCGTGCCACCATTTCCAACATGACGCCGGAGTTCGGCGCCACGGCCGGCCTGTTCTATATCGACCAGCAGACCATTGACTATCTCAAGCTCACCGGTCGTGAGCCGGAGCAGGTCGCGCTGGTTGAGAATTACGCTAAGACGGCCGGTCTGTGGGCCGACAGCCTGGTTGATGCCGACTACGGGCGCGTGCTGGAGTTCGATCTGTCGACCGTGGTGCGCAACATGGCCGGCCCTTCCAACCCCCACCGTCGTCTGCCGACGTCCGATCTGGCCGCGCGCGGCATCGCCGGTGCCTGGGAGGAGAAAGCAGGCGAAATGCCGGATGGCGCCGTGATCATCGCCGCCATCACCAGTTGCACCAACACCAGCAACCCGCGCAACGTGGTGGCAGCCGCCCTGCTGGCCCGCAAGGCCAACGCGCTCGGTCTGGTGCGCAAGCCTTGGGTCAAGTCCTCCTTCGCCCCAGGCTCCAAGGTGGCCAAGCTGTATCTGGAAGAGGCCGGTTTGCTAGCCGAACTGGAGCAGTTGGGCTTCGGCATCGTCGGCTATGCCTGCACCACCTGCAATGGCATGTCGGGCGCCCTGGACCCGAAGATCCAGCAGGAAATCATCGATCGCGACCTGTACGCCACGGCCGTGCTGTCCGGCAACCGCAACTTCGACGGGCGGATTCATCCGTATGCCAAGCAGGCCTTTCTGGCCTCGCCGCCATTGGTCGTTGCCTACGCCATTGCCGGTACCATCCGCTTCGATATCGAGAAAGATGTGCTGGGGCTGGACACCCATGGCAAGCCGGTCACCTTGAAGGACATCTGGCCGTCCGATGAAGAAATCGACGCCATTGTCGCCGCCAGTGTAAAGCCGGAACAATTCCGCTCGGTGTACATCCCGATGTTCGCAGTCCAGCAAGACGATGGCGTGAAGGTAAGCCCGCTCTACGACTGGCGCCCGATGACCACGTACATCCGCCGTCCGCCGTATTGGGAAGGCGCGCTGGCCGGTGAGCGCACCCTGAAAGGGATGCGTCCGCTGGCGGTGCTGCCGGACAACATCACCACGGATCATCTGTCGCCGTCGAACGCGATCATGGCGAATAGCGCGGCCGGTGAATATCTCGCCAAGATGGGCCTGCCGGAGGAGGACTTCAATTCCTACGCCACCCATCGCGGGGATCACCTCACCGCGCAGCGTGCCACGTTCGCCAATCCGCAGTTGGTGAACGAAATGGCCGTGGTCGACGGGCAGGTCAAGAAGGGCTCGCTGACCCGCATCGAGCCGGACGGCAAGGTGACCCGCATGTGGGAAGCCATCGAAACCTATATGGAGCGCAAGCAGCCGCTGATCATCATTGCCGGTGCCGACTATGGTCAGGGATCGTCGCGTGACTGGGCGGCCAAGGGCGTGCGTCTCGCCGGTGTGGAGGCCATCGCCGCCGAGGGGTTCGAGCGGATTCACCGGACCAACCTGGTCGGCATGGGCGTGTTGCCGCTGGAGTTCAAGCCCGGCGTCAACCGCAAGACATTGGGTATCGACGGCACCGAGACCTTCGACGTCATCGGTGAGCGTACTCCGCGTACCACGTTGACACTGGTCATCAATCGCAAGAACGGTGAGCGCGTGAAGGTGCCGGTGACCTGCCGCCTGGATACCGCGGAAGAAGTGGCCATTTATGAGGCCGGCGGTGTGCTGCAGCGCTTCGCCAAAGACTTCCTCGAATCGCGCAAGGCGGCCTGAGCCGGACCGAATCCGGTCTTCTCGCTCCCACGCTCCAGCGTGGGAGTGTAGAGCGGGCGCTCCGCGTCCATTCTTGCTCGAGATTTAACCTCGTTTGGATAATCCGTTTATGGCTCACGTACCCCAGATCAAGATCCCCGCCACCTACATGCGTGGCGGAACCAGCAAAGGCGTATTCTTCCGCCTGCAGGATTTACCCGCAAGCGCGCAGGTGCCCGGAGCGGCGCGCGATGCGCTCCTGTTGCGTGTCATCGGTAGCCCGGACCCCTACGGCAAACAGATCGACGGCATGGGCGGGGCGACCTCCAGCACCAGCAAGACGGTCATTCTGTCCAAGAGCAGCAAGCCCGATCACGACGTCGACTACCTGTTCGGCCAGGTCTCCATCGACACGGCCTTCGTCGACTGGAGCGGCAACTGCGGCAACCTCTCCGCCGCGGTCGGCTCCTTCGCCATCAGCAGCGGCCTGGTCGATGCCGACCGGCTGCCGCAGAACGGCATGGCGACCGTGCGCGTCTGGCAGGCCAACATCGGCAAGACCATCATCGCTCACGTGCCCATGACCAACGGCGCCGTGCAGGAGACGGGTGGCTTCGAACTCGACGGCGTGACCTTCCCGGCCGCCGAGGTGCAGTTGGAGTTCCTTGATCCGGCTGATGAGGGCGAAGGCGAGGGCGGCGGTTCGATGTTCCCCACCGGCAACCTGGTCGACGACCTCGAGGTTCCCGGTGTCGGCACGCTCAAGGCCACCATGATCAATGCCGGCATCCCGACCATCTTCGTGAATGCGGAGGCTATCGGCTACACGGGCAGCGAATTGCAGGACGCCATCAACAGCGATCCCAAGGCATTGGCCATGTTCGAGACCATTCGTGCCTATGGCGCGGTGCGCATGGGCCTCATCAAGCACATCGACGAGGCGGCCAAACGCCAGCACACCCCCAAGGTCGCCTTCGTGGCCACGCCGGCCGATTACGTCGCATCCAGCGGGAAGCCGGTCGCCGCCGCCGATATCGACCTGCTGGTGCGCGCACTCTCCATGGGCAAACTGCACCACGCCATGATGGGCACGGCCGCGGTGGCTATCGGCACCGCGGCGGCCGTCCCCGGCACCCTGGTGAACCTTGCCGCCGGCGGCGGTGCGCGCACCGCGGTGCGCTTCGGCCATCCCTCCGGCACCTTGCGGGTCGGCGCTGAAGCGACCCAGGTCAATGGCGAATGGACCGTGACCAAGGCCATCATGAGCCGCAGCGCCAGGGTATTGATGGAAGGCTGGGTCCGCGTGCCTGGTGATGCGTTTTAAGCGATCGTTCGGGCTGAAGAATGTCCGCTTGGCATTTTTCAGCTCGCATGCCATAGAGTATGAATGAGCCAGGCGAGGTGGTTCGCATTGAGGGTGCGTCTGACAACATCCCCTCGCTTCACGCCTACGACATAACAGCGAGGTACGGCAGCCATGTCGTCCCAGGTCATTCCCGAAGCCGATTATCTCACGCGCATGGCGGATGGAACCATCAAGCAGGTCAATCCTTTTCGCACACGGAAGTCTGGACAGTGCCCGGCCGGGGCAATCGACCGCTGAGGGTGAGTTCGCCCAACCCGTCGCCGCTAACGTTCGATTCGGATGGAAAGTGTTAGCTATCGTAGCCGTTTCGTCTATCTCAGGCTCGCATTTACCGGATGGTCTTCAGCGCGTTTAACTCGCGGATGATTGGCGCAATTTCAGCCCGAGGACTTCTGAACCAATCAGTCGACCAGATACGCCGGATACGCCAACCGAGCCGCTCCAGAATGGTTTGGCGCAGGCGATCACGATCACGCACAGATTTAGCTGAATGGTAGGTAGCCCCGTCGCACTCGATACCCATAAGATAACGACCGGGGTTGCCTGGATCGCATACAGCGAGATCGATAAAGAAACCGGCTACGCCGACCTGAGGCTCGCACTCGAAACCCGCTTGATGTAAGGCGGATGCAACGGCAACCTCGAAGTCACTATCAGGTGCCTTGCCGGTAGAGATTGCCTGATGCAGATGACCAGTCTCGGCAAATGCGAGAAAGTTTTTGAATGCTATCACCCCGCGCTTAGAGTGTTCCGAAAGCAGGATATCCTCTGATCCCATGGAACTAAAGACATGCATCCGCTTTTTGGAACGGGTAAAAAGCACATTGAGTCTTCTCCACCCAACGTCCGAGTTGATCGGGCCAAAACGTTGATAAACCTTGCCGCCAATATCCTCAGGACCATAAGTGCAGGAAATGAAAATCACATCCCGTTCGTCGCCCTGAACATTTTCCAGGTTCTTGATGAAGAAGGGTTCTTCCTTCAGGGTATTCCTTTCCATCGCTTCTCGAAAAAGGGGGTCTTCTTTAGCGAGTGCCTCGACTGCACACTCAATCTGGTCGCGTTGATCGGCACTCATGGCAACTACACCGAGCGATTCTTCTGGTCGCTCCAGAACATGGTGCTGTACCGCAAGAGCGATCGTGCGAGCCTCGTCAGCGTTTCGCCGCTTCACGAATCGCCCGCTTGAGATCCGAATGAACTTAACGCCAAAGTCCTCCGATTCACTGTGCGGCGAGGGAAAGATCACCAGTTCATCCTCGTAGAAGGAATGGTTCGAGAAGGCGATCAGACTCTCGTGCTGTGATCGGTAGTGCCAGCGTAGCCGACGCCTGTCGAAGATTGGCATCGCGGCATCCAAGATGCTCTCGGATTCCTCGATCGCTGTAGCGTCTTCCTCGTCGTCGTCGATCAGTTTGTCAAAGAAACTGGTCGGTGGCAGTTGTTTCGGGTCACCGACGACCACGAGCTGTTTGCCTCTGGCGATGGCTCCCAACGCATCCTCCGGCTTCATTTGTGAAGCCTCATCCATGACGATGATGTCGAATTCTATTTGGCCCGGGGCTAAGTATTGCGCCACCGACATTGGTCCCATCATAAAACAGGGCTTCAAGGCCACGAGTGCATTCCCAGCACGCTGTACCAATTGTCTGAGCGGAATATGCCGTTTCGTTTTCGTACACTCATGCTGGAGCAAGGCAAGGTCCGTGTAGTTGCCGACCTTTCCCCCGACTGAACCGGCTGGAGGCTGATTCTGAGCTATCCGCCAGGCGATTCGTTCACGCTGGAGATGTTTCAGTTTCTCATCATAAAAACGGAACTGCTTTTGCAAGGTTAGTTGGGCGTTCCCGGAGAACAGAGCTAGGGCTGGAACCTCCCTAAGTATCTCACGTGCGAGAACATCGAATACCGCAAGTTTATAACCGCTATCAATCTCGTCGGCTTTTAAGATGCCTTGTTCCAACGCAGCCGTCAGACGCTCAAGGCCGATGGCACTAGCATGGTGGCGAACTCTGACATAGTCGAGCCAATTCGACAGCCAATCGGGCTTTTCCAGCGCGATCAGGTTGCGTCGGATGAGTCCGCTAAGTGTGTTGCCCGTTCCCATCTGCCAGGCATTCAAATCCACTTCAGTAAAGTCAACGAAATTGGATCGGCTATCAATACTCTAAATAGGAATAATTTGCGATTTTCTAATACGTTGAAATTTTAATGAAAATAAGGTTTCCATCTCACTCTTGCATTGAGTATTCGCATTGATCAAGCAGTTTGAAATTGCGCTCTTAAATTTCGGAAAATCTTCG
>NZ_CAIZIZ010000371.1 GCF_903933125.1 uncultured Lamprocystis sp. | reverse complement strand
TGGTGCGCCGCACCAGTTGGGCGGCGGCGAATTTCGTCAACTCAACCGCAGACCCGGACGCCCTCGTTATTTCCCGCCAGGATTGGCAACGCGTGCTGAATCAACTGGCCTCGACTCCCTGAAATGGCCAAAGTCGAGGTAAGGTTCAGATGCCTAAATTGCCCACGCCCTTCTGGGATGGCGACCCGGTACAAGCCGAGCATTGGCTGACGACGGACCCAGTGATCGCAAAGTTGCGCCGGGACGGCGCCTGGACGGACATCAATGATCGGATCGCTGCCTTCAGCCATTACTTCCGGGCGGTCGAGCATTCGGCCCAGATCGACGGTGGCCTGTTGACCCGCCGCGAGGGCGAGTTCAAGGAGGGAAAGATCAACCTGTTGAGTTGCTCGACTACGATGGAGATGGGCGTGGACATCGGCGGTCTATCCGCGGTCGCCATGAACAATGTCCCACCCCATCCCGCCAACTTCCTGCAGCGCGCAGGCCGTGCCGGGCGCCGCGGTGAGACGGCCGCGCTGAGCTTCACGCTTTGCAAGAACACGCCCCAGGGCGAGGCCGTTTTCCGCAATCCGTTGTGGCCATTTGAGACGGCATTGGCAGTGCCACAGGTGGCGTTGCAGAGCGGGCGTATCGTGCAGCGGCACATCAACGCGCTGGCCCTAACCGATTTCCTATTCGGGGAGACCAGCGACGGACCCTTCCGATTGACCGCCGGTTGGTTTTTTGAACGGCAGGACGGCGATGGTCACTCATCGCCCTCAACGCGATTCCAAGACTGGTGCCGCCAAACCAACACCATCGACGCAATGAAGGCGCCGCTGCAACGCTTGTGCCGCCGGTCATCCCTGTCCGGGATCCCCGCCGAGCGGCTGCTGGCACAGGCCGGGGCCGCGCTGGAGACTGTGGAGGTCAGCTGGCGCGATGAACTCGATGCACTGCTTGCCAACCTGGAGGTGTTGAACACCCGCGAGGGCAACAGCAAGCCGGAGCGCGCCATCGGCTTCCAATTGAAACGCCTTCGCGAGGAATATCTACTGGGCGAGTTGGCAACCCGGGGTTTCCTTCCGGGCTACGGCTTCCCGACCGGGGTGGTTACCCTCCAAACGAGCACCGTCGAGACCCTGAATGCAAGGCGCGATCAGCGTGAAGACAACCGCGGTCAAAGCCGCGGCGAGCCGTCGCGCGAGTTGGCCATCGCGATTCGCGACTATGCGCCAGGCACGGATACGGCCCTGGACGGACGCGTCTATCGCAGTGGTGGGGTCTCGCTCAACTGGCACCTACCGGCCCAACTCAATGCCGGGACCGAGGTTCAGTCTCTGCGCTGGGTTTGGCGCTGCTCGGCCTGTGGCGGCAGCGGCACCAGACCGACCCGTCCAGAGCGTTGCCCCCAGTGCAATGAGCGTCATTCATCGAAGCTCACGCGACTGGAATACCTGCAACCAGCCGGTTTTGCCGTCGATATCCGCTGGCAGCCGCACAACAATGTCAGCATTCAGCAATACATCCCGGTGCGTGATCCTCTGATTTCGTTGGAAGGTGCTGCCTGGATGGCGCTAACGTCCCCGGCTCTGGGGCGCTACCGATCTAGTGCCAACGGTCACATCTTCCAGCGAAGCGACGGTCTCCATAGCGAGGGCTATGCCCTGTGTCTGCGCTGTGGTCGGGCTGACTCGATGGGGCCGGGTGGCGATAGACCGCTTTCTTTGAAAGCCCACAAGCGCCTGCGCGGCGGCCGGAATAACGACCAGGAACTCCAATGTCCCGGTAACGCGGAGCCGGGTGTTATCAAAGAGGGGCTGCGGCTTGGTACCGTAGTCCATACGGATGTTTTCGAGTTGCAACTGCGTGTCCTGGATAGTGCGCAACCCATCGACGAGGTCAGTGCTTTCTCGATCGCCGTGGTCCTGCGGCGAGCCCTGTGCCAGCACATCGGCATCGAAGAAGACGAGATCGGCGTCAGTGTATCCCCAACCCGTGGGATGGCCGGGGAGCCTGCCCACTCGATCTACCTATTCGATACTGCCGGCGGCGGCGCTGGCTATGTCGGTCAAGCGATTTTGGAGCTACCTGCCCTGCTAACCGCTGCACGGCAACTGCTCGAATGCCACTGCGACAAGGCTTGTCAAATCTGTTTGCTGAGCAACGACACTCAGTATCACGTCGACCTGTTGGACCGCCTCGCCGCGGCTGCAGTATTAAGCGAGCGCTATCTGACAGCCCTTGCGCTACCTGATGATCTTCGCATCTTTGGCCCGGCCACCCGCTTGGAACTGGAGCCGCTCGACATGGCGCTGCGGCGCGAGATCCAGCATCAAGCGATCGACGAGGTACGAATCTATCTGAGCGGCGCGACAGATGATTGGGAACCCTTGGCTTGGCCGTTGCGTGAGGATCTGCTTCGTTGGGCCAACGCTGGAATAATTATTCGCCTTATCGCCTCGCGCACCCTGTTGAGCGCGTTGCCCTCGACTCAGGCCGATGAGATCGCGGCACTCGCCAGTGTTATAGGGGCGAAGTTCCACATCTCGAATGGTCCGCCCTCGCCTTTCACCGGGACATCATCCACACTGCCGCTGATCGCCGAGGTATCGGGCACGAATCATTCGGTCTGCTGGGCTGCCAGCAACCCGACTGCACTTTCGCCCCGTCCCGGCTGGGGGAGCGGAGCGAATCAGACACGTTTCGTCAGCGTGGTGCGGCATAGCCAATTAGCTCCGCTCCCTGCTGCCTGGGGCGAAGTGCCACCAGGAGAGTTGCGTCGTCCAGTCGCCGGACTTTGCGAACTGCGCATCTTGACTGAGCTGGATGGCCCGTCCGTCGACTTCGGTACCCGTGCTTGGCAGTTGATCAGTCAGCAGGATAGAACGCTGCTCGAGCGTCTCCAAGGAACCGAATCCATTACTCGGGTCATCTATACCGATCGGTACCTGAAATCCCCATTGGCAATTCTCCTACTGCACAGTTTCCTGGCTGCACTTCGTGGTTACCCAGGTGGAGTCGCCCCCGACACACGCATCACGATTACGACAGAAAAGCTGAGCCGAAGCGATACCCGCGAGCCCTATCAGCTTTTCCACGACTGGCGGGATGCACAGGTCCGAGCCGAAGTGATTGAAGGTCGGTTTACCGATCTCGGGTGTTTTGAGTTTCTGGAGGAGCACAAGTCATCACTGCCGCACGCTCGAGAGCTAAGTCTCGAATGGCCCAACGGTCGAAACTGGACGATGCGATTGGATCAGGGATTTGGATACTGGCGACTGAGTCGAGGAGAACGCGGGCAGTTCCCATTTGCACAGGGATCGCCACAGCAGCTTTCAAGATTACGCTCCGTTAATTCAGAAATTGAAGGAAACGGGGGGTGCTATCCGACCTACTGGTACTGTGAGAGTGCTACGATTTAGGCGCCGTGAGCTTGAGCGCCCCGGCGGTCATCACCAGACGACACGCGAAGGTGAAGACCGGGCGGGCGAAGGCCCCGCGGTGATTGGCGCCGGGGATCATCTGCACGGGGTAGCCCGAGGAAGACCTCCGCGCTATTGCCGCAACGGGCGATGTTTGCCAACAACTCAAGCGGGATGCGCTCGACCGGGAGGCTGATCTCGACCCGCCGCTGCTCGGTGGGCCACCAGGGCTCCGCAATGGTCAGCCGACTGCGCACCTGATCCGAACGCAGTCCGGACGGGTGGGCGCGCAGGATCGCCACTGTCTGTGCCTTGGCTGCGTCCGTGGCCCCCGCGTTGTGTCCTGTCATCGCGGGCCTACCACCCTCGCGCAACGCCGAAGGAATCGAACAGGGTCTCGTTACTGACCAGGATCAGTCCCTCGATCTGCGCCTGGGCAATCAGCATCCGGTCAAATGGGTCGCGGTGTACACCGGGCATCAGGCCGGCCCGGCGGGCGTGCTCGAGGCTGACCGGAAGATGGAAAAAGTCTTGGGAATCGAGGATGTCGAGAAGGTGTTCGATGACGTGAATGGCCCCAGCCAGCTTGCCGATGCGCACCTTGGTGGCGATCTCCCAGGCCGAAGCAGCGCTGACCAGAACGACGGTGTGCTGATCCCCGATGGCTTCGCGCGCCGGCAACGACAGGTGCTCATCGCCGTCCAGCCACCACAGCAGGGCGTGGGTAGTAGTCGCATCCCGCTCATTCCCAGGCGCGCAGCTCATCGTCCGGCAGCGGCTCGAAGAATCGGTCATCCACCTGCGCCTTTCCCCGCAGTGCGCCGAAGCGCCGACCGCTTGGCTGTTGCTCAATCGGGGTCAGCCGCACCAACGGTCGGCCGGCCTTGGCGATGACGATCTCCTCTCCGCGACAGGCCCGGGCGATGATCTTGGAAAGTTGAGTCTTCGCCTCATGGATGTTGACCTGGAGGACCATCGCCGCGCCTTCATTAGCTAAGTTGTAATGGTCAAGTCTAGTCTGCGGGGACACAAGACCGCAAGGCGCTCGCCTTCCCAAACGTTCACCTTGCCGAAGCGGCGGCCAGCCGGCGCTGCGAAACCCATCATTTGCGCTGAACAGCCGTCCCAGTCAGATTATTCTAGGCTGGCCCAATTAGCCTGCGTGAGAATTATCCTGAGTCGACCCCCGAGACAGAGCACGCACTAACGGCCAACCATATCAGTGCACTAGAGTCATGCCCGCAGGATACAGTATTCCGATCGGGTCAATCTGTGATCTGGGCTGGGTGACCTCCTTGACGGCACCGTTCCCATGAGCTTAGCAGCTCAGCCCGGTGGCGCTCGATCCAAGGGCGCACCTCGCTATCCCAGCGCGGAGAACCTTCCATGCGTTCGAATACGTCGATCCGGTATTTTGCCAACGTTCCCTTGCGTCCCTCTTTTATGATATCGGGATCGACAAGATGGACGTGCGGATATCCGTGGTCATTCGGATACATTAGGAGCGGATAGCCGGAAATACTGGAGATTACGTTGTTGCCGACCAAGACTCGACCCCAGTCCTCCAGCTCCTGCCGCCAATGGCGAACATGATCAGAAGTCCCAAGATTCCTGATAGCGCATTGGTGCTCGTCTAACCCATCGACGCCGAGGCAATGCTCTGTAGCGGCAACTTGCGGGGCAAGCCATGGCGAATCCGGCACTGGGAAGCTAAATGCCCAACTTCCGGCCAAGTGGGCATGCGTCAAACCGTCGGCTTTCTTGTTTTCAAAACTGACCTCGCAATCCTGTGTCGACGCCGCTACGTTCCTCACCCGCGACAACAGCCATTTGAAGTTGTCATTTCCAATCCACTGCTTTATCCACTGAGAAAGCGGCTTTGTTCCGGCAAGGCCATGCCAGTGACCGGCTATGAAGACGACATCGATCTCAATTTTCCGGCCCGAAACCTCTCTCACACAGTTGAATAACGTCATCGCCCGCGCCTGCCATTCCGCTCCGGGCGTGTTGTCCGGCACTACGCAGGGGGACGACAGCTCATTGAAATAGATTGGCAGTGGCCGCATTCCTGACTAATCCAGTAAAGCGTCCAGGCTTTTCTCCCACTGGTCGAAGAAACCCTCCGGCCAGTTGCTCAGTTGGCCGTTTGGCAGGACAGACGGCAGTTCAACGTAACAATCTCCAGTCGATACATCTCTGGTGAAATAACAGAGTCGTACATCTTGGGCTGTAATCAACCCGCGTTTGACCGTTAACCGGATACCGTTCAGCACATGATCGCTATGCGTCTCTACAATAATCTGAACGCCGTCCGCGGCGCAGCGGGCCAACAGTTCCCCAAGCTTTGCCTGCCCCTGCGGATGCAGATGTGCTTCTGGATTCTCGATAAGTAACAACGCGCCTGGCGGCGCAGCCAGACATGCAACGAGAATCGGCAAGCTATAGGTCAGGCCAAATCCTACGTGGGTTGGCCGATAATAGCTTGAATCCAGTCCGTTCGCTTGTCCGACATACTGAAACTGAAGTATCACCTCGTCCGTGCGCTTGAGTGCCTCTGCGCGTGACCGTGCGCCCGGACTGATCTGTTGAAGCCAGCCATTGACCTGATCGAGCAATCGATGGGTTGGGGCGATCTTCGCCCAGGTGGCCGCATCCAATGCAACGCTATCGGCAGAGCAGCGTCGCCGCTCCGAGACGACCTGGTCACCATTTCGGGCGAGGAAGTCTGCTGTGAACTCGCCGTGACTGCCCAACATCCCAATGCTCCGCGCTTGTTGGTCTGCTTGGGGATACAGAGTGCGAGGGACAATGCGGTCGGCTTGAAGGTATTGGAAATGCTCGGTGACGGCAAAGCCTCGTGCAGTGGTCGGTGAATCGATGAGCTCAAGCTCGCTGGCGTCGGGCTCCTTGCCAGGGACCCTGTATGTCCACCGTTGCACGCCACCAGTATCAAGAGTCTCCACTGTGACCGTTTCCTCCTTCGCCCCTTCGCTCAAGACATCGATCCCCTGACCGAGCGCGACCAAGGGGCCACCGAGTCGCATCCCGGTGGAACAGCCAAGCGTATACGATTGGCGAATGGCCGCAAGTGCCTGTAAGACCGTACTCTTACCAGAGCCGTTCAGGCCGGCGAGCAGAGTCAAGGACCCGAGCGGTAGATCAAGATCGCGAGCGGCCTTGAAATTACCTAAACGAATGCGCTCAAGCACGGAGTACCTCGTCAAAAATCGAGTGTATGACTTCTAACCGTTTGTTGGATGCTGAGCCTTTGCCGGTTGCGTAGAGTAAGGCGCTGGCAAAATCCCTGTCGTTCTCGTCGGCAAATCGTCGCGCAAATGCCTCGGCAACTTGATGCGATGCCAGCACAAGGCGCGCAATCTCGGATTCGGGCCTCTGGGCCACGGCAACCGACTCCGCTTCAAAGAGACCGCGGTTGATCGGGCTTCTCGCGTGGTCCTGACCCGAATACTTACGAAAAGCAATTCGACCAAAGACGCGGGGCGCAGCCTGCATGGCACGTTCAAAAGCGCACTCAAGAGCCTGCCATCTCCGGTCGTCCCAACCCGCCGAACGCTCCTCGACAAATCGGTTAAGGAAATCATCGAGGTTTTCGTCCGAACCGCGCTTTTCGCCGGGCGGCAGGGAGAATAATGCGGCGAAGCGCAGAACGAGCTCGTGATCCTCCAGTCGCTCACCCTTGATCTTACCCTCAGTGGCCGAGCGAAATGCCTGGCTGGCCGCCATGCGCCGAACATGCTCACGCCATTTTCCGGGATAAATCGCATTGCGGATCTCTTGGGCATTGAGAGGTAGGCCGCCCTGATTGATCCGGGAGAAGATGTTGAACTTAACATTGGTCGGCGTACCTGCGCGGATGACGTGAAGCGTAAGTTCCGTCTCCATGATGCGGCGTTGCAGGGGCCTTGGTAATTCCAGAAATGGTTTGCTTTTTAACTCATTGAGAGATTGCATGTCGTCAGCGAGCCGGAGCGGATCCAATTTCGATCCCAGTGCCTTGTTCAGGCTGCTCACTTCCACAAAATGGGCGATAGCGCACATACGCTGTAACCCATCGACGACCTGATAATTGCCATCCTTATCTTCCGAAACATAGAGTGACGGGATGGGAATACGTAGTAGCATCGACTCGATCAAGCCGCTCTTGCGCTTATCGTTCCATAGATTCGCACGACGTTGAAAATCCGGCGAAAGATCCAACTCGCCGTGCTTTAGTCGCGCCACTAGGGAGTCAACTGTCCGCTGGTTCGTTGTCACGTCGATCAGCTTTGGATCAAAGGGCGCACGAATATCACCCGAGTCAACCTGGGGCTCCGCCTCGAGACC
Organism: uncultured Lamprocystis sp.; assembly: GCF_903933125.1. Lineage (GTDB taxonomy): Bacteria > Pseudomonadota > Gammaproteobacteria > Chromatiales > Chromatiaceae > Thiodictyon. The sequence continues at coordinate 9,933 of NZ_CAIZIZ010000371.1, read as the reverse complement.
GCTGCCGGTGCTGTCGGACGCGAGCTCCTCCAGGGGGGCGGAGTCCTCATCGTCGGCCGATGCTGCGTTTTCAGTATTTGCGACGGTCATCTTGCCTCGCGCATGATCCAGCCGACGGGTCTCGGCATTATGAGGGGGCCGCGGTTTCTGGTCATCAAGGGTTTGAGCGGACCCAGGGGTGGGTGTCACTGGAGTCGCGCATCAGAACGGCGATGGCGTGTAGTCGATGGCGATCGGCCATGAACCGGGGATCGGCATTCAGGCGGCGAGCGGCCAGTCTGGAGAAGCTTGGGGGCGAGGAATATCGCTCATCTGCGGCGCAATCGGGCGCCCACATTCGCGACACTGTACAGGCGCTGAGGGGCCTTGGTCATAAACCCGGCCGCCGCGCGATCTGCACGGTCGTCGGTCCGCACAGCGGACCCTACGGTTCTCCTGACGCGGGTGGAACATTCGCCAAACTGTTGAATCGCGGCCGATGCGGTTCGTGCCTCACCGCATCCTACAACACCGGCCATCCCTGGCCGGTGTCGATCAGGCGAAGATCAGGCAGGAATCAGAACTGTTCTTCTTCCGTGGACCCATGCAGTGCGGTGACCGAGGAGTGGCCGCCCTGGATGACGGTGGTGATGTCGTCGAAGTAGCCGACACCCACTTCCTGCTGGTGGGAGACGAAGGTGTAGCCGCGCTCGCGGGCGACGAACTCGCGCTCCTGAACCTTTTCAACGTAGTGCTTCATGCCCTGGCCGCGGGCGTAGTCGTACGCCAGGTCGAACATGTTGTACCACATATTGTGGATACCGGCCAGCGTAATGAACTGGTACTTGTAGCCCATGTCCGACAGTTCGTCCTGGAACTTGGCAATGGTCGCGTCGTCCAGGTTCTTTTTCCAGTTGAACGAGGGCGAACAGTTGTAGGCCAACAACTTATTGGGGCTGCTGCCCAGCACGGCCTGGGCGAACTCGCGGGCGAAGCCCAAATCCGGCGTACCGGTCTCGCACCACACCAGGTCGGCATAGGGGGCGTAGGCGACACCGCGGCTGATGGCCTGCTCCAGGCCGTTCTTGACCACATAGAAGCCCTCGGGGGTCCGCTCGCCGGTCAGGAACGCCTTATCGTTCGGATCGACATCATTGGTCAGGAGGTTGGCGGCCTCGGCATCGGTACGCGCCAGGAGCAGGGTGGGCACACCCATCACGTCGGACGCCAGACGGGCGGCAATCAGCTTCTCGACCGCTTCACGGGTCGGCACCAGCACCTTGCCGCCCATGTGACCGCACTTCTTCACCGCGGCGAGTTGATCCTCGAAGTGCACCCCGGCGGCACCGGCGACGATCATGTTCTTCATCAACTCGAAGGCGTTGAGCACGCCGCCGAAACCGGCCTCGGCGTCCGCCACGATCGGCAGGAAGTAATCGATGTAGTCCGCATCACCGGGGCCGATGCCGCGCGACCACTGGATCTCGTCGGCGCGCTTGAAGGTGTTGTTGATACGCCGCACCATGGTCGGCACCGAGTCGTAGGCGTAGAGCGACTGGTCCGGGTACATGGTCTCGGAGGTGTTGCCGTCAGCGGCAACCTGCCAGCCGGACAGATAGATGGCCTCGACGCCGGCTTTGGCCTGCTGCATGGCCTGACCGGCCGTGATGGCGCCCATACAGTTCACGTAGCCCTTCTTGGCCCCGCCGCGCACCAGATTCCAAAGCTGCTCGGCACCGCGCCGGGCCAGCGTGTGCTCGGGCTGCACACTGCCGCGCAGACGGACCACATCGGCGGCGGTGTAGCCGCGCTTTACATCCGTCCAGCGGACATTTTCGGCCCAGTCTTTTTCAATCGCTTTGATCTGTTGGTCGCGGGTCATCGCTCGATCTCCTCGTAGTGATAAAAAAAAAGCCGCTGTCTTGCCCGCCCGTCGTGTCCTCCGAACGCGCCCCCGTCGCAACGGGAATCGGCGCGGGCCCCGCGGTGATTCGCCGACCAAATATATCGGTCTTAACCCTGCAAGTTAACGACGCGTTACGCCTTTGACTAAGCATTTCTACCAATGTTCTGTATTAGCTTTACAGTGAGCGTCCTGCACGCAGGACAAAGCGGGTTCCAAAGGGCAGCATGCGCCGCCATATTGACCGCCAGCAGAACCGTCAACCTCTTCCCGATTGTCGATCAGGACTGGCCCCATGAACACGAACCCAGAGTCCTTCCGCAACGCCGCCATGGCCCACGGACTCTCCGAGGCCGAACTGGAGCCCGACCCGCTGCGTCAGTTCCAGCGCTGGTTCGCGGAGGCCATCGCCCAAGACCTCCCGGAGCCCAATGCGATGAGCCTGGCGACCGTCGACGCCGCTGGTCAGCCATCGCTGCGCACCGTGCTCCTGAAGCTCTATGACCACCAGGGATTCGTCTTTTTCACCAACTATGAGAGCCGCAAGTCCAAGGAGATCGAGACCAACCCGCGCGTGGCGCTGCTCCTGCCCTGGGTCGCCTTGGCGCGTCAAGTGAAGATCGTCGGCCGGGCGCACCGCATCTCCGCGGCGGAATCCTTCAAATATTTCGCCACCCGTCCGCGCGGCAGTCAGATCGGTGCCTGGGCCTCACCCCAAAGTCAGGTGATTACCTCGCGCTCACTCCTGGAGCAGAAGGTCGCGGAAATGCAGCGGCGCTTCGCTGACGGGGAGATACCGCTGCCGGACTATTGGGGAGGTTATCGCGTCGAGCCGACGGAAATCGAGTTCTGGCAGGGCCGCGCCAGCCGGCTGCATGACCGCTTCCGTTACCGCCGTGCAGTTGCCGAGGAGTGGGTGGTCGAGCGGCTGGCACCCTAAGACGAAAAGCTACAGATCCCGCAGCCCCAGTACGTCCTGCATATCGTAGAACCCACGCCCGCGCGTACCGATCCAGCGCGCCGCCCGCGCCGCGCCCTTGGCGAAGTTCATGCGGCTCGATGCCTTGTGAGCAATCTCGATCCGCTCGCCGTCGGCGACGAACCAGACGCTATGCTCGCCCACCACGTCGCCGGCGCGGATGGTCTCAAACCCGATCGTGCGCCGCTCACGCGCGCCGGTGTGGCCTTGGCGCCCATAGACGGCGACGTCCTTGAGGTCCCGCCCCAGGGCCGCGGCCACCACCTCGCCCATGCGCAGCGCGGTCCCGGAGGGAGCGTCCACCTTGTGGCGGTGATGCGCCTCGATAATCTCGATATCCACCTCATCACCGAGCACGCGGGCGGCGATGTCGAGCAGCTTGAAACAGAGGTTGACGCCCACGCTCATATTGGGCGCAAAAACGATGCCGATCTGCTCCCCGGCCGCGGTCACCGCGGCACGCTGAGCAGCGTCGAGCCCGGTGGTACCGATCACCATAAACTTACCGGCCGCGCGACACAGTGCCAGGTGCGTCATGGTCGCGGACGGTGCGGTGAAATCAATCAGCACGTCGAACGCATCCGTCGCGGCAGCAAGATCCGGGACCAAACCGACGCCGAGCCGCCCGACCCCGGCCAGTTCACCCGCATCCGCCCCGATCAGGCTGGAACCCGGCTGCTCGCTCGCCGCCCCCAGCACCAAGCCGTCGGACTCGATCACCGCCTGCACCAGGATGCGCCCCATCCGACCGCCGGCGCCGGTAATCGCGACTCTGATCTCGTTCATAAACTCACTTTTTCGCGGTGCATCCGCTTCTTCAAGGGGTTATCAAGGGAGTTGATGGCGCTGCGCCGCGCGCTGCCGACAGCTGAGCGGCGGTGCCAGGTTCAACCGGACAACGGCGACCTTAGCATTTCCCTTTCACAGGGTCGAGCGACGACGAACGCCGCCCCCTGACAGCGAAAGTCCGCGTCTTGTGCTAGCTTTGTCACGGACCGCAACAACCAACCGCAACAACACCAGTGGAGGACATCATGGGACTCTTTGATTTCGTGAAAGACGTGGGCAAGAAAGTCTTCGGCAACGAGGCCGAGGCGAGCGACAAGATCCGCCAGGAGATCGAGCAGGACAACCCTGGGATCAAGGGTCTGACTGTAACCTACGACAAGGGCGTCGTCTCGCTCGCCGGGGAGGCGGCGAGCCCGGAAGCGCTGGAGAAGGCGGTCCTCATGGCGGGCAACGTCAAGGGCGTCGAGTCGATCAACGTCGACGGACTCACCGCCCCGCCCCAAACCGCCGAAGTTGAGTTTTATGTCATCGCGAAGGGTGACTCGCTCTCGGCCGTCGCCAAACGCTTCTACGGCGACGCCAACGCGTACCCGCGCGTTTTCGAGGCCAACCGCGAAGTCATCAAGGACGCGAACCTGATCTACCCAGGGCAGAAGATCCGCATCCCGAAGGCGACCGCTTAGACGATTGCCGCAACGGCGTCACTCGGCGCTCCGCGGCGGGTCAGCATCTGGTCTGACCGGCCGCGGACGGCGCCAGCACATGAGACGCGACCCGCCGAACCCACGGCGATCGAGCAGGAGCCGGATCAATCCGACGCGGGTGGAAGTCACGGCCGCGCACCCCATATCCAGGCCGATTCAAGGGTTTGACGACCGGACCGCCCGGCAAGCACCTTTAATCGGCTCTGACGATCGATATGATACTTATAATCCATTTTTCAGATCGATCTACGCTCTGTATCTTATCGCACATCGGCGGACACCCCGCCGCGATGACTCAGTGAGCCACGGCTCATCAACCTCAGGAGACCCGAAGAGATGTTTGAAGATCGTACCGGAAAGCGCGTCCCCGCGGTGACCTTCCATACCCGTCAGGGGACCGAATGGGTCGATGTGACGACCGATCAGGTATTCGCCGGCAAGACCGTGGTAGTTTTCTCGCTGCCGGGGGCCTACACCCCGACCTGCTCCTCGTCCCATGTGCCGCGCTACAACCAGTTGGTCCCCGCCTTCAAGGCCGCGGGCGTGGACACCGTGGTCTGTGTCTCGGTCAATGACACCTTTGTCATGAACGAGTGGCAAAAAGTCCAGCGCGCGGAGGCCCTGACCTTCCTCCCGGACGGCAACGGTGACTTCACCGGCGGCATGGGGCTGCTGGTCGACAAAAACGACCTTGGCTTCGGCAAGCGCTCCTGGCGTTACTCCATGCTGGTGCGCGACGGCGTGATCGAGAAGATGTTCATCGAGCCCGACCTGCCGGGTGACCCCTTCGAAGTCTCCGACGCGGATACCATGCTCGCCTACCTGGCGCCGAATGCCGCGAAGCCCCTGGACGTGACCGTGTTCAGCCGTAACGGCTGTCCGTTCTGCGCCAAGGCCAAGCAGGACCTGAAAGACGCCGGAATCGTCTATGAGGAGTTGGTGCTGAACCGCGATTACACGGACGAAACCCTGCGCGCGGTCGCCAAGGTCGCCAGCGTGCCCCAGGTCTTCATCAACGGGGAACACATCGGCGGCTCCGACAAGCTGGCCGAGTGGCTGGCCAAGCGCTAAACGCCCTTGATCGTAATCCCGGTCAGCGACGTGCGTAGTCAGGGCTTCCAGCCCTGACGGTGTCAGGCCAGGATGGCCTGACTACGCACCCGGCGAGCCCAAGTGACCGGAATCTTGAGAGTCTGCCGGGGCCGATCCCATCGAAAAACATCGCATACCGCGCAGGGTGCGCTTTTTTTCCGGTCGAGCTGGTCTCAAAACACGACCACGTCGGCGGTTATCCCCCGCTTTCACCAAAATATTCCCGGAGCATCACGACATGAGTCAACACTTCGATTTGATCGCTATCGGCGGCGGCAGCGGCGGCTTGGCGGTGGCTGAACGGGCTGCGCAACTCGGGCAGCGGGTCGCGCTGATCGACCCCAGCCGACTCGGCGGCACCTGCGTCAACCGCGGCTGCGTGCCCAAGAAGGTGATGTGGTACGCCGCTCACCTGGCGAGCGCCGTGCATGACGGCCCCGGCTTCGGCGTGCGAGCACAGGCCGATGGCTTCGACTGGCCGACCCTGGTCGCCGGGCGCAACCGCTACGTTAAGGGGATCAACGACTACTGGGAAGGCTATGTCACCCACGAGGGCATCACCCACATCACGGGTCTGGGCCGGCTGATCGATGCGCGCACCGTGGAAGTCGACGGCACCCGCTACACCGCCGACCACATCGTCATCTCGACCGGCAGCCGCCCCTTGGTCCCGCGGATGCCGGGGAATGAACTCGGCATCACCTCGGACGGATTTTTCGAACTGGAACAGCAGCCGCGCCGCGTCGCGGTGATCGGCGGCGGCTACATCGGTGTCGAACTGGCCGGCGTGCTGCGCGCACTTGGGTCCGAGGTGACCGTGGTGGCGCTGGAAGACCGGGTGTTATGGCTCTTCGACCCCATGGTTGGCGAAGCCTTGGCCGAGTCCATGCGCGCGGAAGGCATTCGCCTGAACCTCCAATTCGAGGTGGCTGGCCTTGAGCAGCACGCCGACGGACTCGCCCTGCGCCCGCGCACCGGCGAGCCGCTCACCGGCTTCGACACCATCATCTGGGCGGTGGGCCGCGCGCCGAACAGTGCCAATCTCGGACTGGACGCGGCGGGAGTCGAAGTCGCGCCCAATGGCCTCGTCAAGGTCGACGAATTCCAGAACACCAATGTGCCGGGCGTCTATGCCATCGGCGACGTGACCGGCCGCGAACCGCTGACCCCGGTGGCGGTGGCTGCCGGCCGCCGTCTGGCGCGGCGCCTGTTCGGCGGTGAGCAGAACCTCAAGCTCGATTATGCCAACGTGCCGACCGTGGTCTTCTCCCACCCGCCGGTCGGGCGTGTTGGACTCACCGAGCCGGAGGCACGCACGCTCTACGGCGACACGCTGACGGTCTATGAGACCAGCTTCACCCCGATGCGCTACGCGCTGAACGACCGGGGCCCGCGTACCGCGATGAAGCTGATCTGTACCGGTCCCGAAGAGCGGGTGGTCGGCATCCACCTGATCGGCGATGGCGTGGACGAGATGCTTCAGGGGTTTGCAGTCGCGCTAAAAATGGGCGCCACCAAGGCCGACCTGGATGACACGGTGGCGATCCACCCGACCAGCGCCGAGGAACTGGTCACGCTCAAGGTGCCGGTCAGGCGTCCGGGTGGGAAGACAGCCGTCGGCTGAAGCGGCAAGGGTCAGCGGCCGACGCGGACGATCCGGATCACCAGAGGAATCTGGCGCAGCCGCCGCATGATGCGCGCCAGATGGCGGCGACTGCGCACGGCAACCAGGAACTCCAGGGCGGTGGTCATGCCGTCCCGATCCTTCGACTGGACATTCTCGATGTTCGAGCCCTGTTCAGCGATGGCGGCGGCGACCATCGCCAGGGCGCCGCAGCGGTTGTTGATCTCGACCCGGATCTCGACCGGAAAGTCGCCGTCCGGCTCCGGCGCCCACTCGACCTGCAGCCGTTTGTCCCGCTTGGTCTCCAGGCTGCCGAGGTTACGGCATTCCTGGCGGTGGACCACAATGCCGCGCCCCGGGCTGAACAGGGCGGCGATGGGGTCCCCCGGGATCGGGCGGCAACAGCGCGCGAAGGTGACCACCATGCCCTCGGTGCCGCGGATCGCCAGCCGATGGGGGTGGAGATCGGCTCCAGGATCAAGCTCGGGCGCGGGCAACTCCCCAACACCGCCGGCCAGTCGGCGCGCGACCAACAGCGGCGAGCGGTTGCCCAGTCCGATATCCGCAAGCAGGGCCGCGACCTCCGGGAGGCCGGCATCCGCCAGGTAGACACTCAGGCGCCCCGAGTCGACCCGGTCGACCTCGGTTCCCAGACCGGCCAGCTCCGCGTTCAGCAGGCGCCGCCCCAAAGCCTCGGCCTCGAGTTGCTTGAGGTTCTTGAGGAAGCCGCGAATGCTCGCCCGCGCCTTACCGGAGACGACGAAGTTGAGCCAGGACGGGTTGGGCTTGGCCCCGGGCGCGGTGATGATTTCCACGGTCTGGCCGCTGCGCAGGGGGGTATTGAGCGCCGCCATCCGCCGGTCGATGCGCGCCGCCACGCAGGTGTTGCCGATATCCGAGTGGATGGCGTACGCGAAGTCCACGACCGTGGCCCCACGTTTGAGCGTAAGGATGCGCCCCTTGGGCGTGAAGACATAGACCTCGTCCGGGAACAGGTCGACTTTCACGTGCTCCAGGAACTCGACCGAGTTGCCGGCACTGCGCTGCATATCCAGCAGGTTCTGGAGCCACTCGTTGGCCAGCGCCAGGGCCGGCGCGGAACTCTGACCGCCACTTTTATACATCCAGTGCGCCGCGATCCCCGACTCGGCGCTACGCTGCATGGCCGCGGTGCGGATCTGGATCTCGATCGGCACACCCTGGGGACCGAACAGCACCGTGTGCAGCGATTGGTAGCCATTCGCCTTGGGGATCGCGATATAGTCCTTGAAGCGCCCCGGCACCGGCTTGTAGAGGTTATGGACCTGGCCCAGCACCCGGTAACAGGTATCGACCCGATCCACGGTCACCCGCAGGCCAAAGACATCCACCAGGTCGGAGAAGGACCGCCGTTTATCACGCATCTTGCGGTAGATGCTGTACAGGTTCTTACAGCGCCCGGTCACCTCGCCGGGGATGTCCTCCTGCTCGAGCCGCCGCTTGAGCGCCGCCTCGACCGTCCCCAGCAGCTCCGAACGTTCCCCGGCAGCCTTCTGCACCGCCCGCTCCAGCACCAGATGACGCCACGGCCAGTAGTGACTGAAGCCCAGTTCTTCCAACTCGACCCGGATACTGTTGATCCCGAGGCGGTTGGCGATGGGGGCAAAAATATCGAGCGTCTCACGGGAAATCCGCCGCCGCGCCTCGGACCGCATCACCCCCATGGTGCGCATGTTATGCAGGCGGTCAGCGAGCTTGATCAGGATCACCCGGATATCGCGGGTCATCGCCAGCAGCATCTTCTGCAGGCTGGCGGCCTGCGCCTCGGCACGGGACGCGAAATCGATCTGGGACAGCTTGCTGACCCCGTCGACCAGTTCCGCGATCTCGTCGTCGAAGACGGCGGCGAGGTCTTCCTTGGAGACCGGGGTGTCCTCAATGACGTCGTGCAACAGGGCGGCGATCAGGCACTTGTAGTCCATGCGCATCTCGCCCAGCGTGCGCGCCACCGCCAGCGGGTGGTAGATGTAAGGCTCCCCTGACTTACGTTTCTGACCCTCGTGGGCTTCGGCTCCAAACAGATAGGCGCGATAGACCTCGCTCACCTGCTCCGGCGGGAGATAAGGCTCCAGGTAAGCGCACAGGTCACTGATCAGATAGCGTGGTGGACCACTCAAGTCGGGCTCGCGTGTTCAGGCGACTGCCGGGAATCGCCTCAATCCTTATCGGTATCCAGTTCGCGCAGTTCGGCGGCGAGCTCCAACGCCAGCCGTTGCTCCAGCGCCGCCGCGCTCTCATCGATGTGCTTCTGCGCGGCCTGCACGAACTCGTTGGTGATATGGCCCTCGGCGATCTCGCGCAGCGCCATGACGGTGGGCTTGTCCTTCTGCCATGGCAGGGTCGGCTCGACCCCGTTGGCCAGTTGGCGCGCCCGCTTGGTAGCGAGCAGGACCAGGGAGAAACGGTTATCCACGTGATTGAGGCAATCCTCAACGGTAATTCGGGCCATGTGTCTCTTACTCCAAAAATAGGTTCGATATCAGGCAAACTTGACCAGTAGCCGACTTTTTCAGTTAGCTTAGCATAGACTGAACGGTCTTTAGTTTGCGGTTTTTCGTTCTTGGTTAATGCTTTTCAAGCATCGGGTTACGAAAAACGGGAAACGAAAAACCGACAACGACAGGGACCAGATCCCTGCCGACTCCAGGCTCACGCTCAAACCGGCGGGGCCTTGATCATAATTCCGGCCAGCTGACCCGTCATTGCGGCAGCCCGTCGCGGCCGTGGGCCGCTCCTCCGGTAGGAGCGGCCCCCGGCCGCGACGATGCCGGCTTGGATCTGGCCGGATTAATGATCAAGGCCGTGACACTGACCGATGTTTTCC
>NZ_CAIZIZ010000370.1 GCF_903933125.1 uncultured Lamprocystis sp. | reverse complement strand
GGGGCTCAAAGCCTACTGGGCTAGCGACGGGATTCCATGCAGGCTTACCGTGAAAGTGCGTCGTCAGGCCATCCTGGCCTGTCGGAGTGGGGACTGGTAAGGTCAGGGCTGGAAGCCCTGACTACGCAGCGGTCGAGAGGACTTTCATGTTCCGGGGTGGCGCGGGCGCCTTGGCCGTTACCGGAAAGACATGATTGATCCGCCAGCCGCCGCCCGCCCTGGGTTATCCTGCGCACTCTTCGTCGGCGTGCGGCCCGACTCTCGCCTGTCAGGATTGCCCTTGTCCGAATTCGACCTGATCCGTACTCATTTCGCCGCGCTCGGGACGTCCCGGGCGGATGTCCTCTTGGGCGTGGGCGACGATTGCGCCGTGCTGGCCGTGCCGGCCGGGCAGCGCTTGGCCGTGAGCATCGACACCCTGGCGAGCGGGGTGCATTTCCTCGCCGACTGCGCTGCCGAGGCGATCGGTCACAAGTCGCTGGCGGTCGGTCTGAGCGATCTGGCGGCGATGGGGGCGGAGCCGGCCTGGGCGACCCTGGCGCTGACCCTGCCGGTCGAGTTGCCGACGACAGCACCAGACTGGCTCGCCGATTTCGCCCGCGGCTTCGGGCGGCTGGCGCAGGAGTACGGGGTGAGTCTGGTGGGTGGGGATACGACGCGCGGTCCGCTCTCGATCACGGTCCAGGTGCATGGGTTCATCCCCGCGGGTGCCGAGGTGCGGCGCGGCGGCGCACGGCCGGGGGATCTGATCTGCGTGAGCGGAACCCTGGGCGATGCGGGGTTCGCCCTGCGCGCACTGCTCGCCGGCCAACTGCCGCCGCCGACCCTGCGGACGCGGCTCGAACGGCCGACCCCGCGGGTCGCGCTGGGGCTCGCCCTGCGCGGACTTGCCGGCGCCATGATCGATGTCTCCGACGGTCTGGCGGCGGATTTGGGGCATATCCTGGCGGCGAGCGGACTGGCCGGCGCGCTCGATCTGGCGGCGCTGCCCTTGAGCGACGCGGTTGCCGTGGCCGTGCAGACGACCGGCGACTGGAGTCTACCGCTGGCTTCCGGCGACGACTATGAACTCTGCTTCTGCCTGCCGTCGGTTCACCGGGATCGGCTCGCCGCAATCGCCGCGCGTTGCGGCTGCCCGCTGACCGTCATCGGACGGGTCGACCGCGGGGCCGGACTGGTCTGTACGACACCGGCGGGAACCCCGTTCGCACTTGCACATGCAGGTTTCGACCACTTCGCGTCGGCGGACTCGTGCGATGCGTCCTGAGACGTCCAGAGCGGTCAAGGCAGGATTCAATCCGCGCCGCCTGCACCATTGGATCGCCTTCGGCTTCGGTTCCGGTCTGGCCCCGCGGGCGCCCGGCACCTTTGGGACCCTGGCGGCGCTGCCGCTCTACCTGATCCTGGCCCCCTTGCCGCTCGGCGCCTATCTGGCGGTGCTGGCGGTCCTGATCCTCGTCGGTGTCTGGGCCTGTGACCGCACCGCCCGCGATCTGGGCAGCGCCGACCCCGGCGCCATCGTCTGGGATGAATTCGCCGGTCTGTTGGTGACCCTCACCGCGGCGCCGCCCGGCTGGGTGTGGGTGCTTGCCGGATTCCTGCTGTTCCGTTTCTTCGATATTCTCAAGCCCTGGCCCATCTATTGGCTGGAGCGGCGGGTGCGCGGCGGTCTGGGCATCATGCTCGACGATCTGGCCGCGGGGCTTGCCGCCTGGGGCTGCCTGCACTTGATCCATCAAGCAGTGGGTTAGGTGATTTCCGGAACACCGGATATAGCCTTCGGACGTGATAACCGGACAAGGGGCGGGTTTCAAACCCGCCCCTACACGAAGGTCTGTCTGGATATCAGGTGCGAACGCTATACCACCCACCATCGGCTCGGACGCAGGTGCGACTGAAGTCGCACCTACACTGACCGATATCCAAATTGTCGGAAATCACCTTAGCCGAGTTTACGCAAGGCGCCGAGGCGCCTAGTGACTCGCACCGGTCAGAGTTTGATGACGACGACGTTCACGCCGTCTTCTTGACCCAGATCGAAGGTGTTGTGGCTGAGTTTGGCGACCGAGCCGATCGTCTCGGCAACATAGGCGGGTTTGGCACCCGCGTTGATGACAAGACTATTGCCAGACCCGTCGTCGACCACGAGCGTCGCCGCATCCGGCCTGGTCACCGAGATGCCCTCCGCGGGCGAAAGGATGGTGAGATCCGCGTTCAGGAAGCGCACCGACAGCGACGAGGCATCGCGATTGGCCTCGACGAACGCATCGGCCGCGTCGAGCGCTCCGGTCTTGACCTTCTCGACCAGACCAATCGCCGCCGTTTTCGCCTTGCCCGCGATCTCCCGCGCGTTTTCGCTGGTGGCGGCCTCTTTGACAGCCGCAACCGCTTTGTCGAGTTGTTCTTTCCAGCTCATCTTCGTTTCCTCTTGGTTGATTGTCTATCGAAACAGGGGCTTGGAGGACGACATCGGGAGTTATTCAAGTCCGATCGGCGCCAGGTCACCGGGGATTCGATGCCCGGACCAGAGGTTAGCGTTTCGACATTGCGGAGGAGCAAAAAGTTCTCTCCCGCGACAACCCGCGGGTCGGTGCGGTCGTCAGTTTCGATTACGACAACATCCATCCTGGTTGCGGTGGACCACCGGCCAGGTCCCGCTGCCGGTCCGCATCGCTATCGCCTTCTTGCCTGATATCCGGCCAGACCCTTGGTGTAGGGGCGGGTTTGAAACCCGCCCCTACGCCCGGTTATCACGTCCGATGGCGATATACTGTCCCCGCGACCCTGATCAAGCGTCCCTCACCGCAGCCCCCGAGGCCTTATGCCCACACTCACCATCCCGACGGCCGAGTCACTCCAGCCCTTGCGCCGGCAACTGCGCTGCAGTTTTCCGCAGCTCGACCAGGTGTTCCCGGACTGTATCGCCGAGGCTCAAGCGCTGCTGAGTCCGGCGGGGATCACCGATTATTTGGAGGGGGCCTCGCTGATCTGCCGCATCGGCCGCGGCTTCGAGCCGGTCCTGGTGTACCTGGAGGAACTGCCGCAAGTCGCCGCCGACCTGGGCGAGCAGACGCTGGGGTTGGTGTCGCGGACGGTGTGGACGATCTCGCGCAGTCCGAACGGCAAGGCGATTCTGCCCTTTCTGCAGAGTATTGCCGAGGTGTCGCGCCGTCCTGGCGATCACCTACATTGCCCGCACCCGCCGCCAGCAGGATCTCTCGCCCAAGGTCTATTTCACCGATACCGAGGTGGACTACCGCGACGATAACCGTCATCTGTGGCGCTATATCGAGCAGGGCGACGAAGAGGAGTCATTCGAAGCGCGCAAACCGCCC
>NZ_CAIZIZ010000369.1 GCF_903933125.1 uncultured Lamprocystis sp. | reverse complement strand
CGGAGTTGGTCGCCCGGGTGAGCGACTTTGCGCACACGATCAACGTCGATCCGTTTGCCGTTGCCGACCGGCTCTGGACGAAAACGACGCTCGATCCAGAGGAAGAGAAATTACGCATCCCGGCCTAGGCGAGGTTTAGACCCCCCCGAGAAGAAAAGAGACCGCCGAGCGCTGAAAGGCACACGCTTTGGGAAGTCTGAAACCGGCTCCCGGCCGGGTGTCGGCGGCCGACCGTCATCACCCGCTCGAGATCACCGCGCCGCCGACCATGCTCGTTCCTCGCATACCGGTCTAGGAGCCGTGATTTCATAGCTCCTGGTGGCGTCCGACTCCACACGTATCCGACCATGCAACGCTCGGTGAGAGACGAAGAGGTTTGGCAGGGCGAGGTCGCCAGGCGCTGAGAGGCTGATCCCACTGATCCGCGACCATCGCAACGGCTGAGAGGAAGAGGGTTCCGCTTCAGGTGGCGTTTCCGCCAACTCAACGCGAACTGTTTCCGGTTCCGGTCAGGTGGAAGTTCTTCCACCTCAACGCAAAACGTATCCGGTTAAGGATCAGGTGGGAAATCTCCCACCTCACAGCGAAACGTGTCAAGCGGAGCGCATCCCGCACAGCCAATCCGCCTAGATCACTCGGGAGCGGCTACGCCGCGCGGGCGAGTCATCGCCTGATCGCTGCCTGTCATGCCGAACGCACATCAGGTGGATGTTCATCCACCTCATCGCGTCCCGTATCCTGTTCTGAATGAAACCTTCCTTCGTACGCGCCAAGTCGGTAGCCTGGTGGGTCGCTCGTACCTCGCGATCCCACCAGGCTACCGAACCTTATGCCCCGCGATCCGCTGTTAGGTCAATCATCACCAAATCAGGACGCAATGCCTGTATCTCCCGTTGCGCTTCATCCGCAGTCGGATAGCGCTTCACGAACCCATCAACCGAAAACAAGAAACCAACGCGATCCGCCTTAAAGACCTTGACCAGATAGCCACCAACATCGGCCGCCTGAATCTGCACGCGCTCAGCCGCGATGAGGTTCTCTTGACTCTGCGTGGTCAACTGCATTTCGATGTTCGCCAGACTAAGCGCGAGAACTCGACACAGGCCAAGACCTCAAACAAGTCCTCGTCTTGGAAAAAGCCGGAATGCTTAGAAAAACGAAAACACGTTTGCCAATCGCCATCAGACCAATAGGTCACACCCAGAAATACACCAAGGCGACCGCACAACCGTTCATTCAAACCCGAACGCCACAAACGACGAACCCGAAAGGTCCGCCCTGGCAGATCAAGCGGAGTCAATCCCGACTCGCCAAGCAACACCAGTTCCGGCGCACGACAAAAACCCGTTACGATATGCTCACCCATCGCCGACTCCTACTCAGTTGGTTGTGGTTAGGATGCCGATCCGGGTGCAACCGGATCGGGGTCCGCTTCAAAAAAACAGAACATGCTGCCGGCGATCGGCCCTCAACCTGAACAGCCAATCAGCCGCGATCAGACGGGAGCGGCTACCGCCGCGCCGCTGACCTTGGACACCGCGGAACCCCTCACGCCGCGTGCTGGTAAACCGCCGTCATCAACTGCGGCCAACTCTCGACCTGTTGACACTGGATCAACGGCCGGCGAATCGCGACCACGTTCCCGGCCGACAGGTCGGCATCCGACAAGCCAGCCGCCCGAAGAATCTTCAGATTTCGATACCACGTCGCACGATGGCCGCTCATCTCTCGCGCTTTTTCCCACCCATACGCTTGAATCAATGCCCACGTGCCAACCGCCGCCCGTGCCCGCCCATCGCTATCAGCCACTGCTTTCACCCGCTCTTCAATGTTCATTTCAGTCACCTCAGCTGCACCCAACATCCGCCCGAAGTAATCACCATGCCAGGCCCGTAGTTCCTCCGCCGTCACGTCATACCAAGCGCCCTCCACCCGTTCCCGCCAGAATTGCGCCCCGTGGGTCAGTTCCAGACGCAAACACCGATCAACGGCATCGAGTTGTTGCACGCTATAGCTCACCCCCTGATAAGCGCGTTGTTTCATGGCATACCGCAAATGGGGACCTTTGGCATACGCCTTGCCCGCTTTAATACGGCTCTGATGACTCCAATAGACCGTATCGCCGGCCTGTTGCGAGACCCGGTAACGACCGCCTTCGCAACTGCGCAGGATCGCCAGCGCGGCCCGCACATCGGCCAGTGAGGGCAACAACAGCATGGCCGTGGTATCGGTGCGAGTGACCTTCCATAACCGGACCTCTGGCGCCGTGACCCCCAATTGACCGCCGACGAAACGCGCCATCCGCTGCACGCAACCCACCAGGTCCAAGGCCCGCGCCGCCCCGGAACTGAAAGCCGCATCGCCGTCGCCAATGACCCGCGCCGGCGAGCCCTTGACCATCAAACAATCGGGGGTGACGCGCACACTGATCTGATGCGAATCCGAGCGAATCGAATCCCAGGTGGAGATCTCCCAGGACACCGCGCCCGTGGTAGGGCAGAACTTGACGATCCGCTCACCGTGCACGCGTAACACCGCCTGATCCGCAGCGCTGAAGCGCTCGAGCTCGACCCGCGCGGTAATGAAGTCGATCAGCACGCGGTTAACCAGCGGCTGAAGCCCGCTGGAGCGCGGTAACCGTCGCCGTGGCCGGTGGCTGGGGTAGGGCGGACAGATCGGCCAACTGCGCCCGCAACGTCGCGTTGTCCTGGGCATAGGCCGTGACCAACTGACGCCAGAACACCAGCGTATGAAAATCGGCCGGCGTGAGTCCGTGTCGGGAGAAGCCCGGCGGGAACAGGTAGCCGCGGTCGACCTCCCAGTCTTCCCAGCCGACCCACGGCACGAAGCCCGCCAAGATCGCCAAGAGTCGCACCGCGGCCGGCGTCGGGTTGCCCTGGCAGCGCCAGCGCCGATAGGTCCGCAGGGTGACCCCACACACCACGGCGGCCTGTGAATTGCTGAATCCGCAGCGCTGTTGCAGCGCCCGCAGAACGGACAAATTGGCCGCGAACCCCTCAGACAGTAAATCGGCCTCAGACCAGCCACCACGCGGCCCGACGCCCTCCGGCCCCATGGTCAGGATGGCCGATAATGTATATTATGTTAAGTCGCGTTATTGGAAGGCCGCCCCGGCGGTTCGCGCGTCCGGCTGGCAGATGTCGATCGCACGCCTGCGGTTGCACAAACGGCGCAACTGATGCAGCATTATTTAGCCGTTGCCATCGACCCGGCCGCGTCATCATCCCGACCAGCCGGGTTTGCGCGACATTGTCGGCCAGGAGTCAGCATCATGAACCCCTTGTTGCGTATCGATCCCGATGATCCTTACCCGGAGAGTGATGGAGCACCCATGGCGGAGAACACGCTGCAGTTCGACTGGATCGTCAAAATCAAGGAAAACCTGGAAATTCTGTTCGCGGATCGCCCGGATGTCTTCGTCGCTGGGGATCTCTTCTGGTACCCGGTGCCGGACCGGCACGTGATCGGCCCGATGGCGCCGGATGCCATGGTTGTGTTTGGGCGGCCGAAAGGCCCGCGCGGCTCTTACCGCCAGTGGGAGGAAGCCGACATCGGGCCGCAGGTGGTTTTCGAGGTGCTGTCGCCGTCGAACAGCGCCAAGGAGATGCGGGACAAGCTGGAGTTTTACGACACCTACGGCGTCGAGGAGTATTACATCTACGACCCCGCACACAATCGATTGGAGATTTGGATTCGTCAGGCCGGCCAGTTGCGTCCGGTGTCGCACCTGAATGGCTGGACCAGCCCACGGCTCGGGATTCGCTTTGCCGTGCGCCCGGAGACGCTGGAGATTTTCGACCCGGCGGGCCGCCTCTTCGCGAGCCCGGTCGAACTGGCGCGGCAGGCCGAGCAGGAGCGGCTGCGTGCAGCGCAGGAACGGCTGCTTGCCGAGCAGGAACGGTTACGCGCTGAACAGGAACGGTTGCGCGCTGAACAGGAACGGCTGCGTGCCGACCAGGCCGACGAGCGCGCCGACCGGGAGCGACTGCGGGCGGAACAGGAGCATCAACGCGTCGAGCAGTTGGCGCAGCGGCTGCGGGCACTCGGGATAGATCCGGACGCCCCCGACGGTTTGCACTAGATCGGGTTGCGCTGTCCCCTGCCCCACCGGACTTCACTCATATCGCCTTCCTACCTGGTATCCGGACAGACCCGTGGTGTAGGGGCGGGTTTAAAACCAGCCCCTACGTCCGGTTATTACGTCCGATGGCTATAAGGTCGAAATCCGCACCGCGTACACCCCGCCGATCACCACGTACTCGTCCTCGCCTTTGAGCATCCCCGGCAGCAGGCGGTTGTAGAAAAAAACCTTGGGGCGCGGCACCTCGACCGTCAGCAGATAGTCGCCGAACTCGTCCGCGCGCTCGCGCTCGCTCGTGAAGCTGTTCAGGTTGTTGAGCAGCACCAGATAGCCGCCGTCGGCCTCGCGCCCCAAGACCTCATGATCGCCGATGTGGTTGATACCCCGGTGCAGGGTTAGATGGGTGACGCCCGTGTTCTGGCGCGCCAGTTCGTACTGACAATAGGTATAAAGGAGGTCGAGCTGGGACTCCACGGCATTGGTGGCGTAGATGCCGCGCGCCGCCTCGGCCAGATACCCTTGATAGGCCTCGCTGCCGCGTCCGTACAGCGGTCCCCCGTGATGGCGGGTGAGCAAGCCGAAGCGCGTCTCCGCCCAGTGCTTGAGCACCGCCCCCTCGCGGCCATCCGAGTCGAAGGACCAGCCCCGCACCAAGCGCAGATAGTTGGCGTTGGCGCGGGATTTCTTGCGTCCACCGGGCGTCAGCCCAGCTTCTTCGAGTTCTTCCAGGCAGAAGCGGACCGTCATGTAATCGACAAAACGCTCCGCTCTGGCCCGATGATCGGGCACCTGATCGAGACGCCGGCACAGGTCCGCGTGAAAATCCCGCACCCCGTCGATCGCCAGCGGGACCGGGTGTCGCTGGAAGGTCAGGCTGCCCAGGATCACTGCCGGAAGATTGCAGCGATTGATCGACAGTCGGGCCGACCCGGGCAATGTCGGTGTCGGTGTTTCCCGCCCGAGATCGAAAGCGCTCAGGCAATCGGCCGGGGGATGCGTTTCCCCCCCGTTCGCTACATGGCGCGGACCCTGTGTCGTTCCCATTTCCGAGTGATGATCTCTGTTGTTATCCATACAGCCGCTTTGGACTTGTCGTGGATGCTACCAATGGCTGCAACCCGGCATTTCTACTTAAAAACTCTATGTTACATTGTGTTACGATATTATTCTTGGATGGCACGGTGTTTGCTGTAATGGGCATGAGCGCGAAATTTGTTCAACCGCTGCGAAAGCGACCCACAGGAGACCCTCCCCATGGCACTGCGTCAATGCGCCATCTACGGCAAAGGCGGAATCGGTAAGTCCACCACCACCCAGAATCTGGTTGCTGGCCTTGCCGAGGCCGGCAAAAAAGTCATGATCGTCGGCTGCGACCCGAAGGCCGACTCCACCCGTCTGATTCTCCACGCCAAGGCGCAGAACTCCATCATGGAGATGGCGGCCAACGCCGGCAGCGTCGAGGACCTGGAACTGGAGGACGTACTCAAGGTCGGCTATCGCGACATCAAGTGCGTCGAGTCCGGCGGCCCCGAGCCGGGTGTCGGCTGCGCCGGCCGCGGTGTTATCACCGCCATCAACTTCCTGGAAGAGGAAGGCGCTTACGAGGCTGACCTCGACTTCGTATTCTACGACGTGTTGGGCGACGTGGTGTGCGGCGGTTTCGCCATGCCCATCCGTGAGAACAAGGCGCAAGAGATTTACATCGTCTGCTCCGGCGAGATGATGGCCATGTATGCGGCCAACAACATCGCCAAGGGCATCGTGAAGTATGCCAACTCCGGCAGCGTGCGCCTGGCCGGCCTGATCTGCAACAGCCGTAACACCGCCCGTGAAGACGAGCTGATCATGGAGCTGGCACGTCAGCTTGGCACCCAGATGATCCACTTCGTGCCGCGCGACAACGTCGTGCAGCGCGCCGAAATTCGCCGGATGACGGTCATCGAGTACGACCCGACCGCCAAGCAGGCCCAGGAGTACCGCGATCTGGCGCACAAGATCATCGACAACAAGAACTTCGTGATCCCGACCCCGATCACCATGGATGCTCTGGAAGAACTGTTGATGGACTTCGGCCTGATGGACGAGGAAGACGAGTCCATCGTCGGCAAGGTTGCCGCTGAAGAAGTCGCGGCCTGATCGGACGGGGACCAAGATCGAGCCCCGGGGCGCCGGCGGCGCCTTGGTGGTTCAGAACAGCGTTGTTGCAGAGCGTCTTGTCGGCGGATTAGCCGCGGCGCCCTTCGTGGAGAGCCAGAATGGCGAATTTGACTCGTGAAGAGACCCTCGACCTCATCCAAGAGGTCTTGGAAGTCTACCCGGAAAAGGCCAAGAAAGACCGGGCCAAGCACTTGGCGGTCAACGATCAGTCGATCGAACAGTCCAAGAAGTGCATCACTTCCAACCGCAAGTCATTGCCTGGGGTGATGACGGTGCGCGGCTGTGCCTATGCCGGCTCCAAGGGCGTGGTCTGGGGTCCGATCAAGGATATGATCCACATCTCTCACGGCCCGGTTGGCTGCGGCCAATACTCGCGCGCCGGCCGCCGTAACTACTACGTCGGCATGACCGGGGTCAACACCTTCGGCACCATGAACTTCACCTCGGATTTCCAGGAGAAGGACATCGTGTTTGGCGGCGACAAGAAGCTCGCCAAGCTGATCGACGAAATCGAAGGTCTGTTCCCCCTGAATAAAGGGATCAGCGTTCAGTCCGAGTGTCCGATCGGTCTGATCGGCGACGACATCGAGGCGGTCTCCAAGAAAAAGGCCAAGGAACTCGAAAAGCCGATCGTGCCCGTGCGCTGCGAGGGCTTTCGCGGTGTCTCCCAGTCGCTGGGCCATCACATTGCCTGCGACTCGATCCGTGACTGGGTCATCGGCAACCGCGACGGTGACGACAGCTTCCAGACCACCCCCTATGACGTGGCGGTGATCGGCGACTACAACATCGGCGGCGACGCCTGGGCCTCGCGCATTCTGCTTGAAGAGATGGGTCTGCGCGTGGTTGCCCAGTGGGCCGGCGACGGCACGCTGGCGGAGATCGAGCTGACCCCCAAGGTGAAGCTCAATCTCATCCACTGCTACCGCTCGATGAACTACATCAGCCGGCACATGGAAGAGAAGTACGGGATTCCGTGGATGGAATACAACTTCTTCGGGCCGACCAAGATCGCCGAATCGCTGCGCAAGATCGCCGCCTGCTTCGACGAGACCATTCAGGCCGGTGCGGAGCGGGTCATCGCCAAATACGAGGCGCAGTACGCCGCCGTCATCGACAAGTACCGTCCGCGCCTGGAAGGCAAGCGCGTCATGCTCTACGTCGGCGGCCTGCGTCCGCGGCACGTCATCGGCGCCTATGAGGACCTGGGGATGGAGGTGGTCGGCACCGGGTATGAGTTCGCCCACAACGACGATTACGACCGGACCATCAAGGATATGTCCGATTCCACGCTGCTCTATGACGACGTGACCGGCTATGAGTTCGAGGAATTCGTCAAGCGTATCAAGCCCGACCTGATCGGCTCCGGCATCAAGGAGAAGTACATCTTCCAGAAGATGGGCATCCCCTTCCGCCAGATGCACTCCTGGGACTATTCCGGTCCCTATCACGGCTATGACGGCTTCGCCATCTTTGCCCGCGATATGGATATGACCATCAACAATCCCTGCTGGGCCAAGCTGCATGCGCCCTGGCTCGCCGATCAGGCGGCCCAGTCCGAGCAGCAAGAGCCCAAGCGCGCCAGCGCCTGATGGTCGCCGCCCGCCGGTCACCAGCCGGCGGCGCGGCAGGAATCTCATAGACCGCATTGCAGTCTCAATCATGCCGTTGTCCGCGGATTAGCGGCGCGGCAGGAGCATACGAATGAGCCAGATAGTCGACGACATCAAGCCGAGCTTCCCCCTGTTCAGGCAGCCGGAATACAAGGAAAACCTTGCCAAGAAGCGCGATGGGGTTGAGGAGCGTCACTCCGACGAGAAGATCCAGCAGGTGTTTCAGTGGACCACCACTGAAGAGTACAAGGAACTCAACTTCAAGCGCGAAGCCCTGACCATCAACCCGGCCAAGGCGTGCCAGCCGCTGGGTGCCGTGCTCTGTGCCCTGGGCTTTGAGAAGACCCTGCCCTATGTCCATGGTTCGCAGGGGTGCGTGGCCTATTTCCGCTCCTACTTCAACCGTCATTTCAAGGAGCCGATCGCCTGTGTCTCCGACTCGATGACGGAAGACGCGGCGGTGTTCGGCGGCCAGAAAAACATGTTCGACGGTCTGGAGAACGCCCGCGCGCTCTACAAGCCGGAGATGATCGCCGTCTCCACCACCTGTATGGCCGAAGTCATCGGGGACGACCTCAACAGCTTCATCAACAACGCGCGCAAAGACGGGCACATTCCGGAAGACTTTCCGGTCCCCTTCGCGCATACCCCGAGCTTTGTGGGTTCCCATACCACCGGCTGGGATAACATGTTCGAGGGTATCGTCCGGCACTTCACCCTGAACACCATGGATGACAAGGTGGTCGGCAGCAACGGCAAGATCAACCTGGTGCCGGGCTTCGAAACCTACCTGGGCAATTACCGCGTCATGCATCGCATGATGACTGAGATGGGCGTTGACTATTCGATGCTCTGCGATCCGACCGAAGTGCTGGATACCCCGGCCGACGGCGAGTTCCGGATGTATGCGGGCGGCACCACTCAGGCCGAGATCAAGGATGCCCCCAACGCCATCGATACCCTGTTGCTCCAGCCTTGGCAGTTGCCCAAGACCAAGAAGCATGTTGAGATCACCTGGCGCCAGAACGCGACCCACATCAACATCCCGATGGGGTTGGACTGGACCGATGATTTCCTGATGAAAGTCTCGGAACTGACCGGCAAGCCCATTCCGGAGTCGCTGGCCAAGGAGCGCGGCCGACTGGTCGATATGATGACCGACAGTCACGCTTGGCTGCACGGCAAGCGCTTCGCCGTCTATGGCGATGCCGACTTCGTGCTGGGGATAGTGAAGTTCCTGCTGGAGTTGGGCGCCGAGCCGACCGATATTCTGTGCCACCATGCCAACAAGCGCTGGAAAAAAGAGGTGGAAGGGATCTTGGCGAAGTCGCCCTACGGCAAGCTTGGTCAGGTGCATACCGGTGCCGATCTGTGGCACTTCCGGTCCCTGATGTTCACCAACAAGCCGGACTTCATGATTGGCAACTCCTACGCCAAGTTCATTCAGCGTGATACCCTTCACAAGGGCAAGGAGTTCGAAGTTCCGTTGATCCGCATCGGTTTCCCGATCTTCGACCGTCATCACCTGCACCGCATGACGACCATGGGTTACGAGGGGGCGATGTATATCCTCACGACCCTGGTCAACTCGGTCCTGGAGCGGCTCGACGAAGAGACCCGCGGCATGGGCACCACGGACTACAATTACGACCTGGTTCGTTAGGTCGAATCCGCCGGTCGGCGCAGCGCTGCTTGCGCCGACCGGCGACGCCAGGAGAGAAGTGAATGCCCAGTGTAATGATCCGCAAGAGTGATTCCGGCGTCCTGTTGTTCTATGTGGCGAAGAAGGACATGGAGGAGACCATCGCCACCGTTGAAACCGATACCGCGGAGAGCTGGGGCGGCGAGGTTGAGCTGACCGATGGGTCCAAATGGTATGTGGACCCGATCAGCCCGCCTCCGGTCTTTCCGACCACCTTGCGCTTCAAGCGTGCTGAATAACACCGGGCCGGGCCGCGTGCCGCATCCCCGCCCCTATTGACTGGAGAAATCGTATGGCCATGCAAATCGTTAGATCCGCTTGCACCGCGTGTGGCGACTGCGAGACCGTCTGCCCCACCAAGTCCATCACCCCCTTCAAGGGCGTCTACAAGATCGATCCGAACACCTGCAACGAATGCGAAGGTGAGTTCGATATGCCGCAGTGCGTCAATGCCTGCATGGAAGACAACTGCATTATCGCGGCTTGATCCCCATGGCTAGCCCGATCTCAGAAGACATTGCCCTGCGCATCGGGCTGGCCGCCCGGACCCTGCCGGAGACCGATCCGGCGCGATTGATCAAAGTGCTGGCCTCTGCCGTCGGTCTACCGCCGACGGTGGAGAAACTCGGGGCCTTGCGGGTCCGGGATCTCAAGTCCGCGGCCGACGGCGAGTTGGCCGATATCGACCTGGACGCGCTCAAAGCAGCTTTGGCTATCCTCAAGGGCGAGGGTGTGGCGGAGTCCGACCCCCCTCCCCCGCTTGACCCCTATAGCGACGGGGACCTGCCCGGGTCGATCCGCGTCGCCTGCGCCTCGGATACCGGCGAGTTGCTGGACGGACACTTCGGCGCCGCCCGCCGTTTTCTGGTCTATCAGGTTTCGGCCTCCGACGTGCGGCTGATCGACGTGCGTCGTATCGATGACAGCGGCGCCGAGGATCGCAATGCCCACCGCGCCGGACTGATCCGCGATTGTCAGGTGCTGTATGTGGCCAGCATCGGCGGCCCGGCGGCCGCGAAGGTCATCAAGCTCGATATTCATCCGATCAAGGACGCGGCCGGCGGCAGCGCTCGTGAGCGGATGGTCAAGCTCCAGCAGGTTCTGTCCCAGAAGGCCCCGCCCTGGCTCGCGAAGGTGATGGGGCAAGCGCCCGAGGAGCGTATCCGCTTCGAACCAACCGCGGATCTGCTGGCCGAGGACGGGGCATGATCAGCGCGGAACGGATCGACCAGGTGGTGCAGGTGGTGACGCGGGCTGGGCTCAA
Organism: uncultured Lamprocystis sp.; assembly: GCF_903933125.1. Classification (GTDB taxonomy): domain Bacteria; phylum Pseudomonadota; class Gammaproteobacteria; order Chromatiales; family Chromatiaceae; genus Thiodictyon. Next base: position 2,496 of record NZ_CAIZIZ010000369.1, on the reverse strand, counting down.
CGACCAGACCCTCTCGGCCCTGCGCGAGGCGTTTCGGCCGATCCATTTCACCTACTGCATGGATGATGATATCGGCACCGGGATCGGTGCACCCGTGCCGGTGCGAACCACCGACACCTTCAATCTGTATCTGATCGACGGACAGGCCCACTGTATGCGCTTCACCGCCGATCAGGACGCCGCCACCGGCCTGGTGTTGGCGCAACTGGACGTCGCGTCCTGATCCTGTGCGCCGCGTGTGTCTGGCGTGACCGCGAAACCCCTCGTCAGTTGTGCCGGGTGCCCCCACCGGCGTGACTTGCTGACGCAAGGTCGGTGCCTGCCGGGTGACGTGTGCGTGCGTGCCATGAGCGGGCGCCAGATCGAGCGCTTCTTTCGGGTCAATCCGTCCCTGGCGGACGACTACGCCGGGGATGCCTTCTGGGAACGGCGGGCCATCGCCGCGCGCTATCTCTCCCAGCAAAAACTCCTGAGCCTGATTACCGACCCGGACGAGGTCGTGCGGCGGGTCTTGGCCTACCGACTGCCGGTCGAGGCCCTGGGTCCCCTGATCACTGACCCGGACCGCGAGGTGCGGATCACGGTCGCCGACCGCCTGCCCCCGGCCGGTCTCGAAACCCTGGCCGCGGACCCGGACTATCTGGTGCGCCAGACCGTCGCGCGGCGGCTACCGGTGGGGCGGCTATTCCGGATGATTCGCGACCCCGATCGCCAGGTGCGCTGCACCGTGGCTGAACGGCTCCCGCCCGAGAGCCTGGGACTGATGCGCGACGATCCGGAACCGGAAGTCCGCCTCAAAGTGGCCGGGCGCATCCGCTGCGATGAGGCCGGCGGCCTGCTCCAGGATCCGGACTGGCGGGTGCGTCTGTGTCTGGCGGAACGCTTGCCGACGACGCTGCTCGCCACGCTGTTGGACGATGCCGACGCCGATGTCCGGTCGGCAGCCCAGGCGCGCATTGAGGGCGAGACAACCCCGTCCGCACAAGAACGCAAATGAACGCAAATCACCGAATGAAAGGCCCGACATGGTAGCGACAGCCACTGACCTTGATCCAGACCAGTCCCTGACCCCCGCGTTGCGCGTCGCGAATGCCTGTGCCGCGCTGCCTGCCGGTGCGGATCTCGATGCCTTGATCGCGGCCGTTCGCGACGCCCTGGGCGCGGATGATGTCCAGCACGCCATGACGCGGGGCGGGTGGCACCGCCTGGGCGGGGTGGTGGGCCTGGACGGGGACCGCATCGCCGATCACGTCGCCGAATGGGCGGAGGCCGTGTCGGGCGGCGACATTGACGAACTGATGGCCTACGTCAGTGACCTGCGCTGCTTCGTCACCCGTCTCAACGGGCAGACGCACTATCTGGTGGTCCCGACCGGCCCGGCCGCGCGTGACTACATTCAGATCGAGATCGAAGAGGTGCAGGAGGTTCTGGATCGGGTGATCTCGGACCCGGACTGGTTCCCCGACAGCATCGCTGAGTTCGTTGATCCGCTCGACTTCCCCCGGCTGGAATCTGAACCGGTGGGGCCCGCACGGATGATCTTTCGGCGTCTCGTGCCGGTGAACGAACTGATGGAGTCCAGCGATTCGGGTCCCCGTCTGCGCCGCTTCCTCGACGACTGGGACCGCAGCAGCGCCGGCGAGACCAGCGCCTTCTGCGAACACTGGGTACTCTCGATCCGCGAGTATCGCGACCAGGACGGTGACGACCACCGCAGCGCCAAACCGGTGCCCATTCCGTCTGTGGAAATCCCCAGCCTGGCGGATGCCGAGGTGGCGCGCGGGGTCAAGCTCGCCAACCAGATCCATGGGTTCGACCGGGTGCTCGGCTACCCCTTCGCCTGGTATTTCCACATGCTCACGAACCCCAAGGTCTCCCACCGGTTGGCCGAGGCGGTCCACGCCGACCTGATCGGCGCCTACGACTACCTGCCGGTGCGCGATCTGAAGGTTCTGCGCGATTGGTATAACCAACCCTATGGCATCTGAGACACCGATCCCGGCCGCGTCCGCCGCCTGGCCCAAACACGCGGCGCCCATCTGCCCGTCCGCCGAACTGGCGGAACTGGGACGACACCGGTTCCGCGTGCTGTATCGCGGCACCCCGCGCGAAGCCATCCTGCTGCGCTTCCAGGGTGTCGCCTACGGGTATCTGAATCAGTGCGTGCACATGCCCAAGGAACTGGACTGCGAGCAGCCCCGCGTCTTCGACGCCGCCGGCGAATCCATCCGCTGCTCCATGCACGGCATCACCTACACACCCGCGACCGGTGAATGCCTAAGCGAAATCTGCGCCGGCGAGTCACTGACCCCACTACGGGTGCAGGAACGCGACGGGATGCTGTATCTCACCGAGAAGCGGACCACGCTGCTCGGTATTGAGTAAGGGGTCAGAAATAAGTTAGACAAGGAATACTGGCTCATGAGGCCAAGTGTGTGAGCCTTTATTAATTTGGAATAATAGACGATAATGAAATACCGCACAGCACATAATTAT
>NZ_CAIZIZ010000368.1 GCF_903933125.1 uncultured Lamprocystis sp. | reverse complement strand
TCCTACCGTAGGAGCGGCCCACGGCCGCGACGAGTGCCGGTTTGGATCTGGCCGGATTCATGAGCAAAGCCCGTGGCCGCTACTTGAGCAGTTCGTAAATGACATTGCGCTTTTTCCAGGCCTCGTTGCGCTCGTACATGTCGATCGGGAACTCGACCTGCTTGAGCTCGATCGGGGCGGCCTCCTTCTCGACCAGGCCCAGCGCCAGTGCGACCCCGAACAGGATCGCCTCGGGGCGCGAGGGACAGCCGGGGATGTAGTAATTGACCGGCAGCACCTTGTCCACGCCGCCGGTGACGTTGTAGCTGTCGAACCAGGCGCCGCCGCCGCTGGCGCAGGAGCCGATGGCAAAGACCAGCTTGGGCGACGGAATGGCCTCGTAGGCGCGCTTCACGAGCGGCAGCGTCGGCCGCGTGACGGCGCCTGAGATCAGCATGGCATCGGCATGACGCGGGGAGGCGACCAGCTTGATCCCGAACCGTTCGACATCGTAATAGGGCGTCAGGATGTTGAGGATCTCGATATCACAGCCGTTGCAGGCCCCGGTGTTGCAGTGATAGACCCAGACCGACCGCTTGAACATCCGTTTGCAAAGGTTTCTTAGCATGGTTGGCTCCTAAACCGCGTCCGGCGCGAAATGCGTAATTTTCATTGTGTGTTCAGCCTTGGGGATATAACCAACCTCGGTAAAGACGCGGTTTAAAATTGATGCTCTTCAAAACTATAAACCGCGCCAACTCCATCAATTGTCGAGTCTGCCGGGGCCGAGCCAATCCAAGAACATCGCATACCGCGCTGGGCGCGGTTTAGCGGCTGGGCCTTTGATACTGCTCGGTGGCAGCCAGCGTCTCCGGCGAGAAGGTGTCCGTCGTCTGGCGGATCAGGGCGCGGCTCTCGAGATTGTCATAACGGAAGCCCCGCAATTCCATCCGATCGATCACATTGGTCTTTTCCATCTCGTAGCAGCGACCGCAGCGCTGGCAGGTCAGCATAAATAACTCCAGCCGGGTGGTGATGTCATTCTTGTCATCACAGGCGGTCTGGAAGTTGTTGCTCATCGTGATGGCCTCTTCCGGACAGACGTCCGCGCAACGACCGCAGTAGGTGCAGCGCGAGCCGTCATAGAGCATGACACGCAACTCCTGGCAGACGTCGCGGGTCAGGATGCACCGTGCCGGACAATGGTTTGCGCAGCCGCCGCAGCCGAGACATTTGTGATGGTCCCAGACGGGCTGGCCGCGGAAGGTCGCGGGCGCCGGGGCCGGCTGCCGCGGGTAATCCAGGGTGACGATCCCAGGCTTCATGACCATCAGGATCTGTTTGATTTTACTGGTAAGCCACATGTGATTGGTCCCTTTCCCGGAGCATCAGCCAAAGAGCGCGCCGGCGACCGCGCCCAGTGCGAGCACGAACAGGCCGGCAAAATAGTTGAGCGCCTGATCGATCCGATAGCGCGGATGGGTGGCGGCGAGCAGTCCGATGACCAGGAATACCAGGGCCGTCAGGAGCAGTTGCAGGATCAGGTCGACCACCAACAGCCCCGAATGCAGGAGCGGCACGAACACGGCGATCGGCAGATAGGCATAGAACATCTGCTTGATCATCATGTAATACTTGAACAGGGCGTAATTGGGGCCGCTGTATTCGATGAAAGGACCACCGAGCAGTTCCTGTTCGGCCTCGGCGATATCGAAAGGCTGCCGCCCAACGAAAGCCTGCAGGGCGAAGAGCGCGATGACGATCATGATCAGGCCGGACCACCCGTAATCGCCCGCCGGGGTGCCGTAGAGCACTGTCGTCAGCTCCAGGCTGCCGGTCTTGATGACGCCCAGCAGCAGGATCATGAAGAGAATGGGCTCGACCATGATCATGGTCGTCATTTCCCGGCTGGCGCCGATCAGCGCGAAGATGTTCTTGCCCGAAAAGGCGCCGACCAACACGGCGACGCCGCCCAGGGTGAGCAGATAGATCAGTGTCAGGGTATCGGCATAGGGCGTCAGCGCGGTCGCCCGCCCGGCGACCGGCAGAATCATGACCACGCACAGGATGGAGGCAAGCGCGACCAGCGGCGCCAGACGGAACGGCAGGATGCCGACCGCATCGATATTCTCCTTGCCGAGCAGTTTCAGGAGATCGTAGAGGGGTTGCCACAGGGGCGGCCCCTGACGATTCTGTACCCGCGCCGCGACGCGCCGGACGATCCCGTCGAAGAGCGGCGCCAGCGCCAGGAACAGCAGCAGGTTGGTACCGACCAGCAGCCAGGCGGTTTCGGTCGTCGGATTCATGGTCAGGCCCTGTGCAGTTGTTCGCGCGACAGAAATTCGAGTTCGCGCCTGGTCATGGAACTGGCCTTGCCCGACTGTAGATCGATCACGGCCACCCGGTCGGTGCAGGAGAAACAGGGGTCGATGCTGCCCATGATGATGGGAAAGTCCCCGAACTGCTCATTGAGCAGCATCAATGGCACGGCCTGCAAGTTGGTATAGGTCGGCGCCCGCACCCGCCAGCGGTCCGGACGGTTATCTTCGCCGGTGATGACATAGTGCGTCGATTCGCCGCGCGGCGCCTCCACCGTGGTGATGGCGTGCCGCAGGGCCGGAATCTTGTCCTTCAGTTCGACGAAGATCGGACCGGCCGGCATCTTGTCCAGCACCTGGTGGATGATCCGGATCGCCTCATAGGTCTCCAGCACCCGTACGACCAGGGTCGACCAGACGTCGCAGTCGGTGAGCACCGGAACGTCGAACTTCATGTCGTTATAGGCGGCGTAGGGATGGTCGCGACGGGCATCGATATCGACTCCGCGCGCCCGTGCCACCGGTCCGATCAGCCCCCAGGCGATGGTCTCTTCCTTGGTAATGGTGCCCACACCCTTGGTGCGCTTGTGGATCGAGCTGTCCTTTTCGATGGCCCGGTGGATGACCCGCAGTTCTTCCTCGATCTTCTTGACCACCGCGCGGATGTCGTCGGCGATCTCCGGGGTGATGTCGCGGCGCACGCCGCCGATCAGGACCATCCCGTAGGTCTTGCGGTTGCCGGTGAGGCGCTCGCACAGCCACATCAGTTGCTCACGGACCCGCCAGGCCTGCATGAAGACGGTGTCGAAACCGATCAGGTGGCCGGCGACCCCCAGCCATAGCAAGTGCGAGTGGATACGCTCGATCTCCAGCATCAGGGTGCGGATGTATTCGGCACGGCGGGGGATCTTGATACCCCCAGCCGATTCCACCGCCTGGGAGAAGGCGGTGGCATGCACCGAACCGCAGATGCCGCAGATGCGCTCGGCGATGAACGGCACCTCGTTGTAACTGACCTGGGTCTGGCAGAGCTTTTCGATGCCGCGATGGGTCATGAAGCCGCGATAGTCGCAGCCCTTGATCGTTTCACCATCGACATAGACGGCGAAGTGCTCGGGCTCGTGCAGGCTCGGATGGAAGGGGCCGATGGGGACGATCTTCGTCCCAGGCGGTGCCTCGTCGAGCTGATAGGCGACGTCGTCGGCACCCGGCGGGACCAGATCGTACGGCACCTCCTTACGCAGCGGGTAGATGCCCGCGGGCCAGTCGTCGGCGAGCACCAGCCGCTTGGGCTTGGGGTGGTTGGTGAACTGCATGCCCAACATGTCCATGAACTCGCGCTCGGACCAGCCGGCGGACGGCAGGTCGGGGGTGATCGACTCCATTACCGGGTCGATGGCAGGCACCTTGGTGCGGACACAGATGAAGTGGTCGTTGCGGTCCATCGAAAAGGTATGGACCATGCCGAGGGTGCCATCGCGGGCGATGTTGTCATAGCCGACGCCACACATGTAACGGCCGCCAGCCTCGGTGACGATGCGCGCCGCCCGGCGAATCGCCTCGCGCTTCACGTCGATGAAGATGGTCCGCTGGTCGGTCTTCTCGACGCAGACGACTTCGTCACGCAGTTGCGCCGCAAGTTGTGCCTCAAGCTCTTTTCTCATCTTGCACCTCTGCGCACGTTGCCGCCGGTCCACCACATGAAGTTCTTGAAGGCCGTGTAGATGTGACTGCTCGTATAACTGTTGGCGCCGTTCAGGGTCTGGTAGCCGCACAGCCAGACGGGCGCCTGACGCTGTTCGGCACCGCCCGCCCGCCGCAGCCAGGCGGCGAACAGACCGGCGACACAGAGCACGGCGAGCAGCACCAGCGGCATGACAAAAGCGACGGGGTGACTGTTCGGGGCGAGCGTGAGACTGACCCCGGCCCAGGACTGCGCCAGCGAGGCCGCCGTCGCCGGATCGACAAACAGGGGCTGAACCAGGGAGCCCGCGGAAACCGCGAAGACCTGCATGAAGAGGCCCACGAAGAACAGGGGGAAAAAGCCTTGGACCAGGCAGAGCGCCGCGATCAGTGACATCGGCAACAGCATGAGCACACCGACCTCGCGGACGCCGTTTCCACGGGTCCATTCGATGCCCGCCGCAGTGAAGCTCATGCCGAAAAACTTGACGTAGGAAGCGAGCGTGATGGTACTGGTCATCAGTGCGATCACGGCGAAGAGGACGATGAGTCCGGCGCTCTTGCCACCGAGCAGGCCGCTCGAAACGATCGCCCATTTGCTGATGAAGCCGCTGAAACCGGGGATGCCGGCGATCGAGGCGGAGGCGATGGCGCTAACGAGCGCGGTGATCGGCATCAGCTTCAACAATCCACCCAGCCGGTCGAGATCCTTGGTGCCGGTCGCGTACTGGACGCTGCCGGTGCAGAGGAACAGGAGGCCCTTGAACAGCACATGGTTCACCGCGTGATAGAGGCCCCCGACGAGTGCCAGGACCGCCAGCGTATTGAGCAGCGGGTTGTCGTTGAGCACGAACCACTGCGCGCTACCGATCGCCAGCAGGATGTAGCCCATCTGGCCGATCGAGTGGTACGCGTGCAGGCGTTTGGCGTCGTGCTGCTTGAGTGCCTGCACGGTGCCAATGAACAGGGTGACGACGCCGAAGCAGGCGACGATCAGGCCGAGATAGCGGCCGCCATGCGTCTGCACCTCGGGCGGGACCATCCAAAACAGCATACGGATCATACCGTAGACACCGGTCTTGATCATCACGCCGGACAGCAGGGCGCTGATGGCGAGGGTGCGGATGAGTGGGCATCCGGCAGCCAGATCTGGCCGAGCGGGAACATTCCGACCTTGGTGCCGAAGCCGAACAGCAGCAGACCATAGATCAGGGCGCGCAGACCGGTCCCGGCGCTGCCGAGACCCTCGCTCAGGGCGTGCAGCGGCGTCCCCAGGCCGGCGTTCGGGATCAGCGCCGCGGCGGCGACGATGGCGAACCAGGCCAGTTCCATCAGCAGCAGGTACTTGGTAGCGCTGCGCGTGATGGCCTGGTCCTGATGATCGAAACGGATCAGAAAATACGACGCCACTGTCATCATCTGCCAGGCGATAGTGAAGCCGATGCTCAGATCGTCCACCGCGACGATGCCGACCATGCCGGCAATGAAGATCGGGTAATGGAACAGAAAGCCGCCCAGACCGTATTGGCGGTAGTGTTCCATCTCCATATAGCCGATGCAGTAAAAGGCGGTCAGGGTGGACATCAGGGCGATGAGCCCGAGAAAGAGCGCCGAGAATCCGTCGATCAGGAAGGGAATGGAGACCCCCCCCAGGTGCAGGACCAAGGGCTCGCCCCGTGCGCCACCGCTCAGCACCTCGATACTGACCAGCGCGAACGCGACACCGGCCGCCAGACAGAAGGAGAAATTCAGCGCACCGGCGAGTTTGCGCCTGCGGGCGAAGAGCGGGGTGATGAGGGCCGCGGCCAGGAGCAGTAGTAAACCCGCAAACAAACCATCATAGATTGTGAAAACCATCATTTAGAACTCTTTGCTATGCGCCGGACCAGGTCGATGACCGCTTCAGCGCTGGCCAGAATTTCCGGGTCAATGGCCGTGCCGTAATCCGTATTGGCGGCGACGATGCCGAGCAGCCAGACGTCCTTGCCGTGGTGCCGCAAGACACCGGCGGTAGTGGACAACGCGAGTTTATGCGTGGAGTAGCCACTGTCGGCCGCTTCCAGGTCCTCCAACCGGCCCAGCACCACGGCTCCGGGCTCGGTGCCATGGCCCTGCACGGCGTCGATGACCAGGACGTTGCGCACGGCGCTGTCGGCGATGCTGAAGCAGTAGTTCTCGATGACGTCCTCGGCGTTGATCACCGTGTGGCGCCCGGCGGCGGCCATCGCGGGCGCGAGGCGCTCGGCGATCAGGGCACCGACGGCATCGTCATTGCGCAACGGGTTGCCGACGCCGACGATGCAGGTCGGCTGCGCGAGGATGTGCCGCAATACCGGTGCGAATTGGGTCATATGACCTCGCCCAGGGTCTTGATCTGGTGATAGGTATAAACCGGCCCGTCGGTGCACACCAGGGTCCGGCCGATGGCGCAGTGCTGGCACTTGCCGATACCGCATTTCATCTGCCGCTCCAGGGTGGAGATAATGTCGTCCTCGCTCATGCCGCGCTTGAGCAGTTGGGCGATGACGGCGTTGAACATGACCGGCGGACCGCACACGAAGGCGACGGTGTCCTCGACCGGCACCTTGGCTTTTTCGATGAGATTGGGGACATAGCCGACCTGGCCTTGCCAGCCCGATTCGGGACGGTCGATGGTGATGAACGATTCAAAACCGTCGACTTTCTTCCATTCCTCGATGTCGGTCTGGTAGAGCAGATCGCCCGCGCTGCGGGCGCCATAGAGTAGGATGATCCGCCCGAAGTCCTGGCGATGCTGCAAGGCATGCACGATGGAACTGCGCAGCGGAATCAGGCCGATGCCGCCGGCCACATAGACGATGTTCTTGCCCTTGATGGTCTCGAAGGGGAACCCGTTGCCGAATGGGCCGCGCAGGCCCAGCTTATCGCCGGGGCGCAGCGCGTGCAGGGCATCGGTCACCTTGCCGACCGACCGCACGGTGATGTGGAGACGGTCGTGTTCCGGGCTGGGCGGCAGCGAGACGGCAAATTCCCCGGCGCCGAAGACCGTGCACATGATGAACTGGCCCGACTTGATGCGGAAATACGGCACGACTTCCGGGTTGAGAAAGGACAGATAGAAGGTCTTGACCTCCGGCGCCTCGTCCTTGATCTCATCAATGTTGACGACTTCCGGGAAAGTGACGATCGGACAGCGGCCGGTGTCCCGGCACGCCTCGGAATGGTGCTGTGAGTGGGTCATGGGTGAAACCTATTCGGTGGTTTCGCGACGGATGTACTGGACGACATTGGGCAGGCCGATATCGCCTGGACAGACCAACTGACAACGGCCGCAGCCGACGCAGCCGGGGCGCAGGTATTTCTTCGATTGGGTGTAGGAGAGCTTGCAGAAGAAGCGCTTATTGCGGCGGTCTTCCACCGGGGCGCGCGGATTGTGGTCGCCGGCCATGCGGGTATAGCCCGAGAAGGAGCAGGAATCGCGGGTGCGCAGACGCTCGCAACTGTCGCCGCAGAGCGTGACGTCCTCGATGTTGAAGCAACTGCAGGAGGGGCAGACGAAGGAGCAGGCGCCGCATTCAAAGCACTGCTGGCCGATGTATTCCCAGATTTCGTGTTTCACGAAGCCGGTGGTGATGCGGTTCATGGCGCGCGAGATCCAGGCCTTGTTGTCCTTGGCCTGATCCGGGAAGCGCTCGACGCAGCGGTCGACCACCGCCGCTTTCTCGGCCAGACGCCGGTGCTCGGCCGTCTTCCAGCCGTGGGCGTCGGCCAAGGCCTGACCCTTTTCGCTCCCTACCTGCACCAGATAACCGTCGTCCAGCCGGGTCAGATCGAGGTCGAAGCCCTCGTCCGCCGCCGGCCCCGTGTGGGTGCACACGCAGAAACATTGATCCCAGGGGCGCGTGCAGGTGTTGGTGATCAGAAGGCTCTGCCGGCGGTGCGCCAGATAGACGTCATCGACGAACTCCTGCCCGAGGAAGAAGCGGTCGAGACATTGGATGCCGGCGAGGTCGCACGGACGCAGACCAAAGAGCACCTTGGGCTTTTCGCCATACTGCTTTTCCAGGGTGACGCGTTGCGCCTGGGCGTCGTAGCTGTACTTGAGAATGCGCTCCATCTGCGGGAACAGGATCTCCTTGACCGGCATGGACGGAATCGCCGCGTCGAGATCGGGGAGTTCGGACTCCGCCAGCAGATCGAAAAAGACCTGTCCGGTCTGAGCGTTCACTTGCGGCCCATAGACCGCGTGCGTTTTCTGGAGTTCCCGCGCGAGGTCGTTGATGTCTTGCGTCGTCAGTAAATACATGGCAATAGCCTCGACCTCTGCGCTTACTTCTCTTCGATCCGCACCGGGATGATGCTTTCCTCACCCGCGGAAAAGGCGTTGTCGTACCGGATCAGGAAATCCGAGATCATGTTCTTGATGAAATAGGGGATGTAGGCCGTCCCGGGCTGCACATCCGGAGAGACCTTGACCGCGATTTTCATGCTGGTTCCGGTGCTCGAGGTCAAATGAACCAGCCACTTGTCCTTGACCTTGAGCTTCTGCGCGTCTTCCGGGCAGATCTCGACATAGCCCTGCGGATAGAGCAGCAGGGTCTGGTCGTACTCGCGGCGCGGAATCAGGGTCTTGCGCATCAGGTTGTTCTGGTGCCAGAAGTGCCGGCCCTTGCCAACCATGAGCGCGAAGGGGAACTCCTCGCAGGTCGGCGACTTCGGGTAATCGATCTGGACCTCGTGGAACTTCATCTGGCCCGCCGCCGGGAAGGCGGTGATGTCCCAGTGGATGCCGAACCCCTTCGCCAGTCGATGGTGGGTGAGATCATGGTAAGCGGGAATGGCATCGGTGATCGCCAGAAAGACCTCGGCCGCGTCACGCCAGCCCCAGGTGTACCCGGCCTGTTCGGCGATGGCCTGATAAACGCGCCAGCCCGGCAGACCGGCGCCGGGGGTGTCGGTGTTCTTGCGGGTCAGCTGCACGCGGCGATCGGCGCAGGTGTAGGTGCCGTCGGACTCGTTGTAGGCGGTCAGCGGGAAGACCACGTCGGCCAGGTCCATGAATGCATTCCTGAAGGCCCCGCAATAGACGACCAACTCCAGCGCGGCGATGCGCTCGCGGTTGCGGATGATTCCGTCGTCGTGATCGACGACGAACAGGGCGCGCAGGGGGGAGTCGGGATCTGCCAGACTGCCGAACACACTGTGGCCGGCTTCGCCCGAGAGGCCCATGTCGAAGCTGCCCTGCAGGTTGCTGATGCCGGCCACCGGGATCAGGGCGGACTGCGGGTCGTCCATCCGGTCGGTGAGCACGGCCAGGTTGCAGATGGCCTCAATGGTCCGCTTGTCGAGCCCGGAAATCCCGGACGGGAACAGAATGACCACCGAGCGCGCCGCGTCGAGAATTTGCGCCTCCTCCTCGATCTCCTCGTAGCGGATGCCGCTGGCGTTTTCCAGCGCCACGGATGAGATGGTCCGCAGCGCATTGACATACTGGGTATAGCCGGCCAATCGGTCGATGTCGGCATGGCGCGCATGGTTGACCGTGCGCAGGGCGTGCAGGGCCTTGGCCAGCGCGTTCAGCACCAGTGCCTTGGTGCCCGGTTTTTGCTGGAAGTGCTTGGTTGACAGCTTGGCCATCTGGGTCCTGGAGCTGCTCAAGCTCACCAGCCGCGCGCCGCGTCGCTGCGCGGCATGGAGGTTACCGCCGATGATCGGGTTCTGACGCGCGATGTCGGTGCCGACGATGAGGATGTAATCGGCCTTGTCGATCCGGGTCAGGTCGCCCACCGCACCAGGGTAGCCGAAAGCGTGGCTCAGACTGTCCATGCTGTTGCGATGCCCGGCCTCAGCCCCGACGCCGAGGAGGTGCGTTTTGAAGACCTCGCGGGCCAGCCGGCGCAGGGCGAAACCATCCTCGTTGGAGGAACGGGCCGATGCCAGCAGGCCGATCTCGTCGGCCGCGCCGTTGCATTCGCCTAGGCGCCGCACCACCAGCGACACCGCCTCGTCCAGGCTCGCCTCGCGCAGCCGGCCGTCCTCGCGGATCAGGGGGGTGGTGATCCGCTCATTGGTGTTGAGCAGCTCGTTGGCATGCCAGCCGCGGACACAGAGCTTGCCCTTGCTGACCGGGTGGCTGACGATCGGGGCGACGCCCAGAACCCGCGTGCCGTCGGTCTTCAGAAATTGTCCGCATCCGGTACCACAAAGATTGCACACGCACGCTTGGTAATTCATAGATGGCCACGAGCCGTTCGTTTCATGGGGCAAGAGTTCGGGAAGGACGGCGGGGACTCGCGACCCCGCCCTCCAGGTTGATTCGGATATTGGTCAGCTCAGCAGCAGCGCGATGGCGGAAGACCGTGTTTGCGGCCCCAGGGTACCATCGGGAAACGGAGTGACCGCCGGGCAATAGCATTGGAAGCGTTTGACATGGTCGAAAGCGCGTGGGCGGCAGATGGGCCTCGATCAAGATTCCGGCCACTTGGGCTCGCTGGGTGCGTCGTCAGGCCATCCTGGCCTGACACCGTCAGGGCTGGAAGCCCTGCCTACGCACGCCGCTGGCCGGGATTACGATCAAGGCCGGCAGATGGTCGAGAGGGCGTGCCAACCACTCAGTGGCAGCAGTGACCTGGCAGCTTGTTGGACGTATCGCGTAGCCTGATGATTACCGTTTACGAAAACCTAAATACCAGTTTACTTCAATCGGCGACTTCATAAAACCCGCCAGGTTGCTAGGAATCCAAATGCTGGTTGATTCATTGTACGGACTGATTCTCAGCGTGACCTGGAAATCTCCCGCATTGCTTAGCAGATTCCCGTATTAAACAAAAATCACAAATTCTTAAATAGCTCGGGACTCAGCCGACTTCCGAAGATCTTCGTACCACGCCGACTCGCGCTCCGGCGACTGGGGCGATGCGACCGGAGACCAACGCTTGAGCGGGCGGCAGCGCCCCGGTCGGCTGAAGCCTCGGCCTCCGGTCTGTCTTGCGGGTCCGAAGTGATCGGGACTGCACCTTAAGCGGAGCCCTTGCCGACACGGGCCAGAATCCCCTCAGCCGCCATCAGGCCGTTCACCGCGGCGCCCACGATGCCGCGCGACTTGCCGGCACCGTCGCCCGCCACGAAGAGCCCGGGGACACTGGTCTCCAGGTTCTGGCTGGTGGGATAGCGGACATCATAGAACTTGATCTCCGGCACATAGATCACGGTCGAAGGATGGGCGACCCCGGGGATGACACGCGCGAGCAGTTCCAGGCTCTCCTGGAGATTGCGCACGATCCGCCCGGGGTAGGCGAAGGAGATGTCGCCCGGGGTCACGCCGGGGCCGGGCGGCAGGGTCGGGAGCAGCTTGTCGAACCCGCGTTCGGGTGCGTCGAAGGCGTCCCGCGTGGAGCGGCGCCCGGCCATCAGGTCGCCCCAACGCTGGCAGATGAGGCTGTTGCCGCCGCCCCAGAAGTTGGCGAAGCGCGCCACCTGCTGGCCCATGGCGGCGGTGTCCTGGAGGGGCTCGGTCATGGTGACCGTGTTGAGCAGGGCGAAGTTGGTGTTGGCGGTCTTACTGGCCCGCAGTGCATCACCATTGACCAGGCGGAATTCCCGGTGCTCCTCGACCCGCACCCGCCCGCCGGGGTTGGTGCAGAAGGTGCGGGTACGATCCTGGTGGGTGGGGGTGATGAAGACGAACTTGGGATCGTAGAGGACCGCGGTGATCTCGTCATAGACGGCGGCGGCCACCTCCACCCGACAACCGATGTCGATGGCTCCATAGCCGGTGTCGACCCCCAGCGCCCTGGCTTTCTCGCGAAACCAATGGGCGCCTTCGCGCCCAGGGGCGGCCAACAGAATCTCCGAGCGCACCCGCCCGCGAGAGGTCTCGATCAGGAAACCCCCGTCCGGGGCCGGCTCCAGACTCAGAACCTCGGTCTCCAGCAGCAGGGTGCCGCCGCGACTGCGGATGGTCTCGGCCAGGGCCGCCGTTACCCGATGGGCGAAGTCGGTGCCCATGTGGCGCTGGCGCACGGGAACCAGGGTGATGTCCCATTCGCCCTTGGGGGTGCGCCGACGCACCCAGGACACCCGGTCCAGCCACCACTGGATGCGGGCCTGGTCCACTCCATAGAGGGTCGGGTCCGCACCATGATCCAGGAACACCCGATCCACCACCTCGATTCGCTCTTGGGCGGCAGCCGCCGTGAGCCGCAGTTCCGCGAGATCCAGCCCGATGTGCGGTGAGAGATTGAGCTTGCCGTCGGTGGCGCCGCCGGCGCCGCCGGGCCGGTTTTTGCGGTCGATGATCAGGACCCGGAGGTGGGGGGACAGGGTCAGGGCCGCGAACAGCCCCGCCGGTCCAGCCCCGATGATGACGACGTCGACCTGTTGGGCAGTGTGGGTCATGGGCGGGAACCGAGTGGTTGCTTAAGGCGCCGCATAGACGTCAACAGCACCCTTGGAAAAAGCGACCGAGCCATCCAGGTCGCGGGCTTCACAACCGGTCAGAACGATCTTGAGCCGGCGTTGCGGGGAACCGTACTCGATCAGCCGAACATCAGGAAAAGTCGCCTCCTGCATCGTCCAGGCATAGACCTGCCACGGCTGAGGGCCATGCTGATTGCTGCCGTCATACAGCAGATTCGGGGATTCCGCACGGCGCGGCTTCTTATAGACACCGATATCCCAGCCGGTCGAGTCGTCATGGTCGGCGACCAGGACACGACCATTGCCAAGATCCGCCTGCAAGTCGCGCGCGGGATCCATCACATCAAAGGTCAGTACCTTTCTCCAGGCGGCGGGCGCATCGGCCGCGGAGACGTCATGGCCTTGAACACCCATCGACAGGACACCGATCGCGCCCAGCGTACGGAAGACCTCAAGTTTTCCCAACTGCATTTTTCGCATTTTCATTTCTTTGGTTATTAATAAAGGACCTGGGATACTGGCTCATCACTCCGGCCACCGGAGCGCGTGGCGCACAGCGCCGGGCCGACGCGTGACACCGCGGAGCGCCTGGGCAAGGATTCGGCACGGACCCGCCTGGAGTCCAAGCGTTCTTTGCCCGCATCAGCCGGCGCTGTTGGTCAGGGCAGGCTACCACCAAAGCTCCCGCGCGAATCGGCCTTGATCGTCATCCCGGCCAGCGGTATGCGTAGTCAGGGCTTCCAGCCCTGACGGTGTCAGGCCAGGATGGCCTGACGACGCACCCGGCGAGCCCAAGTGGCCGGAATCTTGATCGAGGCCCGCGAATCACCTTGTCACGCGCAGCAGGTCAAGCAGGTTTTCCTGTTCGAAAACGCACGCCTTGAGCGCGTCATCCTGCGCCGCCGGCGCACCGCCAGCCGCAGCATCGTGCCCGGCGATGAGCAAAGACCAAGTCTCGGGAAAAAAGCAGGAACGGCGACCATGCCTATGGAAAGCACTCCATGGTATGACCCGCCAACGCGGTCTGGCGCCGCCGCCCGGATCGGGAGACAGCCACCCAAGCCTCTGTTTTAGTTAAATGCCATCGACCGCATTCAGCTTGTGCTGCGCTTGGCACGATCAATGCTTTATAAGACACAAGCGACCACACTGGCAGGATGCCAAACCAAAGCGCCGGAGACCCGTCAGCAGTACCAGCGGGCCAGGGTCGACTTGAGCGGCAAGGTCCGGTGCGAATGGAAGCGCGCAGTACCGCCGGATCCGCCACGGTCGCTAACAGCGCACGTTTCGTGCAAACTTTTCGACGTTCAGAGGTCTACGAACATGGCAAAAGTCGCCAACTCCACTGATTCATCCAGCCTGGCCGAAGTGGTTGACCGCATCCTCGACAAGGGCATCGTGATCGATGCGTGGTTGAAGGTCTCCCTGGTCGGTATCGAGCTGCTCGCCGTTGAAGCCCGTGTGGTCATCGCGTCGGTCGAGACCTACCTGAAGTATGCCGAGGCCATCGGCCTCACCGCTCCTGCAGCCGCTCCGGCCTGATCGCGCCTCTCGCGTCCCTGGCGTGTCGCTCCGATGCCGTCAGGCATTGATCCTGAGCGACACGTTTCACCGGGTCGGGTTCTAAACGGCACCGCAGCGTTGGGCCGCGCGGGTAACCCTAGCGCCCCGTCGGCGACCGACCGTCGCGCAGCACGCTGAGCGAAGGCGCAATCGTCGAATATTCATCGGATTGGGTCGAGCACAACGACACCGACCCGTTCACTCCCAAGTTGATTTCCGCGAGGCATAGAATGAGCGTCGAAGCGTTGCAAGCTGTCCGTGACGTCCCCGCGATGAACAGTGACAATGTACAGCCCGAGGCGAGCGACACCTTCGTGGCCACCCCCCAGGTCGAGGCATTGGCCGAGCGGGCCTCCGCCTATCTCGAGGCCGGCTTCCCGGTGCATCTCGCCGGCCCCGCGGGCACCGGCAAGACCACCCTCGCCTTCCATGCCGCGGCCAAGCGCGGCCGGCCGGTCAAACTGATTCACGGCAACGATGAATTCGGCGTCTCCGACTTCGTCGGTCAGGACAACGGCTATCGGCGCAACACCCTGGTGGACAACTTCATCCATTCAGTGGTCAAGACCGAGGAAGAAGTCCGCACCTTCTG
>NZ_CAIZIZ010000367.1 GCF_903933125.1 uncultured Lamprocystis sp. | reverse complement strand
TTCCGCAGAGAATTCGCAATTGTACATGTCATGGCTCTACTGAAACTTATGAGTGTAGGGCTAGATTACCCGTCTAACTGGCTCAGGTCGCACGAAATCTGCTATCCCTAATACCGCAATTTATGCCTATAGCAAGTATAGAAATGGTGATCGACGCCAGGGGTTGCGCCTTCGCGGGCTGCTCAGCCGCCTACTTCTTCAGGTCCTCAGCCGCCTTCTGTGCCGCCGCTGCTTTGCCTTCCATCCCGCCGGCGACCGCGGCGGCATCAACCGCCTCTTCGGCCTTGATCTTGGCCGCGCGCTCGTTGGCCGCGGTCGGATCAGCCTTGGCCTTGGCCTTGGCCGCGGCGGCGTCCTGGGCCGCCTTGTCGGCCTGCCCCTGCAGCTTATCGGCCTCCGCTTGCTCGGCGGCGGCGCCGGTCATCACCGCATCCGCGGCCGCTTTTTGCGCCGCGGATTCGGCGGCGGCAGCGCCGGCCAGGGTGAGTACGAGTGCAGCGGTCGCGGTTACGATCAGGTGCTTCGATTTCATGTGGCTGTTCTACCAGTGAGTGGATGGTTGAAATCTACCGCGGTTGCGGCATAAGGATTCAATCTGGCGCTTTACCTGGCCGTCCTGGTCGCGGTAGCGCCGCTCGGCACGAGGTCTGCGAATTCCATTCGACCTGAATCTTACAGGAGCCCCGCGCTTTGTGCTACAGGGCGATCACCGGTACGGCGACGGCTCGCCGATTGACATCAATTAGCAACATCAATTGAATATGCGCATTGATCCGCCGGTCGAAACCGTCGTCGGGCGTAACCATTCTTGCTTGGATAGTTGCCTCGCACAAGATATCCCCGAACGGCCGGATCATCATCGCCGCCAAGCACGGCGGGCCGCGCCGGCATAGGAAACAGGTGTCAGGGGCATCCCGATGATGTCGATGAAAAGGACCGAGACACCAGCCTTGGCGGGGATCTTGCCCTCCAGAATCTTGACGTTGTAACTCAGGTCGTTCCCGGCCAGGACCGGATCGTGCAACACAACCACCGCGTCGACCAGCGCCTCGTCTTCAAGGAAGGACAAGGTCGCATTGGGCGGATCCTTCAGGAAACTGTCCTTACCCTCGCTCCAGAAAGGCACGAACTTCGCGGTGGACATATGGGTGGCGAGGCGCTCCGGGCGATCGGCGAACATCACCGTGGCGGGACTGATACCCTTGAGGGTGAGGCGGCCGTCGGCGTAAGCGATTCCCTGGGCATTCTGGACAAAGAGAAAGTCCGCCTGCTTGGGCGCCTCATGGCCGGCCTTCTCGTGTGCCGGTTTCCCTTCCGCCGCCATCGCGGACCTCAGCCCGAGGGCCAGGGGGACCAGTGCGGCAGCGCTCAGCAGTTCGCGCCTGTTCGTCATCGTCATCTCCGAGTGAGTCACGTTAAATCAATCTATCAAAGAGACTGCCAGGCTACCTTGCAATTCCGGCCATGCCTGCCCGAGCCCGAGCCATCGTCACCAACGGAGACGCGAACACATCGACGTCAACTCCCGTGACCATAGCCCGGCGGGCCGCAGGTTGCAGACGCCCCGTCGCACTTGGGACGCAAGATCGTCCTGGACTCGAACCGGCGCGCCGAGTCTCTACCCCTTTGCGTACTCATCGAACACGGCGTCGAGTTGCGGATTCGCGGTGACCAGCAGCACGGCGTGGCGCACCGCCTCGCTGTTCAGATCCAACCGCAGCAAGGTGCCGCTGCCCGCGGAGGGCTTCTTGCGGATCAGTTGGATGCGATGGAACAAATGGCCGTGCGTGCCGGCGAACTTGGCCAGCCCCTTCGCCTTCTCGAAGTTGTCGGCCAGACTCGGGTTATGCGGTTCGAGGATGTCGAACCGATAGTCGCCCGGCGCCGCGCCGACACCCGCGCGGACGATGACCAGGTCGGGGAACATCGGTTTCAAGGCGCCACCGGACTCGTAGGGGATCTCCAGCGACCACGGCTTGCGCGGCAGGTTGCGCAGCCAGCCCACGACGACCGGGTTCAGTAGCTCCTCGGCGACCAGCTCGCGCTCCCAGGTCTCCAGCTCCGCCCGAAAGCCGCCGTCCGCTTCCAGATACAAATGCCGCTCGTAGAGCGGCGCCGTCTTCGGGCGCCGAAAGTCGATCCGCTCCGGCGGCATCCACGGCTCCTCGACCGGCTCCGCGGTCGCGCGGCGCAGACGCTGGATGCGCTGGCGCTCTTTTTCCTTCAGCTTGCCGATGGCCTGCTTGTGCGTGTCGTACAGCGCGTTGAATGCACGCGCCGCCTTCGTCTCAAGGCGAGCGACCGCGGCGGCGTCGTTCATCAGCAGGATCAATTCAACCTTCACATCGACGGACTCGCGTTCGGCGTGCGCTTGCCAATACAGCAGGTGCAGCCCGGTCGCGCCGCCCTCGCCCAATCGCTGGCCCGCGGCCTCGAACACCCGGTCGATGTCCGTCTCGGAAGCCGCGACCGCATAGTCCCCCATCGGCGCCGAGGCCCGGCCGTCGTCGAAGCCGCCCAACCGGCCGGCGATGGTCTTGACCCGGACGCTTGTCATGCGCTCCGCACGCGTCGCGAAATCGACCAAGGATTTCAGCGCCTTGACTTCCGTATCGAGCCAGTCCAGCACTTGGCCGCGGACCTGCCCCGGCGCATCCGAGTCGATCTCGGTGCGGTTGAGCCCGCGCGCGAGACCCGCGAGTCGCCGCAGATGGCTCTGCGCGCGGGCCGCGTTGACCCGATAGGTGACGAGCCCGCTCATGGCCGCGAAGATGGCGGCGGCGTCCGCGCGCCGCTCCAGCGTCACCAGATCGTTTGCCGATCCGGTCTCCGCGGGCGGGGCGTTTTCGACGTTCTTCAGATCCTCCGCGACGGCCTCGACCGCCTCGGCATCGAAATGCGGCAGGAACAGATGCACGTCGTTCAGCGTCGCGTCCCGCTCGATGCGCCGCGCCAGCGGTGTGCGCACCATCCGGCCCAGGAGTTGCGCGATATAGGTATGGTCCTCGGCGCGGCGGAAGGACATCATGACCTCCGCCCGCGGACAATCCCAGCCGGTGGACAGGCTGGTCTTGAACAGCACCACCCCGATGCTCTTATCGTCGTCGATGCGCGATGCCTCGACGCTGCGCACACGCCGCCCGCCGATATCCATATCCCCGCGGTCGTGCAGCGCGTGCACCGCCTCGCACTCGTGCAGGCTCCGGCCGATGGCCTGCTCAATGGTGTCGAGCACGGCGGCCAGATCGGTGCGCGACACCTGCCGCTCGTTGCCGTTCTCGACCTGCACCACCAGGATGGGCCACACCTGCGCCTCGCCCTCGGCCTGGCAGTAGGCTTGCCAGGCCGCGGTCATCGTCTGCCAGCGTCGCGCCGCCTCCGCGAGCAAGGTCATCTCCGCCTGCCCGACGACCTCGGGATGATGGATCGGCACCCGCTCTTTCAACAGGCCCGACTCGCGCACCCGGTCCACCGGCACATGGACCTTCTCCAGCCCATGCGGAGCCTTGTCCAACAAGTCGGTGAACCGCTTCGGAGTCGCCGACACGCCGATCACCAACGGCATCGGCACCAGACCGTCGGGCGCGTGGCCCAGCAGAAACCGCTGGACCAGGGTCCGCGCCTCCTTGGCCAGCTTGCCGTCGGTCATGCCGCGGTGCGCCTCGTCGATAACCAGGTAGAAGCGGCCCGAGATTGCCATGGCGGTGTTGGTCAGCGTCTCCCAGATCGAATGCGTCCGCTTATCGACTCCGCCGAGGGTCAAGAGCTTGTCTTTGCCCAGCTTGCCGGTATTGAGGAAATGGATCGTGCCCGGCTCCAGGCATTCCCGATCAAAACCGGCATCGATGGTCAGCAGTCGATTCGCATGAATGCGATCCGACACCTGCATGATCCGCCGCCGCGTCTGCTCGTTTAGCTCCGGCATATCCGACAGCCAGAGGATGACCGCGTCCGGCTGTGGCGGCAGGTCCGCCGCCCCGAACAGGATGTCCTCGAACAGCGCCGCCATCATCACCGTCTTACCGCTGCCGGTCGGCGCGGAAAAGGAGATCGCCTTCGGGTGTTCGCTGGTCGCATGGTCGCGCAGGACCCGGACATGATGACGCAGACGCGCCGCCGCCTGCTCCTGAAAGTCGAACAGCTCGATCTTCATTGACCGGTCTCCCCGACCGCCGCCCGTGCGCCGGCCGACTCCGCATTGATACGGAAGTTATCCAGATAGTCGCGGTAGAGCTGCACCGTCGCGAGCGCCGGGCTTCCGGCGCCGAGCGCGTCGCTAAACTGCGCCGACAGATCCCTGAAGGCATCTTGCGAATCGGTCACGATGAAAATGCAGCGCAGCCCGTGGCGACCCGCCAGCACCGCCAGCAGATCTCTCGGCCTGTCCTCGTCCAGCAGCACCGCGAACGGATTGTCGGGCGGTGCCATGAAAGCAGGAGTTGGGCTCCCCGGCGGTACCGGCATCGGCGGCGGCCCCATGGCCCCGGATTTGAGCCACAAGAGCGGCAGGATCTCGTTGAATGCCCGCTTGAGCGCCACCTGATCCTTGTCGAGAAACGCCAGCTTGTAATAGGCGAGGTTGGCCGGGAAGCCATCGGCGAGCGGACGCTTCTCCTCCTCCGGGACCAGCATGGGGCCGAGCAACGATTGAACCTCGCCCTTCAGCGCATCGAACCGGGCCTTATTGGGCGTCACGATGTAGACTCGACTTTGGCCATTTTAGGCGATCTCGATCATCGTGCCAGCCGCGACCGGCAATCGCGGGGCGCGGGTCCGCACGGCGGACCCTGGGGGGACCATGGAACCAATCCGTCAGGCCCGCGGGCGGCCCTGGCGCGGCGGCGCGGAGCGCCGCGCGAGGCCGCTCAGGCGGTCGCGGCCAACTGCGCGAGCACGCGCTCCCAGTCTGGGCGGGAA
>NZ_CAIZIZ010000366.1 GCF_903933125.1 uncultured Lamprocystis sp. | reverse complement strand
GCTGCGCTTATCCACCCTACAAAACCGGCTCCGCTGTAGGGTGGATAAGGCGCGCCGCTCGGTGTCAGGGATCCGGCACCTCGGTCGCGCGCGCCGCATCCACCAGGGATCGCGCGATGCCGCCCGAATTTAGAATTGCTGTTCCGGCCGGGACGCGGTGATGCGCTCGGCGCGGTGGTGTACCATGCACGGTCAGGGTCTGCGCACCCGCGGCCCGGCCCGCTACCGGCCGCAGCGACGCCTCGCGGGTCGATCGGCGGATGATCAGAACCACACCAGAACTGGAAGCGAGCCGGTATGAACAAGGCGCACGCACTCGTCGTCGATGACGAAGCCGATATTCTCGATCTGCTCAAGATCACGCTCGGGCGCATGGATGTGCACGCGACCACCGCGATGACCGTCGGCGAGGCCAGGCGCCACCTCGACACGGGGCGTTTCGACCTGTGCCTCACGGACATGAACCTGCCTGACGGGAGCGGAATCGATTTGGTCCGCTACATCGCCGAGCACTGCCCGGACCTGCCGGTCGCCATGATCACCGCGCATGGGAATATGGAGTCCGCGGTGGCCGCGATGAAGGCCGGAGCCTTCGACTTCGTGCCCAAGCCGGTCGATCTCGAGCTGTTACGCCGCCTGGTCGGCTCGGCGCTGAAGCTGCGCACTCAGGGCGGAACTGCTGGTGAACTGAACACCGCCGGGGGGCGCCTGCTCGGGGACTCGACGAAGATCGAGGAAATCCGTCGACTGATCGCCAAGCTCGCCCGCAACCAGGCGCCGGTGTTCATCACCGGTGAAAGCGGCACCGGCAAGGAGTTGGCGGCCCGGCTGATTCATGCCCAGGGGCCGCGCTGCGAGGGGGATTTTGTCGCGGTCAACTGCGGTGCGATTCCTCAGGAACTGGTGGAGAGTGAGCTGTTCGGCCATAAGAAGGGCAGTTTCACCGGCGCCGTGGCGGACAAGGAGGGCCTGTTCCAGGCGGCCGAGGGCGGCACCCTGTTCCTTGATGAAGTCGCCGACCTGCCGCTGCCCGCGCAAGTCAAGTTGTTACGGGCGATCCAGGAAAAGCGCGTCAGACCAGTCGGCGCCCAACAGGAGGTGGCGGTGGACGCGCGGATCATCAGCGCCAGCCATCGTGACCTCACTGAGGAGGTGGAGCATGGGCGGTTCCGCCAGGACCTGTTCTACCGTATCAACGTCATCGAGTTGCGGATGCCGTCGTTGCGTGAGCACCCTCAGGATATCCCGCTGCTGGCCGCGCGCATCTTCGACCGGATCGCCCGGGCACATGCCGAGCGGAGCCCGATGAAGCTCGCGGACGAGGCGCTGGAGGCACTCGCGCGGCACCCCTTCCCGGGGAATGTGCGCGAACTGGAGAATGTGCTGGAACGTGCCACGGCGCTCTGCGACGGCGCCATCATTGGCGCTCATGACCTCTATCTGCCACAGACCGAGGCGGCAGCCGCGGGGGGCACGGGTCCGGACTCCGCGGTCCCCCTCGAGAATTACCTGGGCGAGATCGAGCGCCAGGCGATCCTCAAGGCACTCGAGGAGACACGCTGGAACCGCACCGCCGCCGCCAAGAAGCTCGGCATGACGCTGCGCTCACTGCGCTACCGCCTCGCCAAACTCGGCATCGAGTAAGGAGCCATCGTGACCGATCGCACCCGGCGGCGCGCGACCGCGCCACCTGCCACGGCCGACGGGCCACCCCCCGAACGCGACCCGTTCGTCGCCTGGGTGCGCCAGGCCACGCCCTACATCCACGCCCACCGTGGGCGGACCTTCGTGATCGCCTTCGGCGGGGAGGCCGTCGCCGACCCGCGCTTCCCTGACCTGGTCCATGACATCGCGTTGCTCCACGGATTGGGCGTGCGCCTGGTGCTGGTCCATGGTGCGCGTCCGCAGATCGAGGAACGGCTGCGGGAGCAGCAGATTGAATTGCGCTATGTCAACGGACTGCGCATCACCGACGATACCGCGCTGGCCTGCGTCAAGGAAGCGGCCGGGGTGGCGCGGGTGGAGGTCGAGGCCTTGCTTTCCATGGGGCTCGCCAACTCACCCATGGCCGGGGTGCGCATCCCGGTGGCCTCCGGCAACTTCGTGACCGCCAAACCGATCGGCGTCCTGGATGGCATCGACTACGAACACACCGGTGTGGTGCGACGAGTGGACCGCCAGTCACTGATCCAGCGGCTGGATGCCGGGGCGGTGGTGCTGATGCCGCCGCTGGGCTACTCGCCGACCGGCGAGGTCTTCAACCTCAGTGCCGCCGACGTCGCACGCTCGGCCGCGATCGCGCTGAAGGCCGATAAGCTGATTTTTTTGATCGAAGAACCGGGGGTGTGTGACGCCACCGGCGCCCTCCTCTCCAACGTCCTGAGCGGCGAAGTGGAAACCTTGCTCGCCGCGGCCCCCGAACTGCACGAGGACTTAGCCCAGGCGTTGCGTGCCGCGGCGGATGCCTGCATCCATGGGGTCACCCGCGCGCACCTGATCGACCGGCGCCGCGACGATGCCCTGCTGCGCGAGCTCTATACCCGCGACGGCAGCGGGACCCTGATCACCGGACAACCTTACGAGGGACTGCGGCCCGCGCGCAGCGAGGATGTGACCGGCGTCCTCGAACTCTTGCGGCCGTTGGAGGAGCGCGGCGTGCTGGTCCCCCGCTCGCGGGAGCGGCTGGAAACCGAGATCGACCGGTTCTACCTGATGGAGCGCGACGGTCTGGTCATTGCCTGCGCGGCGCTGCACCCCTATCCGGCACAACGCATAGCCGAACTCGCCAGCGTCGCCGTCCATCAGGACTACCGCAACCACGGACGCGGCGACAAACTGCTGGAACACATGGAGGCCATCGCCCGGACCCGCGGGTTCACCCGGCTGTTCGTCCTCACCACCCAGACGGCGCATTGGTTCCAGGAACGCGGCTTCGTCCCGGCGCCCCTGGAGACTCTGCCGACTGAAAAACAGGCGCTCTATAACCTGCGGCGTAACTCTCAGGTGTTCATCAAAGTCCTGACGACCTGAGCGCCGCGGCCGTGATCCCGCTGCCGATCCCGGCCCTGGTTCAGGTATCCTGTGCGCCGCACCGCTGAGAAGCAGCCTGACCCCATCACCTCCCGGAGTCCCTGATGTCCGAGTCCCGTTCCTCGCTCTACAAGCTGTTGACCTGGGTTTTGCTCGCGGCCCTGATCGGAGTCTACGGGCTCTACCACTGGTACACCGGCGGGTTGCGCCAGAACATCGCCGCACAGCGCGCGGCGCTCGCCCAAGCGGCGCAGCGCCAGTCCGCCGCGGAGCAGCAACTCCAGGCCGCCGCGGTGACTGAACAGACGCTGAAGGCGCAGAACGATGACCTCAAGACCCGTCTCGAGGCAGTCCAGGGTGAGCACCAGGCACTGGTAGGACAGCACGAGACGGTCACCGCCCAGGTCGAGCGGCATCGACAGGAGATTGCGCAGGCAGCCGCCCGTGAGCAGGAACTGAACGATCAGATTCGGGATCTCAGCGTCCAATACACCCAGGCCAGCAAGGCGGTGGTCAACAAGCTGGATGCGGCCCATGCAGCCTGGGCCTCTCTGGAAAGCGAAGACCAGGCGGCCAAGGCGCGCGTCAAGGAATTGGAGGCCGAGGTCACGCGGCTGCGCCAGACGGGTGCCGCGGCTGAAGCGAAAAACACCGCGCAATGCACCGCACTGGAGTCCAAGGTCAATGAACGCGTGCGGTTCTACCGCTCGGCACTCGAGGGCAGCGACCCCGACCGCGCCGCCCTGATCGCCGGGCTGGAGCAACAGGTGACCGAACTACGCGCTACCCTGGAGCAGACCGGGCAAGAGGCCGCGGCAGCGCGCACGGCACTGGCCGACCAATTGGCCAACGCCGAGCGCAACGTCGAGGATCTCACCGCGCGGCTGGCGGCCGCCGAGGGTCGCGCCGCGGAGCACGCCCAGACGCTGACGACGACCAAGGCGTCACACGAGGAGGCGGCGAGCGAGTTGCGCGGCAAGGTCTTTGCCCTCACCGAGGAATTGCAGAGCGAACGCGGCACCCGCGCGGCGCTCGAACAGACGCATGCGCAGGGCGTCGCCGAGCTTGCCGAGGTGAACCGCACCCTGGAGGAGGTGCGTACGCAAGTCAGTGCGGCGGCGCAGGAGAAACTTGCCCTGGAAGAGGATCTGAAGACTGAGCGCACCCGCGCCGAGCAGTCCCTGACGGCATTGCGCAAAGAGTTCGAGGAGGCACAGGCCGCCCAGTTGCAAGCCAAGGATCAGGCGCTGACCCACACCCGCGGCCTGTTCGAGCGCTATGCCGAGCTGCATGCCCAGAAGACCGAGCGCGGCATGCTGATCAGCCTTGCGGAACAGGAATTGCATTTCGCCAGCGGGGCTTCGACGCTTCCCAAAGGTGCCATCCCCAGCCTGGATCAGATCGCTGCACTGCTTCAGCAATACCCCCAGTTGACGGCGATCATCAATGGGCATACGGATTCCTCGGGTTCCGAGTCGATCAACCTGGCGCTGTCCAAGGCGCGGGCGGAGGCGGTCAGGCAGGGACTGATAGAGCGTGGGGTGGCGCCGGAGCGGCTGACGGCCGAGGGGCTGGGCGAGACGCGGCCAGTGGGTGACAACGCGACCCCGACCGGCCGGCTCAAGAACCGCCGGGTCGAGGTGCTGGTGATCGAGCCTTGATCTAAATTGTTAGCGAACCGGTCCTCAGGATGACCACGCAACACCCACGCGGCCACGCTGAACCCGTCCAATCACCCTGGCCGCTAATCATAGGGCTGATCCTCGTGATGACGGCCTGGCGGCTTGGCGCGGCGGCCCTGTTGCCGGTGACCCAGGATGAGGCCTACTACTTCGATTGGGCACGCACCCTCGCCTGGGGTTATTTCGATCATCCGCCCGGGGTGGCCGTGCTGGGGATCGGCACCTGGTTGGTTCCGGGTTCCGCCCTGGCCGCGCGGCTTGGGGGATTGGCGGCCGGCACCTTGAGCCTGATCGTGCTGGCCCGGTTCTATGTCAATAGCGGGTTGCTGCGTCGCGACGATCTCACGCTCGCCCTGGTGCTCCTGTTCGCCAGCCTGCCCGGTCTGGCGGGCGGCATCCTCACGACGCCGGATGCCCCGCTCGTGCTCGCCTGGGCGCTGGCCCTGCACGAGGCCGAGCGCGCTTTAGCCTGCGACCGCCGCCGTTGGCTCACGGTCGGCCTCGCCGTCGGTCTGGGGTTGCTCGGCAAGTACACTATGCTGTTGATCGGGCCGATCTTACTCTGGGCCATCCTGCGTACCGATCCGCGTGCCCTGCGCACGCCCTGGCCCTATCTCGGAGCGCTGCTCGCCGTGCTGGTGTTCAGCCCCAATCTGTGGTGGAACGCGGGTCACGACTGGCTGGCCTTGCGCTTCCAGTTCGGCCATGGATTCGCCCTGGATGCCGGTGCACTCACGCCTGCCAATGGGACCGCGGCGACTGCCATCACGCACTCGGCGCCGGTGACACTGGCGGAGCGCGCCGCCAATCTCGGTGCATTCGCGGCCGGACAACTGGCACTCTGGGGGCTGATCGCGCTGCCGCTGCTGGCCGCCATCCCCCGCTTCTTTCGCCGCTCTGCGACCGCCGATCCCAGCCCCGTCACGGCGACCCATGCCAGGCCTTTGCTGCTGACCGCCGCCTGGTTTCCGCTCGGGTTCTTCGCCCTGGTCTCCCTCGGCAGCGAGGTGGAGGCGAACTGGCCGGCCATGTACCTGCTCGCGGCCCCGGCACTGCTGGCGCGGCCGCTGCGCGGTCTGCGCCGTTGGGTCCTGGGCGCTGCCGCGGCCAACCTGCTGCTGGTGACCCTCTACGTCTATCACGCCGCCACCGCCGCCCTGCCGCTGCCGGACAGCCAGAACCGCATCCTGCGCGAGACCCACGGGTTTGATGCGTTGGCGGCCGTGGCCGCCGGGCTGCCCGGGCCGGTCTATGCCGACCGTTACCAGCTCACGGCCATGCTGCGTTTCTATCAACCCGAGCTTGCCGCCAGCCAATGGCCGGGGCTCACGCGCCCGTCCGAATATCTGGTGGGGCAGATCGCCCCCCGGGTCGAGCCGAACGTACAGCGTGAGCCCTTCTGGATCATCACCCAGCGCCCGCAGCCGCCGACGGTCGTGGGCTTCACCAGCGACACCCCGCGCACCTTCTTCGACTGCACCGATCAGGGTCTGAGCGAGACCGCCGCGCCCCCGTGCGCACGCCCGTTGCATACCTGGTTTCTGCATCACTATCGACTGGCGGAGAACGGGTTCAGCGCCCCCACCGACTGAACAGCTTGCGAACTTCTTCCAGCACGAAGACGCTGGCGGCCACCAGGGTCGCGAGTCCCCAGTCGACGAGGCTCAAATCCACCGTGTCGAAAATAGCCTGCGCCGGGCCCCAGTGCACCACCAGGATCTGCAACGCAACCACGCAAAACAGTGCCGACCACAGCTTGCCGTTGCTCAGGAAGTGCCGGTTGAAGGCGCTTTCATGCTCGGCACGCGCGTTGAAAATATTGAAGAACTGAAATAACACGAAGGTGGTGAAGGCCAGCGTGACCGCATAGTCGTGGCCGCCGTGATGCTCGCCCCAGGCATAGGCTGCGAGTGTTCCGGCCGCCATCGTCAGGCCGTACAGACCAAGACGCCACAGGCGATCCCGCGTCAGGATGGGGCCGTCGGCCGGGCGGGGCGGCGCGTCCATGATGCCGGGTCGGGGCGGTTCCACGCCCAGCGTCATGGCCGGCGGACCATCCATGATGATGTTCACCCAGAGAATCTGGATCGCGGTAAAGGGGGTCGGCATCCCGAAGAGCGGCGCACCGACGACGGTCAGGATGGCCCCGATATTGGTGGACAACTGGAACCGCACGAACTTGACGATGTTGTCGTAGATGGTGCGCCCCTCCTTGACGGCGCCCACGATGGTCGCGAAGTTGTCGTCGGTGAGGACCAGTGTGGCCGCTTCTTTGGACACCTCGGTGCCGGTGATGCCCATCGCCACACCAATGTCGGCGGTCTTGAGCGCCGGAGCGTCATTCACGCCGTCGCCGGTCATCGCGACAACATGGCCGCGAGCCTTCAGCGCCTCGACGATATGCAATTTATGCTCGGGCGAAACCCGCGCGAACACCGCGGTGCCTTCCACCAGAGCAGCGAGCGCCGGCTGGGTCAGGCCCTCGATGTCACGGCCTTCGCGGACCTCGCCCGTCAACCCGAGGTCACGGGCGATGGCGGCGGCCGTCGCCCGGTGATCACCGGTGATCATTTTCACCGCCACGCCGGCTTGTTGGCAGATGCGGATGGCGTCGCGCGCCTCCGGACGCGGCGGATCGATGATGCCGACCAGGCCGAGGAGTGTCAGCCCGTCGGCCCAGACCATCAGCTCGCCCGCCGGGTCGAAATCGGCCGCCGGGATGGTGCGGCCGGCCAGCATGAGCACGCGCAGCGCGTCCTGCGCGAAGGCCGCATTGTGCGCGACGAACGCCTCCCGTGTGGCCGTGTCGAGCGCGACTTCGCCGGCAGCCGTCAAGTGAGCGCGCGCGCGCTCGAGCAAGACATCAGGCGCGCCCTTGACCCACATCCGCACCAGGGCGCCGTCATGATGGAAGGTCGCCATGAATTTATGCGTGGAGTCAAACGGGATCTCGGCAATCCGCGGCTGCTGCCCGGTCAGGGTCGGCGCGTCCAGGCCGCCCCGTGCGGCCAAGGCCAACAGGGCGCCTTCAGTCGGGTCGCCAATCAGTTCGCCGTCGCGGATACGAGCATCCGTGCACAGTGCCGCGCAGGTCAGCAAGGGCAGCCAATTCGGCGGCGGCGCGTCATCCTCCGGCAGGATAGCGCCGACACCCGCGTAGCCGTCTCCCGTGACGGCAAAGCGACGGCCGTGAAACCAGGCGCGCCGGGCGGTCATCTGATTCAGGGTGAGGGTCCCGGTCTTGTCCGAGCAGATCACCGTAGTGCAGCCGAGCGTTTCTACCGCCGCGAGTTTTTTCACGATGGCATGGCGCTTGGCCATGCGGTGCATGCCCAGCGCCAGCGTCACCGTAACGACTGCCGGCAGACCTTCGGGGATCGCCGCCACGGCCAGAGCGATGGCGGTCAGCACGGTGTCGATCAGCGCATCGCCGCGCAGGATGCCAATGGCGAAGATCGCACACACGACCAGCCCGGCGATGGCGGCCAGCCGGGTGCCGAGCGCATCCAGTTGCACCTGCAAGGGGGTGGCCGACTCGGGGGTCTCGGCCAGCAAGCTCGCGAGCTTGCCCATTTCGGTGCGCATCCCGGTGGCGCAGACGATGGCCTCAATGCGGCCGCGGGTAACCACGGTGTTCATGAAGACCATGTTGTGCTGCTCGGCCAGCGGGGGCGTACCGGGAATCGCCGCGGGGGTTTTTGCAACGGCCTGTGATTCGCCCGTGAGCGCCGCTTCCGCAACCTCGGCCGCATGGGCACGCAGCACCCGCGCATCGGCCGGGATGCGATCACCCGCTTCGAGCAGCAGGATGTCTCCCGGCACCAGCGCTTCGGCGGGAATCTCCGCCGGATGCCCGTCGCGCCGCACCCGGGCAATGGGAGCCAGCATCTTTTTCAAGGCGGACAAGGCCGCCTCGGCGCGGTGTTCCTGAAAAAACCCCAGGGTGGCGTTCAGCAACACCACAACGCCAATGACGATCGCATCTTTGAGATCGCCTACGATGCCCGCCAGCAGCGCGGCGCCGATCAGTACCAGCACGAGCACGTTGCGGAACTGGTCGAGAAACTTTTTCCATGCCGGGCGCGGCGGCCGACCGCTGATGCGGTTGGGGCCATGGACCCCGAGTCCAGCTTCGGCGGCGGCAGTGGACAGGCCGACGCTGATGTCAACCTTTAGATCAGCCGCGACGCGTTCAGGCGTTTCGGCATACCAGACGCGCGGGGGAAGTGTGGCAGGTACCGCGGGGAGCGTATTCACTGTGAGTCCTTATTGAGTCGGCCGACGAGGGCAAGCGATTCAGTTTGAGCCCGAACCAGGGCGGTGGTTCCCGAAGCGCGCCCTGCACCGGGCCGCTGATCGGCTCAGCGCTCGCCGAACGGCGCGAACAGTTCCTGCAAGTCGTGCCCGCTCAAGCGCGGCTCCTGTTCGCCCTCGCTCTCCTGGTAGACCCCGGCGGCCAGCGCCCGCTTGCGCTCCTGCATGGTCAGGATGCGCTCCTCGACCGTCTGCTCGGTCACCAACTTGTAGACGAACACCGGCTTGTCCTGACCGATCCGATGGGCGCGATCCGCCGCCTGCGCCTCGACCGCCGGATTCCACCAGGGGTCGTAGAGGATCACGGTATCGGCTTCCGTGAGGTTCAAGCCGACCCCGCCGGCCTTGAGGCTGATGAGAAACAGGTTGGCCTCACCCGAACGAAAGGTGTCGATGGCCTCGTCGCGTTTGCGGGTCTGACCGGTGAGCTTGGCGCTGGGGATGCCGCGTTGATCCAGTTCGGCCTCGATCAGTGCGAGCATGGACGTGAACTGGGAAAACAGCAGGATACGCCGGCCCTCATCCAGTTGCTCAGGCACCAGATCCATCAGCAGTTCCAGCTTGGCCGACTCCTTGACCCGGGCGGCGGCCGGGAGCTTGAGCAGGCGCGGGTCGCAGCAGGTCTGGCGCAGTTTCAGCAAGGCATCAAGGATGGTGATGTGGCTGCGCGCCAGGCCCTGGGCGGCGATGGCGTCGCGCACCCGTTTTTCCATCGACAGCCGGATGCTCTCATAGAGCGCGGCCTGCGCTTCGCCCAGGGTCACACTCTTGATGATCTCGGTTTTCGGCGGCAACTCGGCCGCGACATCCTGCTTGCGGCGGCGCAGCATGAAGGGGGCGACCCGGCGCGCGAGGCGGTCCTGGCGGTCCCGATCCCGATGCTGCTCGATCGGCGTGCGCCAGTGGCGCTTGAAATTGGCCTGGTCACCGAGGAACCCGGGCATGAGAAAGTCGAATTGCGTCCAGAGTTCGCCTAAATGGTTCTCCATCGGGGTGCCGGTGAGGCACAACCGGTGATCGGCATTGAGTGCCCGGACCACGGCCGCGGCCTGCGACTTAGGATTCTTGACTGACTGGGCCTCGTCCAGGATCAGTGAGTGAAATGACTGCTCCTGGAGCCGCTCCTGGTCACGGGACAGCAGCGGGTAGGTGGTCAGGATCAGATCGTGATCCGGGATGGCGTCGAAATGGACGTGACGGTCGGCACCGTGCAGGACCAGGGTGCGCAGCCCCGGAGTAAAGCGCGCCGCCTCGCGCCGCCAGTTGCCCATCAGGCTGGTGGGGGCGACCACCAGGGCGGGGCGCTCCAGCCGTCCGGACTCCTTCTCCAGCAGCAGGTGGGCGAGGGCCTGAACGGTCTTGCCGAGCCCCATGTCGTCGGCCAGGATGCCGGCCAGATCCCAGGCGCGCAGGAACTGGAGCCAATCGAGCCCGCGTCGTTGATACCCGCGCAATTCGACCGTGAGCCCGGTCGGGGGTTCGACCGGCTCGATCCCGGCGAAGGCCGTCAGCCGCCGCGCCAGTTCACGCAGCCGCTCGGCCCCGCGGATCGCATAACCCTGGGCTTCAAGGTCGGCCAGGGCGGCGGCGTCGAAGCGCGACACCCGCAGCCGGCCGTCCGCCCCGGGCGCGGCCCGGTCGAACAGATCGCGCAGGATCTCGATAAACGGCAAGAGCCGCGCTCCCGGCAGGTCGATATAGCGGTGCGCGGCGTCCGGGTCGGTGCCCGTCGGGTCGAGCGGCAGGGTAATGATGGCGGGGACTTCACTTCCCATCCCCAACTCCAGCAAGGGCGCGATGATGGGCAGCAGGGGCAAGCGGCGCCCGCCGAGATCCAGGTCGAAGCGCAGGCCGAACCAGTCGTTGCCGCCCGCTTCCGCCGGGTCTTCGAGTTCCAGCTCCCAGTCCGCGGACTCGAATTGCAGCCGGAAGGCGTCCTCGCGTTCCACTCGCCAGCCGGCCGCTTCCAGCGCGGGAATGCCGTCGCGCAGGAGGGCCGACCAGCGCCCTGCCCGTTCCAGCGGATTGGCGGTCGCTGGGACGACCCGGTGGCTGCCCGCGGCGATGCCGGCGAGGGCGAGCGGGACAAAGCCGTGCGCCGCGAGGGTGTCCAAGGCCCGCTGTTCAGCCGTCAGGTCGCGGTGGATCCGCACCGTCCCGGAGCCGTCGGGCAGGATGGTGTACGGCAGCGCGGGAAGACCAGGGACCTGGTAACCGTCGTAGTCGAAATCCAGACTCAGCAGATGGGTGTCGGTTCCGGCCAAGGACTCACAGCGCAGCGTCAGCCAGGGCACGACGGTGGCCGCGGTGACCTCCTTGACCGGCACCGGGCGGGGGACCGGCAGCGGTAACTGAGGGAATTCCAGCACCAGCGTCCGTGACAGCGTCTCGGCCTCGTTGGCGCGCAGCCGCGGCGCGGCCAGCAGCTCGCGCACTTGGGCCGTGCGCAGCCCCTGGGTTTCCAGGGGGCCGGCCTGGTGCTTGGCGGGATCCAGGTACATGGGGGGATCGACCAGCAGCAGGCGGGCCGGCGGGGTCACCTCGACCTTCAGGTCGAGTGATCCGTCCTTGTTTTCCCGCCAACTGAGATCCAGGGAGCGTGTCTCACCCAGACTCAAGGGCGCCCCCTCGATGCCCTGCCAATAGCAGCGCCCGGTCCCGATCATGCGCAACAGTGCCAAATAGCCGGTCTGGCCGGCGAGCGGCACGCTGGTGACCCATTGACCGCCGGCCAGCGCGCGCAGGATACCCAGAATGTCATGGTCCGCGCTGAGCAGATAGGTTGGTGCGGAGTAGCCGTGCAGCAGGTTGAACGGATTGACCTGTCGCCCCTTGGAGAGCCCGGTGCCGCGCAGCAGGGGCTTGGCGACCCGCAGTTCCGCCGCAGCCGCGTGGACATCGCCCGGATTTTGCTGGAGCACATAGACCAGCCGCTCCCCCGCCGTGTCGGCTGCTTTATCCTGGCCGGCCAGCACCACGCGGTTCAACCAGCGTTTCATGAATTCGGTGCCGGCCGAGCCGTCGCTCGGCTGCGATTGGCGTTCCCGTTCCTCGAAAGCCAGACAGGCCGCCGCCACATGCTTACAGTTGTAGCCGATCGGGCAACCGCAGGAGCCGGTGATGTCACGCTTGGCGGGGTCCGCCGGGATGAAAATAGACTGCCGGTAGATACGGCCGGCGCTGCCGCGGACCCGTGCCCGCAGGCTGACCCCGGCGTCATCGCGCCGCTCCTCCTCCAGCTCGATCACCATTCCTTGTTGATAGTAGGCAAGGCCCCGGTTGAAGGAACTCAGGTCGATCGCGTGGCGGATGTCGTCACGGCTCAGGGGGCGTGGCATGGTGTTGGACCAGGCAGTTGCGAAACAGCCGTCTATTGTCGCCGGTATGGGGGCCGTTGCCCATGGGTATGGGGGCAATAGCACAAAATGATTGGGTCGATGGCCTGGGCTCGTCGTCCGAAGGTCCGCCACGGCCGATCGGACTTGCGTACGCCGCCTCCAACCGCTTGACTTAGGCAGCGCAGGTCAGGTTTCCGCCGGACCGCCCGGACCCACGACCCCGGCTCAGGACGCGTCGCCAAGCCGCTGTCGGATGTCCCCGAGCGCGATCTCCTCGAGCGCCAGGCCGGGCGCTGTCGGCAAGCTTCTGTATAATCCGATCTCGGCGGACCCCGTTCCGCGGGAGCAACTCTGTGAAGCTGATCGTCCAGATTCCTTGCTATAATGAAGAACTGACTCTTCCGAAAACGATCGGGGCGATCCCAGCTGCGATTTCCGGCATCGACCGCATCGAAATCCTGATCATTGACGACGGCAGTTCGGACCAGACGCTCGCGGTCGCGCGGGCGCTCGGCGTTCACCACATCGTGCGGAATAAGCGCAACCAGGGGCTTGCGCGCAGTTTTCGCAATGGTCTGGAAGCCTGCCTGGAGTTGGGCGCGGATATCATCGTCAACACCGACGGCGATAACCAGTACGATGGTCGCGACATTCCGAAGCTGGTGCGGCCAATCCTCGATGGCGAGGCGGATATCGTGATCGGCGACCGCGAGACCGACAAGATCGCCCATTTTTCCGCCGCCAAGAAGTTCCTTCAGTGGTTCGGCAGCGGCGTGGTGCGGAAACTCGCCGGGATTTGGGTCCCCGATACCGTCAGCGGTTTTCGTGCATTCTCCCGCGAGGCCGCCATCCGCCTCAACGTCGTGTCGTCCTTCAGCTATACCATCGAGACGGTGATTCAGGCCGGTAAGCGCCATCTGGCAGTCACCTCGGTTTCGGTCCGCACCAACCCGAAAACCCGCGACTCGCGTCTCTTCAAGAACATTCGACACTTCGTGCAATGTTCCCTGGGGACCATGGTGCGGATGTACGCGATGTACCAGCCGTTATGGGTCTTTTTCATGATCGGGACCCTCCTGACCGTGCTCGGACTGCTCCCGGTTCTGCGGTTCTTTTATTACTACATGAGCGGGGTCGGCGACGGACATATTCAATCCTTGATCTTCGGTGCCGTTTTTCTGATGATGGGATTCATCGCCTATCTGATCGGTCTGGTTGCCGACCTCATCGGATTCAACCGGCAATTACTGGAAATGACACTGGAGCGCGTCAGGCGGATGGAGCTTGCCGCAGGTCGCCGCACCGAGGCTTGCCATGGCCGGAGCCATCCATCGGCAGCGCCGCTCGCGCCGCCCGGTGCGAGCGACCAGCGGCCGGAGCGATCAGCGACGGCTCACCCGCTGGCGCCGGATCCCCGTGGCGGACGCGCGTGACGGGCGGCCGCATGATGCAAACTCCAGGGATAAAGTGTGGCCGCGTTCTTTGCGTCACCTCGAATTTCCCGCGATGGGAGGGCGACAGTACGACGCCCTTCGTATTGCATCTCGCCCAGGACCTTCAGACACTCGGGTGGGACGTCGATGTCCTGGCGCCCCACGCGCCTGGGGCCGCGCGGCGTGAGCTGCTTGGCGGTCTGCCGGTCATCCGCTTCCGCTATCTCTTACCCGAGTCTGCGCAAACCGTCTGCTACCAGGGAGGTGCGCTGATCAATCTTCGCAAGCATCCGCTGAACAGACTCAAGCTCCCGGCCCTCGTCGGTGCTGAAACCGTCGCCGTCGCGAGGCGCTTGCTGGCACAGCGCTATGACGTCATCCATGCCCATTGGATCTTACCGCAGGGGTTCACCGCAATGCTGGCACAGCGGGTGAGGCGTACGCCCTGGGTCGTCACGGTGCACGGAGGCGATATCTTCGGGTTGCCGGGACGCTGGATGGCCGCGGCCAAGCGCGCCGCGCTCAAGAACGCGTCAGCGGTGACCGTCAATAGCTCCTGCACTGAGCGTGCAGTACTGGATCTCGTGCCTGCACTCAAACGACCCCACCGCATCCCGATGGGAGTCACCACGAATGTATTGAATGAGCCGCAGCATCAGGCCGCGGTCGAGATCCGCCGGCGTCATCGCCGCGGGCAGGGACCACTGCTGGTGTTTTTGGGACGTCTCGTCGATGAGAAGGGCGTTGAGGATCTGCTGCGGGCCGTCGCACTCCTGCGTGATCGCTTACCCCATACCACCGCGCTCATCGTCGGCGACGGCCAGGATCGCGTCGACTTGGAACACTGTGCCGCCGCACTCGGCATCCGTGACCGTCTGACCTTCACCGGCTGGATCGACTCCGGCGCAGTCCCGGCCTATCTCGCGGCTGCCGACGCCTTCATCGGGCCATCACGGCGCGCCGCCAACGGCTGGGTGGAGGCCCAGGGGTTGACGCTGATCGAGGCGATGAGCACGGGTGTGCCAGTCATTGCCACGCGTCTTGGCGGGGTTCCGGACGCGGTGATCCATGAGCAGACGGGGCTGTTGGTCGATGAGCGTTCGCCCGAGCAAATCGCCGACGCCGTCTGCCGCTTGCAGTCCGACTCCGCACTGGCACCGGCCCTGACCAGTCGCGCCCGCGCGCACGTCGTCCGCAATTTCTCCCGTGACGCCAGCGCCGCGGCTTTTTCCGATCTGTTTGCGTCGCTCAAGGCAGACGCGCAGTGCCGGCCGTCATGACCAACGCTGCTCCGGGCCGGCAAACCCATGCTTACCTGGATATTGCGCATCGCCGTCGCAAGGCTGAGAAGATCGTCCGCATATTGGAAATGAACCGGTCATTGCGTGGCCTGACCGTGCTTGAAGTTGGCGCCGGTTCGGGCGTTATCACGACAGCGCTTGCCGAGCGTGTCGGGAGTCAAGGCCAGGTGACGGCCGTGGACCGCGTCGACCAACGCGTTATGTGTGATGGATACCAATTCGTCCCGGTGACCGGAGTGCAGCTCCCGTTTCCTGCCCGGTCATTCGACGTCGTGGTATCCAATCACGTGCTGGAGCATGTCGGCGGCCACACCGAGCAACTCGCGCATCTCACGCAGATCGCGCGCGTCTTGCGCCCGGACGGCCTTGCTTACCTTGCGGTTCCGAATCGCTGGGCACTGCGCGAGCCGCATTTCGGCCTCTGGTTTCTGAGTTGGCTGCCACGTTCTCTGCGCAGCCCCTATCTTCGAGCCCGCCGGCGCGGAACCTGCTATGACTGCGAGCCCCCGGGACCGCGTCGTATTCGCTCGTTGATTCGACTGGCTGGTCTTTGCTTGCAGGATGTTGCTGCGCCGGCACTGCGGCTGATGGTACAAATCGAAAAACCTTGGATAGTGTCCGACGTGGTCCGGACCCTGCCTGATTTCGTCCTCAAGACCTGCAGTCCCGTCTATCCCACCATGACCTTCCTGATGACGCATCCCGAGACGTGAGCTTCCCCGGATCGCACGAGTGCGCCATGATCCCCAGTCAATGCGAACAGCCATCGCATGAGCCATCGGCGTTGTCCGTCCTCTGGATCACCAAACGGGAGTATATGCATCGGGATCTCGTGGCCGATCGGTTCGGACGCTATTATGAGATACCCAAGCGCCTGTCCGCACTCGGCGTGACGATCCAGATGCTGGTCTACAGTTACCGTCGGCATCCGACGACATGCATCAGCGTCAACGACCGTTTCTCCATCCTTTCATTCGGTGTCTTTGGATTCGCCGCCTTTTTATGGCACCTCGTCACGCTCGCACGCAGCGGCCGCTACCAGACCGTCATCGGGTCTGGTGACACCCCCTATTGCATCATCGCCGTGCTGATCGCTCGCCTGACCGGACTGCGATCGGTCTGCGACATCTACGATAATTTTGAAACCTATGCAAGCCGCCGCGTGCCGTTCATGATTCAGGCACTCGGCTGGGCGGTGCGACATGCCGATCGTACGATCGTGTTTGAGGAGACACTCGGACACCACCTCGTCCAAGCGTACGGGGCAGGGGCCACTTGCACGGTACCAAACGGTATCGACCCTGAGGTTTTTCATGTGCGCAACAAGGGGGCTTGTCGAGCGGCTCTTGGTATCTCCGCCGCAACGCCGATCGTCGGCTATTTCGGCTCCCTGACCACGCACCGGGGAACCGCGGTACTTTTCGATGCCTTCAATTACATTGCATCACAACATCCTGACGTGTTGTTTTTGATGGCGGGTAGCGGTCAGCACCACATCCCTCCTACCCGGTGTCACGTCCGTCACTTGGGTCTGGTGACCCAGAGGTCGCTCGCCGAGTTGATCTGCGCCTGCGATGCCGCAACCATCGTCTATGCCGACAACGCCTTCGCGACCTTCAGCTTCCCGCAAAAATTGATGGAATACATCGCCTCTCAAGTACCGTTCGTCACGCCGGCAATCGGGGGCGCGGTACGATTCCTCGACGCGTTCCCTCAGTACCTTTATCGCGTCGGTGACCCTCTCGATCTCGCCCGGCACATTCTGGCGATCCTGGAGACCAGGCCGCGCGCATTCCCGCCGCCGATCACCTGGGATACCGCGGCGCTGCGCTGTTATGACTGCTTGATTGCCGGGATAGCCCCCGTGGTCAGGCAATGAGAACCTCGTGGGTCCCTCGCGAAACGCCGACGATCAGCGTCGTCACGGT
Organism: uncultured Lamprocystis sp.; assembly: GCF_903933125.1. Taxonomy (GTDB): domain Bacteria; phylum Pseudomonadota; class Gammaproteobacteria; order Chromatiales; family Chromatiaceae; genus Thiodictyon. The sequence continues at coordinate 47,240 of NZ_CAIZIZ010000366.1, read as the reverse complement.
GACGTTGAACGCCCGAGAAACAATCAGGAAAACCCTGGACAGCGTGCTCGCCCAAGCCGACGTGGTCGTTGAGTATGTGGTCATCGATGGTGGATCCACGGACGGCACCCGGGAGATCATCCGCCATTACGCGCCGAGGCTTTTCAAGTGGGTCTCTGAGCCCGATCAAGGCATCTCGGATGCCATGAACAAAGGGCTTGCCTTTTGTAACGGCGATTACATCCTCTTCCTTCACTCGGATGACTATCTGGTCAATGAGCACACCCTCGCCCAGGCGCTTGACGCGATGCGCCGCGTGCATGCCGACATCTATGCATTCGACATCTATTTCGGCTCAGCAGCGGCGTTTTCCCGCCTCAGTCCCAGAGGTTTCAGTTGGCGGATGCGCTTCAAGCCGGGTATCTACCACCAGGGAGCGCTCTGTCACCGCAGCCTCTTCGACCGGCTGGGCGGCTTTGACACCACGCTCGCCATCACGATGGATTATGAGTTCTTCCTGCGTGCTTACGATATCGGTGCGCAGGTACACTGCATTCAACTACCCCTCAGTATGATGCGCGACACCGGCGTCAGTTCCCGTCGCGACTGGCCGGCCCTCAAACGTCGCTTTCTTGAGGAACGTCAGATCCATCAGCGGCGCAGAACTACCGCGGCCATGCGTTTTATTTACGCTATTTACTGGCCTCTCTATTTGAGCTATCGCCGTCTCCGCGCTCTGCGGGGTCCCGTCGCCAGCGGCCATTCCGGACCTCCTTAATCGCGAGAATGTTGCGCCAGAATTCGGGATCGTGCTTTTCCCAACCGTGGCAGCCGAAGGGCAACCGACAGCGATTGAGATTGAAAAGATAGGCTGGAGCAACCTCAAATGAGAAGGCAATGGCTTCCTCCGGGCTGGGTACCGAGAAAAATGAAAAGCATTGTGGAACGAGCAAGCCCCAGAATTTATCCTCGTTGATTAAGGAACACACGGCAGGAAAGAAAAAAGCGGTGCAGAGTCGATGTTTCATGAAGCGCGCATAGTAAAACAAGCGTCTCGGCTTTCGCGAACCAGCGATGACTGCTGCGGCAAAGTGGGAAAACGTTCCGGAGAGTGTCAGCACCCTTTGAAAGTCGCTGACCTTGCGCAGAGAGAAACCACCGTTACCCACGCCAAGGAATGACAGTGGCTGCTCGAGCTCGTCAAACCCTTTGAACCAGGGTGCGCCGACATAAGAATAGTGCCGGCTGCACCAGTTATCCAGCGAATCATCCAGCACCAGGGCATCGGTCTGAACGATCAGCAGGTATTCATAACATGCAAATCTCCGGTAAAAAGCAGCGGAGGAAAGCAGCGCGCTATAGCTGTGAGTATCAGCGAAAAACCAATCCGCGAAAGACGCGACCTGGACTTTACCAGGCCAGGATGCCAAGAACGCATCGAGATGGTCAGTCAAGCGCTGCGGACTGATCACGTAAACGTCGTGCCGCGCCAGAACGGTCAGCGTGTTGTGGAATGAGAAAGCCTCAGCATCGGTCATGCTCTCCTTGTAGAGCGGCACGATCACCGCCGCACGACTCGGCATCAGCGGACCTGCGATTCTTTGATACAAGCGGGGCCAACGGTCCGATCGTGGCTCGCTTTTTGCAAAAAATAAGAAAGCTCCAACCGAATGCTCTGCAATGCTTTTATCACCTTTCAGACATTATTTCGTACGTGCCGAGATATAAGAGAAGCCGGACTTCAGGCGCCGCACCATCTGGCCGAGAACAGGGATCTCACCTAATCGCCGCAGCACCTCCGATATCACCGTCAAACCCAAAACTTCTGTATTGACAAGTAAGTCCGCTTCCGGTGTCACTTCAATATGAGTCGGGTGTAGCAAGGGAAAGCGCAGCGGTTGGGGGATAGACCGTTGAACGTACAGCGGGATATTGGTATTCGTGTGCGTGGCATCCTGACGGAAACCGACGTTCAGTGTTTGGTTGCAGGCCGGCACGGCTGCCAGCATGTCATGATACCAGCACGCGAATGTCCATTGATAATCCCAGGTGTCGATCTCGCCATTGAACGTGCGGTCGAACCGGTCGCGCCAATAGTACTCAAAGACTCTGCCATGGGCAAGAGACTGAAGCCCGCGCTGCTCCTTCCATGCTGGCCAGGCTTGCATCGTAACATCGTACCGCGCCCAGGCGCGGCGCCAAGTTGCCCAACCCCAGATCTGGACATGACGGGAAAAATAATAACTGGCGGATGAAGTAAAGCGGTGAGATATGGAATTGGTGCCGCTGATCATGGCGAGGCGATGGTCCATGCGGTATCTCTCGAGTAGTTCGTCACAATACGGAAAGAACCCGGGAAGCGGAACAACGTCATCTTCGAGGATGATGCCTTCTTCTTCGTTCGCAAAAAACCAGTTGATCGCTTCCGATACACCGATCTTGCAGCCAAGGTTCCGGTCGCGAAACAGCATATGACATTCACAGGGCCATTCGATCGCTGTTGCAATGCGGCGAACCTGTTCACATTGAAATGGTTCGTCATGCCGATCGATGCGGGGTCCGTCGGCTGCGATGTATAAGCGCGGCGGGCGGGCGGCGCGAATCGCGTCAAATACCAACGCTGTTGTGTCGGGTCGATTGAAGACCAGGAACAGAACGGAGCTTCTCATTGAGTCGCCCTTGCCATTGTCAAAAGCCGCTTAAGTATGCGAAAAAAGTCGATCAGCGGTTGAAGCGCGATGAGGGCCGGGTGTGGCACAAAAAAACGGCTGCGCATCGAGCAAGGGATGGCTGTGACTTCATCGAGCGCAATTAGTATGGTTGCGCGTGCGGGGATGAATCGCTGCTGACAGGCCCAACAGAATAACCTTTCGATTTTCAGGTTCCGCGACATCTGCGCTGTCTTTTGTTGCGGTAAACCAAAGAAACGATTCTTACCGTGGACCCGATAAGCAATCCCCAGGGATTGAATATAGAGCTTCTCTGCTCCGAACAATGACGAGGTATAAACGATGACGTCATCAGCTCTGGTGATCCAGTCAGGCTCCAGCGGACAGGGAAACACTTGCCGGTAACGCGACCCGCTCATGACCATCGCTGACGTCGGGCTGCCGATCCAGCAGCGGGTTGCGCGCGTCACATGGGACGACTGAAGGATCGCAATGGCTTGCTTGTTGTTGATGACAGCGGTGCTGATAGGCGCGGTACGGCCTTGATAAAACTCGGCGGCATTGCAGAATGCAACATCAATGTAGGGCGCAGACTTCAGCATATTTTCGACATAGTCGAGCGGATAGACATCATCGGCATCCAGAAAAAATACGAGATCGTCTTCCGTAATATAGGCGGCGGCCGCATTGAAGCATGAGAGTTGTCCGCCGTTATCCTTAAAAACCGAAATAATCCGGTGATCGGAAAGTGCGTATCCCGCAATAATCTCGCGCGAGCGATCGGTCGATCCGTCATCAATAATAATAAGCTGATCCAGGCGGAGCGTTTGGTTGAGCGCGGACTCGATGCATTCCGGAAGGTAGGTCGCGTAGTTGAAGTTGTTTATTATGACCTTCTTTATCATCGGCCCCTCGTAAATGTCATCATCATCGCCTGGCCGATCTTTGGCCGCATTGATCGGGGGACTAAAGAAAAAGCGCTGCTCAAGACCTTGCGGGCATACTTGGGAATTCGTATCTTATTTTCGAGTAACGTATTTACCTCATCGTTGCGCAGCGGCTCGAACTCCGTGTTGGTCAGTGAATAATTCAGCGAACGGAACAAAATAGCGAGTCCGGATTGGGTGAAATGATAAAGATGATGCGGTGGTTGGTCCCAGGATTCACGAAGAGAATATTTCACGAGCACTCGGTGGGGACTGGGTACCGAAATGATGATAATACGTGGGTTGCTGTGCCGCAAGATTTCAAGCAGAGCCTCCCGCAGGTTCGGGATATGTTCAAGCACGTGAAATGCGACCAGCGCGTCGCCCGGTTGAGCGACTGCTTGCAGCGATGCAGTGAAGCAGACATTGGATTCCGGGATGCGCTGCCTGGCGGTCGCGATTGCGCGGGTGTTGAAATCAACGCCGATGTATTTCAATCCAGGTCGGATGATCGCTGCCGCGAAAAAACCTTCGCCGCAGCCCAACTCGACGATCGAGTTGATCCCGGCGAGGCGCTTTACGGCAAGCCCGAACTCCCATCGTGGGCCATACCACTCCACTTCATCGTATTGCTCCGGTGGCCGTGGATTCATATCGCCTGCGATATTGCACAGGCAATTGGTACAACGGAGATAGGCGGGCAGTGCGGATGCCGTCAGTACGCCGGTGTTGCAGATTGGACAATTCATGGCTTGAGCGCCTTCCGATACAATAGCCTGAGGTCCCGCTCAACAATCAGAGGAATCACTGATACCGATACAGCTTGCGCGATCACTGAGGCCGCCGCAGCGCCGGCAATGTTAAATATCGGGATGAGGAGATAGTTTCCGATGACGACAAGAAACGCTCCGCTCAACGTTGAGATAATGACGATTTTTTTCGAACGCCGTTGGGTGACCCACAGACCTTGTGCGATACCGAGAAAGCTGAAGAGGTAAGCGAAACCGATAATCGATAATACCGTAGAGGTCGCGTGATAGGCGCTGCCGTACAGCATGATAACGATGGACGCTGAGGCGGCAAAGGTCGCAATCGCAGCGATGAGTCCGAGCACCATGTAGAGCCGGAAAATGGCAACGAAAAATTCGTCGTGTTTGGCGCTGCACTGATGGGCGAGAGTCGCTGCAAGGGGTTGCAAGCTGATCGCCAGTATGTATGGGATAACGTTGAGTAGCTGTCCGAGCGGAATCGCGGCAGCGTAATACCCCAAAGACTTGTTGTCAAGCAAGGCCACAATCATGATTTGATCAATTCTTGTATAAATCATGATCGCTACCCCGCTGATAATAAAGGGCCAGGATTCCTTGGTCAGCGCACGTGCGCGCGCCAGGAGTGGCTGCCAGGAACCCCGACAGGGGAATTGATGGTAGGCAACAATCAAAGCAACGGCGGCGACCAGGGCATCCAGCGCCATGACCGCGGCAAAGGCGACGAGCGGTGCGTGCAACAGGATCAGCAGCACTTTTATCCCGTTGGACAAGGAATAGGCAATGAGTTTTGCGATCACCGTCCGGCGGCTCTGGCTTTGACTCTGAAACCAGAGGTCGATGGTGTCAGCGCACTGGAATATGAGTGCGGCGCCCGCAAGGGCGATGAGCAGCACGCGTTGGTCGGCTCCACCATAGAGCAATGCCATGCCGCTGATGGCGGCAATCCAGCAGAGCGTGCCGGCGGTCAGTCGCAGGATAAGAGCGGTTCCAAGTAGCTGTCCGGCGTGTGCCGGGTTGCGGGCAATGTCGCGGACAACAATCCCGTCCATCCCCAGGCCGGCGACTGCCTGGAGCAAGGCGATCCAAGCAAGGATGTAGGCAAGCTCACCAAAATGTTCAGGTCCGAGATAGCGGGCAACCCAAGCGCCGACCACCAGCCCCATTATCAGTCGGATACCCCGGTCGAAGATCAGCCAAGTTGAGTTATGAATGACCGCGAACAACGTGCTGCGGCCCCTTAGCCTGGTTCGCAGGCGTCCAGGCAACACGCGCACCCAGGCCGGGTCAACTTGAGGGTATACGGTCAGAGTCTGCTCCCATCGTCAGTCGATCGTGACGGGGACATTGACGATAACTCTGACGATTCTGCAGGGACCGCTGGTAGGCCCTCACTGATGCTCAAGACCTCGGCCCGACGACACGGGGTGTCGCAATCGGCGGGCAGGGCGGCGGGAAGCCAGGCGCATAGGTCACCTGGCCCGGCAACGCCTGGATCAAGATCCCAGGTAGGCGATGGTTCACTAAGGCTTTGCATCGATCTGAAACACGAGCACCGGGGGGTTTCTGACCGCGAGCCATCGATACTGCGATGGTGTCAGGAGTGTCGCCAGGCCGGTCAGATCCAGGAGACGGCCGATAAGCAGCTTAGGGGGTTCGATCTCCTGAACCAGTCGTGACACAGCAACGCCGCCAGCGGTGCCCTGGTTGAGTGGCACCGCATCGGGGTTGCGGTCACCCGCGATCGACACGACCATGAACGGCGGCGCCGCGGGTGGTAATGAGACCTTGGTTCGCGCTGCGCCGGAAGCGTGCGATCTGGCGCGCCCGCGAGGCGGTTTCAGGATCGGTAACAATAGGTTGATCCGCGGTATCGGCTAATAACGCAACCTGGTTTGCCGCGAATCGCGGATGGATGTTCTCGACCGTCAGCGCCAGGTAATTGGCGGCCACCAGCCCGGCGACCGCGAGCATCGCGCTGCCCGGGAACCGTGTCCGTTGCATCAGGAGCGAAATCGGGATCACCGCCACGACCGCCAGGAACAGAAAATAGCGCGGTAACGGGCGGATGGCGCCACCATAGCCAAGCCAGACGAAATAGACGAGTGCAGCAAAAAGAAACACGCGCAAGATGCGCCCGTCGGTTGCGGTGGAGCGGCTCTCAAAGCGGAGCCAGCAGGGCCAGGGGCGCGGCGTAGAACAACAGCGTGAACTCTTGATTGAGCAGCAGCGCGGCCATCGGGGCCAGCCACCGGTTATCGCTGGCATTGCCCGTGCCGGATGAAAAATCGGCAGTGGACAGATGGAGGGTGCCGTGTGAGTCGGCGATGGTAAAAAACCGATACAACGGAGACTCTTCGTGTGCAGCGTAATAACCCATCTCGGCACCGATCACCAACAGCGCGCCGACCAGGACCCAAAGATAGTACTTGCGTGGGAACCAGGCGCCGGAGAGCCACAACAACCCATAAACGATCAGGAAGCCGTAGGCCGTCTCCCGCGTCAGCAACGCTCCGCCCAAGGCGAGACCGCTGAAGAACAGCCAACCCGCCCGACGTGCCGTGGACGCGCGTGCAGCCGAGACGAACCAGGCGAGCGACAGAAACAGGAACAGCGTTTCGATGACATCGACGTTGATGATGCTCGACTGGACGACGGCGAGCGGCATGGTCGACAACAGCAACGCCGCGGCAAGTGCACCCCGGCCACCGATGTTGGCCCCCACGAACCAGACCACCGCGCTGCCGAGGGCGATCGAGAACGCGAGCGGCAACAGCGCATAGGCGATTGGCGGCGGACTGACGACCAGGTGTTCAAGCGCGGCAATCGGCCACAAAGCGGGATAACGAAAACCCCAGTGGTTAGTCGGCAACGCGTTGACCGGAAACGACCAGGCACGCGCGGCAGCCACGTAGATGCCGTCGTCCGAAGCGATGAAGCCTACGAAAAAAATTTGAAAATTCAGAATGATGAGAGTCGTGACGAGCACCAATGGCAGCGCTGGAATGAAGCGGCTGTCAATGGTGGACGCCAGTCGCCCGGTCGGCATGTCGCTACCGGCCCAAACGGGCTTCCGTCCGGCACCAAAGCTGCCGATCAGTCAGGCGTTCATCACTGTCGCGCCCGGCGGTCGCCGCGGTCGGTGGGGGCGCGCGACGGCCGCTGGCGGATGCGCTACGAGCCGATCGGCTCATCCTGCGGAGCTCCCTGTGGCGATGCGATCGAGAGTGGTTTCCGCAGGTAAGGCACGCACCCAGGGTAGCGGCTTGCGCAATCCCGGCGGGAGCCGCGCGAGCGCCGCCTGGGCGTCCTCGATGTTGCTGTAAAGGCTGTGGATCAGCACGAACCAGGGACGTCCGCGCCGGGTCTCCTGGTGCAGATAAACGTATTGTGGCAAAGCCTGATTAGCCGCCAGTTCCAAGAGCCTTTCCCGCTGGTGGGAGCCGACGAGTTGTAGGGCGAATGGACGGTCGGTGACCCGGAAGGTCTCTTCTGGCTCGGGGTCCTGCGCCGACGTCGGCGCGGCAATGGCAAAGGGGGTCGGATCCGCCTCCGTCGCGGTCGCGGCGGCGTCCTCTGACTGCGCGCCGACCATTGGAGCGGGCGCTGGGTCAGCAGGCGGCGGGGCGTCCGGCGTCGTCGCGGGCGCCTCACCTGGATCCGCCTCCGTCGCAGTCGCCTCACCGATCGGTCTCTCGGATGGCGTCGGCACCGCGATCCCGATGCTGGTAGCGGGTTCCGTTCCAGTGGGCTCCGGCCCGGTCCTGGTCCCGAGCGGCACGGGATGGAGCGATTGCCCGCGCGCGGCCAACGCGGCGGCGAGGCGCTGCTGTTCCGCCGTGAGCCGTTCGATGGCTGCCGTCAGGGTGGCTCGCGAGGCCCTCACATCGAAATAGAGGGCGATCAAACCGCCGCCGAGGGCCAGCACCAGCATCAGGGCCGCTGCGGCAAGCCAACCCGGGCGACGCAGCTTGCCGGCCAGTTCGTCGCGTTGAGTCTGCCAGGCGCGCTGGAGGTGGATGATGGCGAGGCGGCGGTCATCATCGACATCGGCGATGCGCTCAACCAGCGCCTTCTCCTGATCGCGCATCAGTATCCGATGGGCGGCAAACTCGGCGGCGAGGGCCTGCAGACGGGTCGCGTACGCCTGGTCCGATTCTGCTTCGGCGTCGACCGATTCCAGGGCGCGCAGCCGCTGTTCGCGCGGCAAGTCCGGGGCGAAGGGATCGTTGAGGTTGCCCGTTCCTGGGGTATTCGGCATGACACTAGCTCCGCGTGTACAAGTCTGACGAGCAATTGCTTCGCGCTCTGGTCCGGGCGAATCCGCCCCGGTCCTCGCGCTGTTTTCGATACTGAGGGTCACGCATTCTGGAGCCACCGCCCGATACCGTAGCTCAATCCAGCCACGCTTGTACACAGCGCCATGCCCCAGGCAGTGTCGACCAGGACGACCTTCATCGGCCAATCGGGTAGGGTCGCCAGATTGGTCAGCTCGTAGGTCATGTAGGTAAAGAAGCCGAACAAGAGCCCGTTGATGATCGCCCGCCACAGGGAACCCTGAGCCAGGGCCGGGGCCACGGCAAAGTAGAGGATACCGAGGATGTACAACAGATAAAAGACGATGGCGGCGGGCCAGTACACGGCTGGGCTTAGCAGGTGGCCCAGGCTGTCGCGGTAAAAATCCCTGGCGAGCACGCCCAGCCACAGCAGATCCACGGCGAAGAAGACCGGCACTGTCAGTAGATAGAGCTTGAGATACGCGACGGCTGTCATGGTGTTCCTCGGGTCCGGAGGGTCTGGGACGAATCCGACGATCGTCCTTACGCATTTCAAGTGTAAATCCTCAACGACCAGAAGCATAAGCGGGCGGCAGGCCTGTTTGCAGCAAAGAGCCGACAACCACGCCGCCATGAGACTTGGCCGCGGACGATCGTGGGCACGGGCTGCGCGCCTTTGTCATCCCGCTGGTGCCCTGCCGCGGCAGCTCGGTTACACTAGGTCGGGTGGTCAACCTGGAGCCTGGGTCGATCATCTGCACGCTTGCCCTCGTAGCTCAGTTGGATAGAGCAATCGCCTCCTAAGCGATAGGTCGTGGGTTCAACTCCCGCCGAGGGCACCATTCTCGCACCGGTGACCGTTTACCCCGCCCGGCCAAGCCACGACCATGCAGCAGTCACGGCGTGCCCTTGGTCAACGCGATCAACGCCTTGAGGATCGCCGGGTCGTCCGCGCGCTCGGCCACACGCACCGTCCGAAAACCCAGTTCCCGCGCCGTCCGTGCAGTGCGCTCGCTGATCACGACCAGCGGGGTCGCAAGCAGTAATTCGCGGCCGGCAGCGCCCAGGATGTCGGCCAGATTGAGCAGGACCTCGTCACTCGTGGCAATCACCAGGCCCAATTCGGCGCGCCAGCACGCGATCAACGGCCGCGCATCGCGCGTGGGCCGTACCCGCCGGTAGACCTCCGCGAATGCGACCTGCGCCCCGCGCTCGGTCAGCACGTCCCCGAGGAGCGCGCGGCCACCTTCACCGCGCACGATCAGCGCCCGGCGACCCGCCATTGCCGCCAGCTCGGGCAGCGCGGTCAGGGATTCACTGTCGTAGCGCTCGGGCGGTACCAGGTCGGGCGCCCGCCCGGCCGCCGTCAGGGCGACGGCCGTGGCCCGTCCCACCGCGGCGAGCCGGGCGACACGCGGCCAAGCCCCGGCGCACCCCAGCGCCAACGCGAATTCCACCGCGTTGCGGCTGGTGAAGACCATCAGGTTCCAGTCCGCGGCCAGCAGGGCGCGCGCGGGCTCCGGGTCGGCGACCGGCAGGATCTCGATCGTCGGGAACACGAGAGGCCGCCCGCCTGCCGCGGCGACCAAGTCGCACAACGCCTGCGCCTGTCCGGCAGGGCGGGTGACCAGGACCCCGATTCCCGCCAGTTCGCCGGTCGGACTCATGACTCCTCGGTAGAGAGTTGCAGTGCGCTCAGGATCTCGCCCGCCCCCTGGGCCAGCAGCTCATCCGCCACCCGGGCGCCGATCGCCTCGGCGGTGTCGCTCGGACCCTCCGCCCGCGCCCGCAGGATCAGTGTTCCGTCCGTGGTGCCGACCAGGCCTTGCAGGACCAGACGCTCACCGTCCAGCACCGCGTGCCCGGCGATCGGTACCTGGCAGCCGCCGTGCAGGCGGGCGTTCATCGCCCGTTCGGCACGGATACGCAGGGCCGTCGCCCCATGATGCAATGGAGCGATCAAGGCGTTGGTGCGCGGGTCGTCGATCCGGCACTCGATCCCGATCGCACCCTGGGCAATCGCCGGCAGGCTGTCGGCCGGTGCGATAGTGCCGCGGATGCGCGACCCGAAACCGAGCCGGATGAGTCCGGCGGCGGCCAGGATGATGGCGTCATACTCCCCCGCGTCGAGCTTGGCGAGCCGGGTGTTGACGTTGCCGCGCAGGGGCTCGATCCGCAGATCCGGGCGGCGCTCGGCGAGTTGGCACTGGCGACGCAAGCTGGAGGTACCGACACAGGCGCCCTGGGGCAACTGGTCCAGGGACTCAAAGCGGTTCGAGACGAAAGCGTCCCGCGGATCCTCCCGTTCCATGATGACCGCCAGGTGCAGCCCGGCGGGGAACTCCACCGGGACATCCTTGAGCGAGTGCACGGCGATATCCGCCTCACCGCTCAGCATCCCCTGCTCCAACTCCTTGACGAACAGCCCCTTGCCGCCCACCTTGGCGAGCGGTGCGTCGAGGATACGGTCGCCTTTGGTACTCATGCCCAGGATCTCGACCTGCAGTCCGGGGTGGAGGGCCGTCAGTGCGGCGGCGACGTGCTCGGCCTGCCACATGGCCAGGGGGGATTTTCGGGTGGCGATACGCAAGGTCTCGGGCATGGTGGGGTCCTGGAATCACGACGAAGCTGCCTATGCTAACAGGAAGGCGAAAGATCATCCGTGCGTTCGCTGATCCGGCGCTCGCCGGTGCGGTTCATGACCGCGGCCACCAGGGTGCACATTCAGCGCGGCTCCGTCGTGTCCCGTTTGGCCGACAGGACTTTAGCCCCGATCGTCTTGTGCAGCAGCTTGAAGACCTTGCGCTGGGCCATCTGGTTGGTACTCCCGGGGTCGCCGATCATCTCCAGCCGCGCCTGAAAATAGGCCATATCGGCCTCCAGCCGCGCCAGGCTGACACGGCGGCGGCGGCGCTCGTCGCTGATCACGGATTCCGGATTGGCCATGGTTCTCGGTGTATGCGGCGCGGTGTCTATGGTGGTGCGGGACTGCCGTCAATTGTCCAGTGCCGGGGCACGTCACGCAACCAACCCGCGGCAATCAGGCTGTGCTATAAACGGCCATTATGGGATCATCAAGATTAAACGTCAGCTAAGCCCAGGGGCAGAACGACACCGAGTATGAGCGCAATCCTAGAACTCTTCCGCAGTTCCGGCGCCCTCTATGGGGGCAATGCCGCCTTCATCGAAGACTTGTACGAACGCTGGCTCAGCGACCCCGAGAGCGTGGCCATCGCCTGGCGCGCCCGGTTCGACGCCTTGCGCCAGCAGGCCGCCAACGAGCCCGGCACCCTCGGGACCGGCCGCCCCGACATCCCCCATGGCCCGGTGCGGGAGAATTTCCTGCGTCTGGCCCAAGAAAATCGCGCCCGGCCGCGCGCGCGCGCGGCGGACAACCTGGAGCCCGCGGCGGCGCAAAAGCAGACCGCGGTGCTGCGCCTGATCAACGCGTACCGCTACCGCGGCCATCAGGTGGCGGACACCGACCCGATCAAGCTGCGCGAGAAACCGCATATCCAGGATCTCGACCCGGCCTTTCACAACCTGGGCCCGGAGGATCTCGATCTGGTCTTCCACACCGGCTCGCTCTGCGCCCCGGACCGCATGAAGCTGCGCGAGGTCTTGGCGCTGTTGAACCAGATCTACTGCGGCTCGGTGGGCTCCGAGTACATGTACATCACCAGCACCACCGAGAAACGCTGGGTGCAGAACCGCCTGGAAGGGTATCGCGCCACCCCCGAACTGGAGACCGCCGACCGCCGCTGGATCCTGTTCCTGCTGACCGCCGCCGAGGGCATCGAGAAATATCTGCACCAGCGCTACGTCGGGCAGAAGCGCTTCTCACTGGAGGGCGGCGAGTCCCTGATCCCGCTCCTGGACGAGCTGATCCAGCGTGCCGGGCGCAAGGGTCAGAAGGAGGTCGTCATCGGCATGGCCCACCGCGGCCGGCTCAACGTGCTGACCAACATCTTCGGCAAGCCGCCCCAGGCGATGTTCGACGAGTTCGAGGGCCGCTTGCATTCGGACTGGCGCAAGATGGCGGGGGATGTGAAATATCACCTGGGCTTCGCAACCGACGTCGACACCCCCGGCGGGGTGGTCCACCTGGCCCTGGGGTTCAATCCGTCGCATCTGGAGATCATCAACCCGGTGATCGAGGGGTCGGTGCGCGCCCGCCAGCGCCGCCGCCGCGACAAGACCGGCGACCTGGTACTGCCGGTGCTGATCCACGGCGACGCCGCGTTCGCCGGCCAGGGCGTCGTGATGGAAACACTCCAGTTGTCGCAGACCCGCAGCTATTCGACCGGCGGGACAGTGCACATCGTCATCAACAACCAGATCGGCTTCACCACCAGCCACCCGCTGGATGCCCGTTCCAGCCCCTATTGCACCGACGTGGCCAAAATGGTCCAGGCGCCGGTCTTCCATGTGAACGGCGACGACCCCGAGGCGGTGATCTTCGTCACCCGCATGGCGCTGGATTTCCGCAATCAGTTCCACAAGGACGTGATCATCGACCTGATGTGTTACCGCCGCCTGGGCCATAACGAGGCCGACGAGCCGGCTGTCACCCAGCCCATGATGTACCGCAAGATCGCCGCCCGCCCCACGGTGCGGACGCTCTACGCCGAGCGGATCGCGGCGGCCGGAATCGGTACCCGGGAGGAGGCCGCGGCCATGGTCGATGACTACCGCCGCTCGATCGAACAAGGCGTCGTGGTCGCGCGCCCGGTGCTGTGCGGACTCGACAATGCGTATCGGGTGGACTGGTCCAAGAGCGTGGACCCGAAGTGGGATCAGACGGTCGATACCGGGGTGTCCGTCGAGCGGTTGCGTGCCCTGACCGAGGCGATGCTGCAAATACCGGAGGGGTTCGAACTCCACCCGCGAGTGGAGAAGGTGTGGGAGGAGCGGCGCAAGATGGCCGCGGGCGAGCAACTGCTCAACTGGGGCTGCGCCGAGAATCTCGCCTATGCCAGTTTACTCGATGTCGGCATTCCGGTGCGCCTTTCGGGTCAGGACTGCGGGCGTGGGACCTTCGTGCACCGCCATGCCAAGGTCCATGACCAGCGAACCGGCGATGCCTATACCCCGCTCCAGCACATCGGTGCGCACCAGGGGGCCTTCATCGCCATCGACTCCATCCTTTCCGAGGAGGCGGTGCTTGGCTTCGAGTACGGCTTTGCCACCGCCGAACCCAACGGACTGACCCTCTGGGAGGCCCAATTCGGCGATTTCGCCAACGGCGCCCAGGTCGTCATCGACCAGTTCATCACCTCCGCCGGCACCAAATGGGGGCTGGCCTGCGGCCTGGTGATGCTGCTGCCGCACGGGCTGGAAGGCCAGGGGGCGGAACACTCCTCCGCCCGACTGGAACGCTATCTGCAACTGTGCGCCGAGCACAACATCCAGGTCTGCGTGCCCACCACGCCGGCCCAGATTTTCCACCTGCTGCGCCGACAGATGCTGCGGGATTACCGCACGCCGCTGATCGTGATGACCCCCAAGAGCCTGCTGCGGCATCGCCTGGCGGTCTCGGCACTCGATGAACTGACCACCGGACAATTCCAGAACGTGATTCCGGAGGTGGATCCGATCGACCCGGCCGGGGTGCAGCGCGTCATCTTCTGCAGCGGCAAAGTGTATTACGACCTGCTGGAAGCGCGCCGCGCCCGCGGACTGACCAACTGCGCGCTGATCCGTATCGAGCAACTCTATCCCTTCCCCAAGGATGCCTTTGCCGCCGCCCTGGCGCCCTACGCGGCCACCGAAGAGGTCATCTGGTGCCAGGAAGAAGCGCAGAACCAGGGAGCCTGGGACCAGATCAAACACCGTTTCCACCACCTGATCCAGGAAGGCAAACGGCCCCACTATGTCGGCCGCCCACCCTCCGCCGCGCCTGCCGTGGGTCACCGTCCCGCCCACGTGGAGCAGCATGACCGCCTGATCGACGAGGCCCTGACCGGCCGCTTCAACCCGAGTATGAATCGCAGGATCCCCGAACAATGAGTTCCGAATTGAGTAGCGAAGTCAGAGTCCCAGCCCTCCCGGAATCAGTCGCCGACGCCACCGTCGCAGCCTGGCACCGCGCACCGGGAGAGGCGGTCAAGAAGGATGAGAATCTGGTCGACCTAGAGACCGACAAAGTGGTGCTGGAGGTCCCGGCGCCGGCGGACGGCGTGCTCGGGGAGATCCTGGCCCCGGTTGGTGCCGTGGTCACTGCCGCCACCGTGCTCGCCACCATCGTCGGCGGCGCGCCAGGTGCGGCACCGCCCGCGCCGCGACCGGCCGCCCCGACCGCCCCGGCCGCAAGCCCATCCGGCAAGGCCGAATCGGTTGTTGCACCCGGCGCGCGGCGTCTGGTCAAAGAATTGGGCCTGGATCCCGCCAAGATCGCCGGCAGTGGCCGCGACGGCCGGGTCCAGCGGGCCGACGTTGTCGCCTACCTGGATGAACGCGACCAGGCCGAGCCCGCGCGTGACCCGGAGACCGTGCCGATCACCGGCGCCCCGCAGTTGACCGGTGAGGCCGGCCGTCCCGAGCAGCGCGTGCCGATGACCCGGCTGCGCGCGCGGGTCGCGGAGCGCCTGCTCCAGGCTCAGCAGAATGCCGCCATGCTGACTACCTTCAACGAGGTCAATCTCAAGGCGGTCATCGAACTGCGCAATCGCTATAAGGACCAATTCGAAAAAGCCCATGGCGTGCGTCTGGGTTTCATGTCCTTCTTCGTCAAGGCCGCGGTCGAGGCCCTGCAGCGCTTCCCGGTCGTCAATGCCTCGGTCGACGGCAATGACATTCTGTACCATGGCTATTTCGACCTCGGCATTGCCGTCTCCTCCGCGCGCGGTCTGGTGGTGCCGATCCTGCGCAATTGCGACCAGCTCAGTATGGCCGAGATCGAGCAGGGCATCAGCGAATTCGGGCGCAAGGCCAAAGACGGTACCCTGAGCTTCGAAGACCTGACCGGCGGCACCTTCTCCATCACCAACGGCGGCGTGTTCGGCTCCTTGCTGTCCACACCCATTCTCAATCCGCCGCAGAGCGCCATCCTCGGGATGCACAAGACCCAGGAGCGCCCGATCGCCGAGAACGGTCAGATCGTCATCGCTCCCATGATGTACCTGGCCCTGACCTATGACCACCGGATCATCGACGGGCGCGAGGCCGTGCAGTTCCTGGTCACGATCAAGGAAACGCTGGAAGAGCCGGCGCGGTTATTGTTGCGGGTTTAGGCTTGGGTCGATCCGGCCGCGCAGGGATGCGCGGTGCTTGGCCTGGGGATACCTGCCAAGGCTGAAGCCGTGGACTCCGATCGAATCATTTTGTTGTCTGATCGATCGCGACCTTTGTCGCTGTCGTTGTCGTAATCGAGCTGACGATCCCCCGCGAGGAAGACAGCGGGCTGCGCATACCAAACTTGAATCGCCTATCCGATTACGCTTACGACAACGACAACGACAACGACAACGATTGTGCGCGTATTTTCCTTGCCCTTGTCTCGTCATTTCGCCTCTTCGCGGAACTACTGGATAAGCGAATAAGCATATAAGACACTCTTGATGCCCCGACCCTCGGCATCAGGCCGTCTCGCGCATCGCCAGCGTCCGGCAGATCGAAAAGTGCGGCTCAACCAGAGAAAATCCGACACGGCCGGCACGCCGCCGCGGCGACAGCGCCACGTCGCACCTGCGCGCTTCGCAAAGTTAGGTTAAGATCAGGCGCCCCGCGGTCACGCGGGGGCACTTATCCTCTCTAATACGCGTTTGGGATTGACATAATGGCAGAACAAAAACTCGGCAACCCCGCCGTGGTCGGCCTCGCCGGCTTCGGTCTTACCACCCTGGTGCTCCAGTTCCACAATGTCGGCTGGATGCCCAGCATCGGACCGGTGGTGTGGCTTGGGCTGATCTTCGGCGGTCTGGCGCAACTCATCGCCGGAGTGCAAGAGCAGAAAACCGGAAACAACTTCGGGTATTGCGCTTTCACCTCGTACGGGGCCTTCTGGATCGCCCTGGCCCTGATGCTGATCGCCAACAAGTTCGACATTTTCAAGGCCAGCACGCAAGATGTCGGCTGGTTCCTGGTCGCCTGGACATTGTTCACGGCGATTCTCTGGGTCGGCTCGATGCGCATCCACGGCGCCATGGCCATCACCTTTACCTTGCTGCTGGCCGGATTCATCCTGCTGGACCTGGCGCATTTCGGTTATCCGGAAATGACCGTCGTTGCCGGCTACACCTTAATCGTCTGTGCGCTGTCGGCCTGGTACATGATGGCCCGCATCATCCTGAACGAGCTTTACGGGCGCGAACTCCTGCCCGCCGGCAAGCCCTGGCTGAGCTGAGCGTCGCATCGCTGTCGCTCTCAGCCTTTCTATCATAAGAACAATCGACTCAAGAGGATTCAACGATGGAAAAACACCCATTTGCCCTGGCCGGCCTGGTGCTGACCCTGGGGACTACTCCGGCCATGACCTGGGCTGCCGACGCCGACTCGGCGACCGCTGCGGAGGTGGTGGCAAAGGTCCGCGAGGCCGCCCAGTACCTGAACGCGAAGGGCTTGGCCGGTTTCGCGGATTTCAATAACAACAAGGATTCCCGCTGGGTATGGAAAGACAGCTATGTGTTCGTCTATAGCTGCCGCGACGATGTGATGATCGCGCACCCCCTGCGCCCCGATCTGGTGGGCAAGCCGATCCTGCAGATGCGTGACGACAAGGATCATCCGCTGTTTCAGGACATGTGCAAGGCCGCCGCCAACCCCGACGGCGGCTGGGTCGAGTACTGGTGGCCGAAGCCGGGCGAGGCCAAGGCCTCGCGTAAGATCTCTTACGTCCACAGCGCCCCGGTCTCGTTCAAGTCGGATATCCAGGTCGGCGCCGGGATTTACGACGACACGCTGACCCCGGCCGATCTGAGCAAGATCGTCGAGGAGTCGGCCAAACCCCAAAAGGCCGTGCCTTAAGCAAAGCCTGAGGCGATTGGCGGAACATCGTCGCCCGGATCTCGAAGGATTTTCGTCCGCCGTCAAGGAGTGCCGACAGGAGCATGGCCGGGCTATGTGACTGTCGGCGCGCCGCGGCTCGCGGGCGAAATGACGCGCGAGCGGGTGCATGATGTGTCGGAGATCGCCTGACAACGCATCCAGCCCGAGCCAAGCCACTGACTTGTATAGTGCAGCGCGCGCTACGACCGGACCGATGCAGGTCGCCAACGCCGGTCGCGGTTTGGCCGCGGTACCCGTGGTCACAAGGATCGGTGACACGGGTTATACTCGCGTTTTACCGATCAATTCCATCCAGATGCGCGAACCCGAATGGCCCCCGATACCATCCGCTTGATCCTGATCGTCGTGGGCGCTCTCCTGCTCCTCGGCCTCTATCTCTGGGAGCGCGGTCGTGACCGCGCCGAGGAGGAGGATGACGAGGGCTACGAGGACGACGATATGCCCTATGCCGCCGGTCGGACGAAGCGCGAGCCCGAGCTGGGCCGGCTGAACGACCCTGATCTGAACGAGGGTCAGGACGAGGGGGACCGACATCCGCGGCGTGGCGGCCAGCTCCGCGAACAACCGTCGGGTAAAGCACCCACGGGGGCACGCGCCGATGGCGACTCCGCGAACGGAGTGCCGGCACCGCTGCTCATCCAGCTCAGTGTGGCGAAACGCTACGGTGAGTTCGACGGCCCGGACTTGCTCGAGGTCGCGGAGTCCTGCGGCCTGCGGCCGGGCGATATGGACATCTTCCACTGTCTGGACGAGTTCGACGACGGCACCCGCATCTACTTCAGCATGGCCAACATGGTCAAGCCCGGCACCTTCCCCTTCGACGACATGGAGGGCTTCAGCACCCCCGGGTTGATGTTGTTCGCCCAGCTCACCGGCCAGCCGGAAGACCTGACCGTGCTGGAAGAGATGATCGCGACGGCCCGCAAGCTCGCGACCACGCTCGGCGGCGATGTATTCGACGACATCCGGCGACCGCTCACGGTGCGCAAGGAAGAAGCCATGCGCGATGCAGTCCTCGCCAACGAGAAGCGCTTCTTGAGAGCGGTGCGGCGGTGACCCAGGGCAGTCCTGTCCCGACACCGCCCACGGCCGCGGACCGGCAGCGTGCCGAGCAACTGCGCACGCTGATCGGCTACCACAACCATCGCTATTATGTCCTCGACGATCCGGAGATCCCGGATATCGAGTACGATCTGCTGTTTAACCAACTCAAGGATCTGGAGTCCCGCCACCCGGAACTGGTGACGCCGGATTCCCCCACCCAGCGCGTCGGCGACGCCCCGCGGCCTGAATTCAGCCAGGTCCGCCATCGCCTGCCGATGATCTCGCTGGACAACGCCATGGATGATGAGAAGTTAGCTGAGTTCCATCGCAAAGTTGTTCAGGATCTTGAGAACAGTGACGATGTTCTTTACACGGCCGAACCAAAGCTTGATGGGTTAGCCGTCAGCATCCGGTATGTCGATGGCGTCTTGGTACAGGCCGCTACCCGAGGCAACGGGAATGTCGGGGAAGACGTTACCCACAATGTGCGTACTATCAAGAGTGTCCCCTTGAAGCTGCTTGGAACAGACCTGCCCGAAATTTTGGAAGTTCGTGGCGAAGTGTATCTGACCACCACAGGCTTAGAGCAAGTAAAGACTGATGCGCGCTTGAGCGGAGACAGGGACTATAAGAACGCTCGGAACACCGCGGCTGGTAGCTTGCGCCAGCTTGATCCCCGTGTCACTGCTAAGCGCCCCTTGACTTTCTGTTGTTACGGCTGGGGAGAGTTTTCCGGTGAGCGGCCCGCGTCTCAGTTCGATATGCTCAAACGCATTGCGAGTTTAGGTGTTCCAATCTCTAGCGAATTACAGAAAGTGCACGGACTTCAAGGGTGTCGCGACTATTACGAAGAATTCGCTAGGCGTCGCGAGACCCTGGGTTACGACATTGACGGTGTTGTTTTTAAAGTTGATCGACTTGCTGATCGTGCAGACCTGGAGGATACAAATCACCATCCCACTTGGGCGATAGCCCGCAAATTCCCACCTGACGAGGAGCTTACGGTAGTAGAAGACGTTGAGTTCCAAGTGGGTAGAACCGGAGTCTTAACTCCAGTGGCACGCCTTCGACCTGTCGAAGTGGGCAAAGTGACGGTTTCCAACGCTACGCTACACAACATGGGCCAAGTAAAGGAGAAGGATGTACACATCGGAGATAGTGTTTATGTGCGGCGTGCTGGAGACGTAATACCGGAGATTGTGCGCGTCGAGACCGCGCTTCGGCCGGCTGATGCCCGCCCGGTGGTACTGCCTGCTCAGTGTCCTGCGTGTGGTTCGGAAGTGAGTCGGTTAGAGGGAGAGGCGGTAGTCCGTTGCACGGCTGGACTGAAGTGCCCGGCCCAACGCAAGGAGGCGATTCGTCATTTCGCTTCTCGGCGCGCTATGGATATAGAGGGCGTTGGTGACGAACTGATAAGCCAATTGGTAGACAAGGGGCTGGTGAATTCTCCAGCAGATTTGTATGATTTAACTGGCGAGCAACTGGTATCGCTTGATCTCCAAGGGGATAAGTCTGCTAGAAACATATTGGATGCAATCGAACGTAGTAAGACGACGACTCTAGACCGATTTATTTTTTCGCTTGGGATTCCAGAGGTTGGCGAGGCAACAGCGCAAGACCTAGCGAAGCACTTCCGCGATCTAGATCCCCTTTGCGCCGCCACACAAGAGTATTTTGTCCCGAGGGGGCTCGACGGTATTGGTAGGAAGAGGGCGAATGCGATTCAAGCGCTCGTTCGGTCCGGCCAAGGTCCTCTGCCCGGTATTTCACTCGCTAAATGGCTTTCCTCTCAGACTTTACCGGGGCTCAAAACTCGACTACCCGCTAATGTTGTGAAAGTCGTAGCGGATCGCTTTACAACCTTCGACGCGCTGACCCGAGCTGAGTTAGATGAGCTAATAAATCATAACCCATCTCGAATAACCGGAATTGACGAAAAAATTGCAAGTAATATAGTAGAGTTTTTTGGAAAATCTAACAATAAAGAGATGATCAAAAAACTGATCCGTGCAGGGATTCAATGGCCTGTAGCTGAACCCTCATCGTCTAGTGCTCATGTGAAACACTTAGCTGGCAAAACATTTGTAATTACTGGTACGCTAAGTCGGCATCGGGACGAGGTCAAAGCTGATCTGGAATCTCTTGGCGCTAAGGTGACCAGCAGCGTTTCCAAGAACACCGACTATCTGCTCGTCGGCAAGGATGCCGGCTCTAAGCTTCGGAAAGCGCAGGAATTTGGAGTCATGGTTATTACCGAGGAACAGTTAGCTGAGCTTGTAGGTAGCAAATCCTAAGTACTTCAAAACATAAAGTTTACCGAGATACCCGAAATTCGGCAATTGCTCACATAAAGAACACTAAGAAGAATCGATCACTGAAAACGTCGGGCCGATCACCGCGGGGGCGACCTGCTAGATCAACCTATCGCTTTCGATATCTTTGTGATCTTAGTGTCTTTGTGTGAAAACTGCTTTTTCTAGGCTAGACTTCATGGTGAGACTTTGATACACAGGGTGAGTTGTGGAAATTTCATTTTTGGTCGCGGGTTCTGCTACAAACCCATACGAGGTTACTTTTGCTAAAAAGAGTGACGGGTTAAGTGTGTCTTGCACCTGTCCGGCTGGAGAAAGAGGGCTACACTGCAAACATAGATTGGCGATTATCACAGGTGATGCTAGTGCTGTTGTTAGCAAGAACTTAGCGGAACTTGAAGTAGTGCGGACTTGGCTGGCCGGCAGTGATTTGGAAATCGCTTGCTCAGAGTTTCGTGAGGCAGAAAAGAACGTCGAAGACGCAAAAACGAGATTCGATAAAGTAAAGAAGAGAATTGGTAAGTTGATGGCCGGTTAGTATGGTTTTATAGCCTTCGTACTTGATATCCGGACAGACGCTCGTGTAGGGGCGGGTTTAAAACCCGCCCCTACGTCCGGTTATCACGTCCGACGGCTATACGGCCTTGATCATCGTTCCGGCCGTAGGCTGGAAAAAGCGCTAGCGCAGTCCACTGAATTCCGCGCTGCCGCTGAGTTAGCCGCCCTGCTGTCCGGTCAAGAACCGGCATGAGGCTCGGCAACCGATGGATACGCGCATCGTCAGACCACGGTCGTCCGCCGCGTGGTGGACCGGCTTCGTGCACTCAACCCACTGGATCCGCAAAGAACCGACATGACTGAAACAATCCCGCCCGGCACGCCGGCCCTCACTGCGGAGCAGCACATCCTGATCGCCATGCGCAAGACCCTGACGGGGATTATCAGAGACGTGACCCCGCCGCCCGGGATGCGTCATCCGCTCAGTGAGGCGACCATTGAGGACATGCGTCAGTGCCTGATGCTGATTGCCGCGCGGGAGAAGGAACTGGCGGATGCCCAGGGGCGCAGCGGCGAGCGGCCCTATTATGCGGATGAGCCCCAAGCGGTGCAGGTTGTGCCCGTCGCCGGCCTGACGCGGCGGCGTGACTGACATGACAACACAGCGTCATCCTCCTCGGCCAGGCGCCCGTACCCGGCGCGGCCTGCTGGTCATGGCCGCGGTCCTGCCGCTGTGCTGCGGTGGGATCCTGTTTGCCCGTGACCCGTCCACGCCCCCGCCGGACGCCTGGTCGTACGCGGGTGAGACCGGGCCTGACCATTGGGCGGACCTGTCGCCCGCCTTTGCGACCTGCCGCGAGGGTCAGTCGCAGTCGCCGATCGATATCCGCACCGTCCAGCGGATCCCCTACGAGCCGCTGCATTTCCGGTACCGCACGCAAACCCTGGAAGCGGTCAACGACGGCCGCGGGGTCCATGTCCTCAGCTCCGCGGGGAGCACACTGGAGTTGCGCGGGGAGTCCTTCGACCTGACCTCCTTTCACTTCCACAGCCCGGGGGAGACCCTGATCAACGGCGTGGCGGCGGCGGCGGAGGTCCATCTGGTCCATCGATCAAGCACCGGCCGCTTCGCGATCGTGGCGGTGCAGATTCAACCCGGCCGCCACAGCAATCAGACTCTGGCGCGCATCGTCGAGCGCCTGCCGCTGCACGCCGGGGAGCGCCTGAGCTATCGCCAGGTGGGCATCAATCCCCTGTTGCTGCTCCCAGCCGATCAAGGCTACTACACCTACACGGGGTCGCTGGCGAATCCCCCGTGCAGCGAGCCGGCAGCCTGGTACATCATCGCCCAGCCGGTAGGTCTCGACCCGGAGCGGATTCGCCGCCTCACCGCCGCCGCCGGGGTCAACAATGTCCGCCCCGTACAGCCGCTCAACGGGCGTTCAATCTACGCGTCATTGCGACGCTGAAGCAGGCGTCCGCCGCCAACCTGAACGTCGATTTCGTCGCCCAGACCGCCTTCGACGGCTTGCATTATCTGCGGGCGGCGGCACCCGGCGATGGCGTCGGTCGCTGACCGAGGCCGACCATGAACAGCCTTGAGCGCATCGCTGCCGCCGCCGCCTTCGGCACCCCGGACCGGGTTCCGGTGGTGGCCCAGGTATTTGGTCACGCCGCGGTACTCGCGGGGGTTGGCGTCGGGGACTACGTGCGCGATGGGGCGCTGCTCGCCCGTTGCCAACTGGCGGCGCTGCGCCACTACGGCTACGACGCGGTGTTCGCACTGATGGGTCGCAGCCGATCACCTGTCGCCCGGCGGACCCCGCGGCCTGGGCGCTGGCCTGGGGGTATCAATGCCGCGGCGCGGATCGACCTGGTGGCGCCGCTGGCCGGGCTCATCGGCTCCGATCTGTTGGCCGGGTTGATCGCGACCGGGCTGACCGACACCCCCGACGCGGGCCTGTTGATCGATTTCGGCACCAACTCCGAGATCGCGCTGTGGGACGGCGCGACCCTCTGGACCACCTCGGCGGCGGGCGGCCCGGCGTTTGAGGGGAGTGGTCTGTGCTGCGGTCTGCCGGCCGAGCCGGGCGCCATCGACCGACTGGTATTCCGCGACGGCCATCCGGTCTGGCATGTCATCGGTGGCGGCCCGCCGCGCGGCCTGTGCGGCACCGGCCTGGTGGACCTGATCGCCGGGCTGCGACGGGCGGGGCAACTCACCGAACGCGGGCGTTTTGCCCCCGCGGTGCCGACGGCGGTCGGGCTCGGCCCCGGGCTGACCGCCCAGCCGGGTCCGGCACTCTGCCAGTGCATCGCCGAGACGCTCGACAGCGGCTTCCTCGGGTTTTACGGCCGCAGCGACCCCGAACCCGGCACCGTGATTTGTCTGCCGATCACCCAGGAGTCGCGGGTCACCGCCGTGCTCGCGGTCGGGCATCACAGCGGCGAACCGCCGTCGAACGAGCGCCTGAACATCGATCTGGCGGTGGCCGGGATGGTCGGCACCGCCGCAACGCGGCTGGCCTCGGAGCGGGAGTTGCGCGAACACCGCCGCCACCTCGCCGCGCTGGTCGAGGCGCGCACCG
Organism: uncultured Lamprocystis sp.; assembly: GCF_903933125.1. Classification (GTDB taxonomy): domain Bacteria; phylum Pseudomonadota; class Gammaproteobacteria; order Chromatiales; family Chromatiaceae; genus Thiodictyon. The sequence continues at coordinate 23,174 of NZ_CAIZIZ010000366.1, read as the reverse complement.
CCGAGTTGCGGTCGACCAATCGCCAGTTGCAGCGTGAGATTCGTGAGCGGAAAAGCAATCAGGCGATCCTTGCGGCACGCCTGCGACTGATCGCGCTGGCCCCGTCGCATGGGCTCACCGAACTGCTGCGCGCCACGCTGGACGAGGTCGAGGCGCTCACCGGCAGCACCATCGGCTTCTATCACTTCATCAATGCCGATCAGCGGACGATCGCACTGCAAACCTGGTCCACCAACACCACGCAGAACATGTGCCAGGCCCAGGGTGAGGGCCAGCACTACCCACTCGATCAGGCGGGAGTGTGGGTCGACTGCGTGCGCCAAGGCCGCCCGATCATTCACAACGACCTCGATCACTTCAAGCAGATCAACGACGGCGCCGGACACGCGGTGGGCGACCAAGCCCTGGTGAGACTGGCGCGGGCGTGCCGGGCGAGCCTGCGCGAGACCGACCTGTTCGCGCGCGTCGGCGGCGACGAATTCGCGCTGCTGCTGCCGCAGACCGGCCCGGCCTCGGCCCGCGAGGTCGTCGAGCGGCTGCGCGGCGCGCTCGCGGCTTGCCCCGGCGAGAACCCGCGGGCCGCGCCGTCGCTGACCATCAGCATCGGCATCGCCTCGTTCCCCGGCTTACCGGGGGAGCTGGATGCACTGCTGCGCTCCGCGGACCAGGCACTCTACTGAAGCGGCCGGACGCGACCGGGTGTGCATAGCTTCATAGGCGCCGGCTGTTCTTCTCCGCGGCGCGAACCTATACTGATCGCTTCATTCTAATGACCCGCAGCGGAGTATCCCCATGAAGAAGGTCGAAGCCGTCATCAAACCGTTCAAACTCGACGATGTCCGCGAGGCGCTGTCCGCCGCGGGGATCACCGGGATGACCGCCATCGAGGTCAAGGGCTTCGGACGGCAGAAAGGCCACACGGAGTTGTACCGCGGCGCCGAGTACGTGGTGGATTTCCTGCCCAAGGTGAAGGTCGAGCTGGTGGTGACCGACGAGCACCTGGACGCCTGCATCAATGCCATCACCGCCGCGGCGCGGACCGGCAAGATCGGCGACGGCAAGATCTTCGTCTCGGAGGTCACCCGCGTGGTGCGCATCCGCACCGGCGAGGAGAACGAGGCGGCGGTCTGAACGCGCGGCGCCTCGTCCGGCGATTGCCGGAAATCGCCTTAGTTCTGATCGAGCTGTAAATAGTCCCAGAATTTCCGGCCGAGACTCACCTCACCGGGTGCCGGCTCATCGGAGACGAAACGTCCAGCCTTGCGATTGACATCCAAGACCCGTTGCGCGTCGGCCGCAAGTTTCTTCTCGCCCAAGGCTTCGTAGGCAGCGACCAGCGTCTCCAGCGCATCCTCGACCGCGCTGGTACGCTGGTAGCGCTCGATCACATAGTTGGCGCGATTGGCCGCTGCGACATAGGCGCCGCGCTTCATGTAGTAGCGCGCCACGTTGACCTCGTTCTTGGCCAGGTTGTTGCGCAGATAGACCATGCGTTGGCGGGCATCGGCGGCATACTTGCTGTCGGGGAAACGCTTGACCAACTCGGAGAAATCGGTAAACGCGTCCAGGGCGGCACCGGGATCGCGCTGGGAAACGTCCATCGGTACGTACTTGTCCAGAAAACCGACGCTGCGGTTATAGTTGACGATTCCCTTGAGATAGTACGCGTAGTCCACGTACGGATTTTGGGGGTACAACTTGATGAAGCGGTCGGCCGCGGCGAGCGCCGCCTCCGGTTCCTCGGCCCGGTAATTTGCATAGGCGACATCGAGTTGCGCCTGCATGGCATAGCGGCCGAAGGGGTAGCGGGCCTCGAGTTTCTCGTAGAGCTCGATGGCACGTTTATAATTTCCGGAATCCATCTCGGACGCGGCCTCCGCGTAGATCTTGGAGGCGTTCCACCCTTCAGTCTCGTCGGCTTCCTTCCCAAACATCGAGCAGCCGGTCAGGGCGATCCCGATCAGGAACACAGTCAACAAGGTGGCCAGTCGTGTTAAGGTGGATGGCATGTCGGCGATTAACCAAGCTCAAAACCGTGTGAGTATACCCGAAGGGCTCCAGGTTGGTATCAGCGCAACCGAGCACCCGCGGCGGAGAGCGGAATGTCCCTGATCGCGGGCGACGCGCCGCGGGTGTATCGTTCGCTGCGCGTGGATGCGCAATCCGCCGGTCTGCGGCTGGACCAGGCCTTGGCCCAGTCCTGGCCGGAGTTCTCCCGCGGCCGGGTGCAGCAGTGGATCACGGGCGGACAGGTGCGGGTGGACGGCCTGCCGCGCCGCTGCCGCGACCGGGTCTGGGGCGGCGAGGCGGTGGAGTTGGACGCGGTCCTCGCGGTCAGCGACCGCGACGCGCCCCAGGCGATCCCGCTGGTGCTGGTGTATGAAGACGACGAGATCCTGGTGATCGACAAACCGGCCGGTCTGGTGGTCCACCCGGCGGCCGGCAATCCGGACGGCACCCTACTCAACGCCCTGCTGCACCATGCCCCCATGCTCGCCACGCTGCCGCGGGCCGGGATCGTCCATCGGCTCGACAAAGACACCAGCGGACTGCTGGTCGTTGCGAAAACGCTGGAGACGCACCACGGCCTGGTGGATCAACTCAAGCAGCGCACGGTCCATCGGGAATATCGGGCACTGGTGGTCGGGGATCTGGTGGCTGGCGGGATGGTCGAGGCCCCGATCGGGAGACATCCGACGCAGCGCACGCGCATGGCCGTGGTCGCCGGGGGACGGACCGCGCTCACCCGTTATCGGGTGCTTGAGCATTTCCCCGGCCATTGCCTGCTGGGGGTGGAGTTGGAGACGGGCCGCACCCATCAGATTCGGGTCCATCTGGCGCATGTGCACCACCCCCTGGTCGGCGATCCGGTGTACGGGGCGCGTCCACGTCCGCCCAAGGGCTGCGCCCCGGCCTTGACCGCGGCGATTCAGGAGTTCCCGCGCCAGGCCCTGCACGCCATCCGGTTGGGGCTGACCCATCCGCGCACGGGCCAGGCGATGGTCTGGGAGGTGCCAATGGCCGCTGACCTCGCGGCGCTGCTTGAACTGTTTCGACGGGAGGCGGGGCTTGGATCTGATTCGACCTGACTGGCCGGCCCCGCCCTGGGTGCATGCCTGTTGTACGACGCGCGGCGGCGGGGTCAGCACCGGAGTCTACGGCAGTCTGAACCTGGGCGATCACGTCGGGGATGCGCCGGGGCGGGTCGCGCGTAACCGCGCGCTGCTGCGTGCCGCCCTCGCCCTCCCGGCGGAACCCCTGTGGCTCAATCAGGTGCACGGGTGCGCGGTGGTGCAGACCGGCGGACTGGTCACCGGGCCTGCTGCGGATGCGGCCATCGCGTGCCGACCCGGATCGGTGTGCGCGGTACTGACCGCCGACTGTCTGCCGCTGCTGATCTGTGACCGGGATGGTCAGCACATGGCGGCGGTCCACGCCGGCTGGCGGGGTTTGGCCGCGGGCGTCATTGAGGCGACGCTGAGCGCGCTGGATGCGCCGTGCGGGGACCTCCTGGTATGGCTCGGTCCGGCAATCGGCCCCGCGGCCTTCGCGGTGGGGTCCGAGGTGCGTGCCGCATTTCTCGGCGCCGATCCGGGGGTCGCGTCCGCCTTCCAGGCAGGGCCGGACGGTAAATGGTTCGCGGATCTGTTTGCCCTGGCCCGACACCGGCTCGCCCGAGCCGGGGTCACCCAGGTCTACGGCGGCACCGATTGCACCTATTCCGACCCGGAGCGTTTTTTCTCCTACCGTCGTGATGGGATCACCGGGAGGATGGCGAGCCTGATCTGGATTTCTGGATCAAGCGACGAGTCCGAGAGAAAATAAACAACGAATACAATCGTTGTCGTTGTCGTTGTCGTTGTCGTAATCGTAATCGTAATCGGATAAGCGATTTAAGTTCTGCATGAGCAGCCCGCTGTTTGTCGGGTTTCGATTTGCCACACAGCCTGGGCCTGCAATGCCGCCAAGCGTTTGAAATAATTCGATAGTTTAGCTCGATTACGATTACGACAACGACAACGACCGAGACGCCAATAGGCGTTTCCTAACCGCACGGCGAGGTGCCTGCATGACCGATTGGAACATAGTGACCCTGGTGGGCCAGGATCGACCCGGAATCGTCTCCCGGGTCACCCGGGTGTTGTACGAGGCGGGCTGCACCCTGGGTGAGGCGTCGATGATCCGCCTGGGCGGCAGTTTCACCATCCTCCTGATGGTCTCCGGGACTCGGCCCAACGCCGAACTCGAGACGGCGCTGGCTCCGGTGGCCGCGGAGTTAGGTTTGCGCGTCCACCTGGATCCGGTTCAGGGCGGACTGCACCAGCATCTGGTGCCGAATATCCAGGTGCGCGTGACCGGGTCGGACCGCACCGGAATCGTCGCCGAGGTGACCCAATGCCTGGCGGACCAGGGGTTCAACATTCTGGATCTGGAGTCGGACGTCGTCGGCAACGCCCGCGCGCCGGTCTACATCATGAATATCCAGGGCACCTGCGCGCGCACCCTGGAGGACCTGCAGCAGGCCCTGGCCGGATTGACCATCCGCGGAATCTCCGTGGATGTCGCTCCCATCGAGTTAATGATCGGCTGACCCCCGATTCGACACCGCGACGCGAACCCATGGCGATCCTCAACATCCTCACCTTACCGGACGAGCGGCTGAAGCAGCCATCCGTTGCGGTCGTCCACTTCGATCAGGAACTGCTGGCATTCATCGACGCACTGGAAGAGACGCGCCGTGCGGGTCCGGCCGCGGTGGGAATCGCGGCGCCCCAGGTCGGGCGACACCAGCGGATCATCATCGTCGACTGCTCGGGCCGACCCAAAACTGCGAATCACGGTCATCTGGTGCTGATCAACCCGGAAATCGCTCACTGGGAGGGGTTCGAAATCGGACGGGAGGGATGTCTCTCGGTTCCTGACTATACCGGCAACGTCATCCGCGCCACACGCCTCCAACTCAAGGCGCAGGGCCCTGAGGGCGACCCGCTGGAGTTCGTGATGGAGGGGTTTGAGGCACGTGCCGTCCAGCACGAACTCGATCACCTGGATGGGCTGCTCTTCGTCGATCGGGTGGTGAGCCGGCGCACCGATCTTTATCGGCGCCGGGTGTACCAAAAAGGCAAGCTGGCCAATTGACGACAAAAACGCGCGCGTAGTAGTGTCAGTCGCTGGAGTACCCATGGTCGCCATCCCGATTCGTGCCCGGTCCGAGTGCGCCGCCCCCGGTGCTGGACCCCGAACGCGACCCGACGCGTTAATTTCCCGCAACATTCTATCTAAGTCGTTGAAACAAAGCTGCTCAGCCTCTAAGCTGAGCGTATGGGCCGCTTCGCTGATTAGGGCACCAGGGCATCAGCGGGCCTGTGATCGCCACGAACCGCCGCCGGGCGCTTGCCGTGGTTCCTGGGTGCGCCAGTCGTCCCCGAACCAGGTGCCGGCTTGATCGATTCCATCCAGTTGATGTTCCAATTGATATCACCCCAATTATTGGTACCGAGTATCGTCATGAGACTCCGCTTAACCCTCGTCGCGACCGCCGCGTTACTCACCTTCGGCGCCTGGGTGGCGGTTGCGTCACCGCGTCAGGTGCCGCTGTCCGAACTTTTCCCCACCCAGACTCAGGCCAAAACGGCCATCGTCATCAACAAAGTCCTGGAGCGGTATCACTATCGCAAAGTCGCGTTCGACGACGCCTTTGCGCGGACCATCCTGGACAATTACCTGGCCGCCCTCGACCCGAGCCGCTCGTTCTTCCTCGCGCGCGACGTGGAGCGTTTCAGCACCGGCGCCCGGCGGCTTGATGACAACCTGCGCCGCGGCGAGCTGGACAGCGCCTTCGACATCTTCCGGGTCTACCGCATGCGGGTGGATGAGCGGGTGGCCTATGCCCTGACGTTGTTGAGCAGTGATTTCGATTTCAACGTCGCCGAATCCTATGCGTTCGACCGCGAAAAGGCGCCCTGGGCCAAGACCGACAAGGAGCTGGACGAGATCTGGCGGCTGCGGGTCAAGAACGACTTCCTGAGCCTGCGCATCGCCGGCAAGGCGGATGCGGACATCCGCGAGCGGCTGCGGCAGCGCTACGACGGCCTGGCCCGGCGGGTGCAGCAATTCACCGGTGACGACGTGTTTCAGGCCTTCATGAATGCCTACACCGAGACCCTGGAGCCGCACACCAGCTATATGTCACCGGCCACCTCGGAGAATTTCGACATCAGCATGAAACTGTCGCTGGAGGGCATCGGCGCGGTCTTGCGTTCGGATAACGAGTTCACGGTCATCCAGCGCACCATTCCCGGCGGCCCCGCGCGCGATTCTGGTCAGGTGTCATCGGGAGACCGCATCCTGGGGGTCGGTCAGGGGCTGGACGGGAAGATCGAGGACGTGGTCGGCTGGCGGCTGCAGGATGTGGTCGACAAGATCCGCGGCCCCAAGGGCTCCGTGGTGCGACTGCAACTGCTGCCCGAATCAGGCGCCAGCGACGGCAAGACCCGTGAGGTCCCCCTGGTCCGCAACGAGATCAAGCTCGAAGATCAAGCCGCCAAGGACTATCTCATTGAGCAACTGCCCAATGCGCCCGGGCTCAAGATCGGGGTGATCGAGTTGCCGGCCTTCTATCGTGACTTCGAGGCCGAAAGCGAGGGCAAGCGCGATTTCCGCAGCACCACCCGCGATGTGCGCGAACTGCTCAAGAAGCTGGCGGCGCAGAACGTGGATGGGATCGTGATCGACCTGCGCGGCAACGGCGGCGGCTCACTGGCGGAGGCGACGTCCCTGACCGGACTCTTCATCGACACCGGGCCGGTGGTGCAAGTCAAAGACGCGTTCGGCAAGGTTGAAGTCGAACGCGATTCGGACCCGGGGGTGGCCTATTCCGGACCCCTGGCCGTGTTGGTGGACCGGGACAGCGCCTCAGCCTCCGAGATCTTCGCTGGTGCCATCCAGGACTACGGCCGCGGTCTGGTCATCGGCGAGCCGACCTTTGGTAAGGGCACGGTGCAGACACTGGTGGATCTCAACCGCTACGTGCCCGGCGATCAGGCCGACCTGGGTCGGCTGCGGCTGACGATGGCCGAGTTCTTCCGGGTGAGCGGCGGCAGCACGCAATTGAAGGGCGTGGAGCCGGATGTGCATTTCCCGTCCAAGGACGACGCCACCGATCACGGCGAGCGGGCACTCGACAACCCGCTGCCCTGGGCGCGGATCGACGCGGCCGACTACCGCCGCGTCGGTACCACCGATGCCACCGGGTTGACTCGCCAGTCGGTTCAACGGATCAACCAAGACCCGGGGTTCAAGATGCTGGAACGGCGCAGCCAGGTCGTGCGTGAAGTCAAGGAAGAGACCCAGTTGTCGTTGCGCGAATCCGAGCGACGCGCCGCGGACAAAGCGCGCCAGGCGGCGTTCAAGGATGAACAGGATCGGTTCCTGCGCGCTCGCGGGATCAAACCGGTGGATGAGGATGCAGACCAGATCGATGAGGATGCGCTTGACGCGCAACGCGATGCCATCGGCCGCATCCAGGCCGAAGAGGCCGCGCGCATCTTGGCAGACGGGATCCTGTCGGAAAGCGCCAACCGGCCGCGGGCGGCCATGAGCCACTGATCCACTGAACCGCAACCGACCGGACCGCCGTGTCCCGGTCAAGAAACGCTATCGCTTTCGCACCTGATATCCAGACATGGCCTTGGTGTTGGGGCGGGTTTGAAACCCGCCCCTACATCCGGGTATCGCTTTGGACGCCTGTAATGAAGACCGACCGGGACTGACCCATGGATTCGCATTCAGTAACCTTCGACCGGCGCCTGCGGGCGCTGGAGCACGCCCGCCCGCTCGATTGCTTTGCCGGCAATCGCATCGGGCTGGAAAAGGAATCCCTGCGGGTCTCGCCCGCGGGACAGATCGCGGCGACTCCGCACCCGAGCCTGCTGGGGTCGCCCCTGACCCATCCGCACATCACCACCGATTTCTCCGAGGCACTGATCGAGTTGGTCACCCCGGCCCTGGGTGAGCAACAGGCGGTGCTGGATTTCCTGGCCGATATCCATACGCTGGTCTACCGACACCTGGGTGATGAACTCCTGTGGGGCACGAGCATGCCGTGCGTGATCCCGGGGGAGAGCAAAATTCCCTTGGCCCGCTACGGGTCATCCAACGCCGCGACCATGAAAACGGTCTACCGCCGCGGCCTGGGCAACCGCTACGGACGCACCATGCAGGTGATCGCCGGGGTGCATTTCAATTTCTCCTTCGGCGACGACTTCTGGCGTCTCTATCAGGATCAGGAGGGTGACACCGGTCCGCTCGGGTCATTCCGCTCCGAGTCCTATATCGACATGATCCGCAACCTCCAGCGCATCGGCTGGCTGGTGCCCTATCTGTTCGGTGCCTCGCCGGCCGTATGCGGCAGCTTTCTCCAGGGCCGGGAGACCAACCTGATCCCGTTCGACGCCCAGACCTTTTATGATCCCTATGCGACCTCGCTACGCATGGGGGACATCGGTTACCAGAACCAGAAGGAGCAGGGCACCGGCATGAAGGCCAGCTACGACAGCCTGGATGCCTTCATTCGCAGCCTCACCTGGGCGATCGAGACGCCCTGTCCGCAGTACGAACAGATCGGGGTCAAAGTCGGCGGGCGCTACGAGCAACTCAGCGCCGCGGTCCTGCAGATCGAGAATGAATATTACAGTACCGTCCGACCCAAGCAGATTATCGACTGGCTGGAAAAGCCGACCCTGGCCCTGCGTCGGCGCGGTGTCCGCTATGTCGAATTGCGCTCACTGGACGTGAACGCCTACGAGCCCATCGGGGTAGGCGCCGAGCAGCTCCTGGTCCTGGAGACCCTGATGCTCTATTGCCTGCTCGCGGACAGCCCGCGCATTGGCGCCACCGAGCGGCGGGCGATTGATGACAATCAGGTCGTCACCGCCCATCGCGGGCGTCAACCCGGGCTCACGCTGAACCGGGACGGTCAGGCGATTGAATTGCGGCAGTGGGCGGGGGAGATCCTGGAAGCCATGGGACCGGTCGCCGAATTGCTCGACGGTGCGGCCGACGGTCCGCGTGGCCTGAGCCTGCTGGCCCAGCGTGAAAAAGTGCGTGACCCCGATGCGACCCCCTCGGCGCGCATGTTGGCCGACATGCGGGCGAACGGCGAAGGATTCTTCGATTTCGCCCGGCGGGTTTCCGCCGCCCATCGGGACACCCTCGCGGTGCGCACCCTGAGTCCGGAACGGGAGGCCCTGTTCCGGGATCTGGCGGCAGAGTCCATCTGCCGCCAGAGCGAAATCGAGGCGGCTGACGACCTGGACTTCGACACCTTCCTGCAACGCTATTTCGACCAGGGACGAGCGATTCAAACCGCGTCGGAACTTACCGACTCGGCACAGCACCACAGTCGATAGCTCGCGCCCGCGGCCAACCCGCAGAACGCCATGCCGAGCAGCATGGGCACCGCGGTGCCGTTATGGGCCAGGCTGACCAGCGATCCGACCGCCGCACCCAAACCGAAGCGTGCCGCGCCCGAGAAGGCCGAAGCCGTTCCGGCCATCCGCGGAAAGTGCGCCATGAATCCGGCCATGGAGTTACCGAGCACCACCCCCGCCATCCCCAGATAGGCCAGGGTCGCGAGCACGATCGCCCACAGCGGGGGCGCTTCCCAGATGGCGAGCGCGCCCAGCAATGACGCGGCGCCGACCTGTACCCCCAGCCCCCAGCGCAGCAGACGCTGCGCCCCCAGCCGCGTGACCAACCGGGCGTTGACACTGGTCACCAGGATAGCCAGGCCGACGTTCGCGCCGAAATAGACCCCGAACCAGGCGGTCGGCACCCCGTGCAGTTCGATATAGACGAACGGGGAACCGACAATGTAAGTCATCATCCCGCCGAATGAGCAGGCACCGGTGAGCAGGTAGCCCATCCCCACCCGATGGCGCGCGAGCAGCAGATAGTTGCGCAGGACGCGTTGCAGTTCAGGCGGATGGCGGCGCGCCCTGGGCAGGGTCTCCGGAATCAGGTGGAAAAAGAGTGCGCTTGCCGCCAACGCGATGGCGAGCAGCACGGCGAAGACCCAGTGCCAACTCCCATACTCCACGATGACCCCGCCGATGGTCGGCGCCAGCAGCGGTGCCAGCGCCGTCACCAACATCACCAGACTCATCACGCGCGCATACCGGTCACGCTCGAACAGATCGCGCACCAAGGCCGGTACCGTCACCGCGATTGCCGCCCCGCCCAATGCCTGGAGCGCACGCGCCGGCAACAGGACCCCCATCTCACCGGCCAGCGCGCAGCCCAAGGTCCCGGCGCAAAACAGCGCCAGCCCGCCGCCGATGGTCGCACGTCGGCCGAGCACATCCGACAGCGGCCCCAGAAACAACTGCGACAGCGCAAAGACCGCCAGATAGACGGTCACGCTCAGTTGCGCCAGTTCCATGCTCGAGCCCAGGTCGCGCGCGATGGCCGGCAGACTCGGCAGATACATATCAATCGCAAAGGGGGTCAACCCGGAGAGTAACCCCAGCGTCAGGAAGAGCGATGGACGAACCTGCATGACAGCCTCGGGCAAACTGTTGGCGACAATGCGAAGGCCTTGGTCAGGGTTCCGGCCAGCCGAGGCGCCGACCGGCTGCAATCCAAGGCTTCCGCCTTGACGGTCAACTCCAACACTGACGTATTACCAGTTTATTCGCGTTCAATGACGGACAATACTGACACGATGCCCAAACCTGACACCAACCCCATGACACCCAAGCTCGCGGTCCTCTGGCTCCAGTCCGGCGGCTGCGGCGGCTGCACATTGTCGCTGCTGGGCGCCGAATCACCGGACCTGACTGCCACGCTCGACGGCGCGGGCATCCGCTTGCTCTGGCACCCGTCCTTGAGCGAAGCGAGCGGCGAGGAGGTGTTGGACTTGCTGGATGGCGCGATCAGCGGCACCCTGGCATTCGACGTGTTATGCGTTGAAGGCGCCATGCTCCGCGGGCCGCGGGGTACCGGCCGCTTCCATGTACTGGCGGGGAGTGACCGGCCGCTGATCGATTGGGTGCGGCAGCTCGCCGCCCGCGCCCGCTATACCGTCGCGGTGGGCACCTGTGCCGCCTTCGGCGGGGTGACGGCCGCCGGCAGCAACCCCACCGACGCCTGCGGTCTGCAATACGAGGGCACCCGTCCGGGCGGCCTGCTGGGGACGGACTACCGCGCGGGATCCGGCCTGCCCGTGATCAATGTCGCCGGCTGTCCCACCCACCCCAACTGGGTCACCGAGACGCTCATGGCCCTGGCCTTGGACGGCCTGACCGCGGACGACCTGGACCCCTACCGCCGACCGCGGATGTCTGCGGACCAACTGGTCCATCACGGCTGTACCCGCAACGAGTTCTACGAGTACAAGGCGAGCGCCCGCAGCCACTCCGACCTGGGCTGCATGATGGAGCACCTGGGCTGCCTGGGCACCCAGGCGCATGGCGACTGCAACACCCGACTCTGGAATGGACAGGGCTCCTGCACCCGCGGCGGCTATGCGTGCATCAACTGCACCGCCCCCGAATTCGAGGAGCCCGGCCACGCCTTTGCCGACACCCCCAGCATTGCCGGCATTCCCATCGGCCTGCCCACCGACATGCCCAAGGCCTGGTTTGTCGCCCTGACCTCACTGTCCAAGGCGGCGACCCCGGAGCGCCTGCGCCGCAATGCGGTGACGGATCATCTCGTTATACCGCCCGCGGTGCGGGGTACCAAGCCGCGTTAGCAGCAACCCCAAACAACGAATCCGGGTGCGTGGCCGCGCCAAGCCGTCATTGCGATTTTCGGCAGGTGTGTACATACGGATCAGATGGTTAGGTACCATCTGTGGGTGTTTATCAATGGGGTTATGTTAAAGGTGGGCTAGAATGGTCAAAGTCGACTTGGAAAGTCGCCCGGCCCTGGAACTGCTGGCCGTTGGGCACGCTACCAACTCCGTTTATCGAGCCGCCCCATCACTGAGTTCGACCAAGACCCGTCCCAGCGTCGGCAAACGCGCCGAGTCAAACAGCCGTACGCATTTCTCTAAGGCAAGACGCTCTGCCGCCAGAGAGAATCGGCCGTTTGTCACTGCCGCTAGAATCGGATCGGGGTAGGTATGGCAGTGAGTCGCACGCGCTCGCACGAGGTCATTCACGGCGCGCTCGTCAATCATCGCCTTTATTCCGTTCCCCGTGTGTTTGCACTGGACAAACAGCGGGCGCCCTCCCATATTACACGGAACTCCAATGACATCCACCCCGCCGTCTCCGCTCCCCGACGTGATCTCGACGCTGAATCCGGCGCGCTTCAACTCACCGGCAACCCATAACTCGAAACCCCGCCAATCCATGCCGTCGATGTGATCAGCAATTGTCGGATCGGTTTCGCCATCACTCAGACTCTTCTCGAACAGCGCGCGGAAGTCCTGGTCATTGAATTGCACTGGGATCACGATCTCCCGACTTAAGGACCGTTTCTCATCCAGCAGCCCGTGCAATAGGCTGTCGAACGAGCGGTCGCCCAACTCGGAGTGAATCGCCTGGGGCAGATAGATGGTCACGGGTTTGTTCTGGCCAATCCGATAGACCCGGTCACTGCACTGATCTTCTACCGCCGGATTCCACCAGCGGTTGAGATGGATGACGTGATTGGCGGCCGTGAGTGTGAGACCGAAGCCCGCGGCCTTGGGGCCGAGGAGCAGCACATCGAAGCCGCGCCGGCTCTGGAACTCGCGCCGGATACGGTCGCGCACCGGGCTCGCCGTGGCGCCGTTGATCGTTTCGGGAAGGGGTGAGGGAAGGCTGTAGCGACGGCGGATCAAATCGTAGAGTGCCCGCTGGGCTTCTCGTAGCTCCACGAAAATCAGGGCTTTTTCGCGCTGCGCATGAACCCGGTCCAGGATCACGAACAGGCGCGTGAACCGGGCCGAGGCGGCGATGAATGGCCCATCCTCCGCCGCGGACTCGGGCGGCTGGCCAAGCCGCGGGTGCAGCGAGATCGCCCGCAGTTGTTGCAGCCCCTCAAGCGTACCCTGGGGGCGCGCGCGGATTGCCGTCCGCACTGCGTCGTAGGCGGCCTGCTGCTCCGCGGGCATGAGGTCTTGGGTCGCCTCGATCCGCCGCTCGGGTAGCCCCTCCAGAATGTCCTGCTTGAAGCGGCGCAGCATAATGGCCGGAATTGGCGTCACCTGGCCCGAAAAAACAGGGGGCTCGACCAGGCGCAGCTTCAGTTCCTCGCGTCGCTCCGGGTCGTTGCCCCGATGGTGAGCCAGGAACTCCCGCGCGCTCAACCCCAGGAATCCCGGCCAGGCGATATCCAGCAGCGTCCAAAGGTCCAGCAGGCTATTCTCAATCGGGGTGCCCGTCATCAAGAGCGTGAATTTGCCTTGCTGAGCCTTGGCGCCCCGGTTCATCAGCGAGGCCGGGTTCTTGAGCTTCTGCACCTCGTCGTAGACGATCACCGAGAATCGCACCTTACCGAACGAAAGATGGTAATCGCGCAGCGTCTCGTAGGCCTTGATCTTGCGGATCGGCGGTCGCCGCATCCTCGGGGCGATCACCGTAAAGGGTCGGCAGGAAGAGCGCCGCCTCATCGCCGGGTTCCAGGTCGATCCCGATCCCGGTGGCCTGATGGATGGTGAGCCCCCGCAGATACTCATCGGCGCGCAGGTCGCCGGTGAGTCGAGTTAGACAGCCCTTGAAGCGGGCATAGGCGGTCATACGTCGATCCAACCCTTCCGGCGAGGCGTCGCCGTTCGCCGCGTTCACGGCATTGATTGCCTCCAGGGCCGAGTAAAGCGGGTCCAGGATCAGGAAGCGCCCGGCGGTGACCGTCAGCCCCGTGCCCGTGCGGCGCGCCCCGAAGATGGGCGCTCCGCCGCGTTGGAACCACTCGACACGCAACGCGAAGGAGGGTTCGCCGATGGGCGCGTCGTGCGACAGAAAGAGCGTCCAGGGAACCACCGGCGGCAGCCCGAGCCGGACCGCCTCGGGTCGGCTCAGGCCGGCGACTCGATCGTGGGTCAGGCGCAGCGACTCGCCCTCACACTGAGCCTCCTGCGTATCCAGCAGGGCCAACAACAGGGCTGTGCCGGGATGCGATGGGGCGGCCTGCGGCCAATCGGGTAGGGCGACCGGTGCCTCGCGGGCGAAGGGAAGAGCGCCCTTACGGAACAACTCGAAGCGCCATCCGGCGTCATCCAGTATGCCGGCAAGTCGAAATCGCATCATCTGGCAGAACCATTCTCAGGGTGAAGGTTGGCACTCGTCTGGTCCCACTTACCCCCCTCAAAAGTGGGTTTGATGAGTTGGGCTCCCGCCCGGCTTTGACGGCTAACGCTTGCTTGCGAATATCCGTCAAAGACGTATTATTCTCCCTATGTACACCGTCGTCGAAACCCCACTGTTCACAAAACTCTGGCCGCGTTACTGGCACGAAGACGAGCGGGGCGCCTTCGCGGCATTCCTGGCCCAAAACCCCGAAGCCGGCGATGTGATTCCGGGCACGGACGGACTGCGAAAGGTGCGTTGGAGCCGGGCCGGGTCCGGCAAATCCAGTGGGGTACGGGTAATCTACTACACGCGATTCGCCTCCGGGGCACTCATGTTGTTGGTACTGTACGCGAAATCCGAGCGGGGAAACCTGTCCGCCAAGCAACTTGTGGAGATCAAACATGCCATCGAACACGCAACCCCTGACCGATGATGAACTGGAGGCGTTTGAAGCAGGCCGCGACCTGGGCGAAGACCTGCTGGAATCGATCCGCCAGATGAACGCTGGCCTGGGAACAGTGGTGTACTCGCCGATCATCGCCGCCCGCGAGCATTCCGGCCTGTCGCAGGCACAGTTCGCGTTACTCTTGGGCGTGTCGGTGCGCACGCTGCAGGAGTGGGAGCAAGGCCGACGCCAGCCGAGCGGTGCGGCCAAGACGCTGCTCAAGGTGGCGCAGCGGCATCCTGAGGTGTTGCGGGAACTGGCGGAGGCGTGAGGATTGCCGCATCGTCGCCCGCTGCGTCAAGGCGGGATCTTAACCAGAGCGCGACACGCCGATTATGCTGGAGATTTTTTCTTCATATTTGGATTGCCAATACATCTTTTGCCCAGGGGGGTTGGGATGTGTCATGTGAAACCGTCCAGCTTCCCGCGAGATAATTGTCTCCTGCTGGCACCGCTCGATTAGTGTGGCGCGTCTGTATTCAGGTTGATAGAAACCTGGCATCTCTGCATCGCTTATCGGCCAGAAGAGCGTTCTGCCATTCTGATTCATTTCTAGAATCACATAGCTCCCCATTTGCATCATTAGCCCAAGATGATCTGCTTTAGCCGTTCCCGAGAACTGCCCGAAAGACTTTCCCAGCAGGCGTTCTGCGATGGCACGCCCATCAGTTCCCGTAATTAGCCAAGCGCGAGAGATTTTCGGCTCTCTGGAAACTCAGTAGGTCGAGTAAGTCGTTAAAAAAATGATAGAGCGTTTACGCAAAAAGAAAATGTCTCTATGGCAGCGTCTGAAAATAGCGTAAGCCCTTGATATGAAGATTCGGCAGATCAGTAATCGCTCTAGAGCTTGCTGCTCTTGATCTGCTCATATGCCCGCTCTGCAACAGTCATCGTTCATTCTCCCAGGCTCATTTTCAGAATCTCAAGGTAAAATGGCGTAACCGCTTCGCCAACACCGATCTACAGGAGACCCACGGCATGCGAACGAACATCGTGATTGATGGCTGGCTCATGGAGCGTGCACAGGCGCTCTCGGGGCTGCGAACCAAGCGGGAGGCGGTCGAGGAGGGGTTGCGGCTCTTGGTTCGACTCAAGGAGCAAGAACGCATCCGCACGGTGCGCGGCAAGTTGCCCTGGGACGGCGACCTGGATGCCATGCGACGCGACGATGCGTGATGGTGCTGGTCGACTCATCGGTCTGGATCGACTACTTCAACGGGAAATCCACCGTCGAGTGCGGTGCACTCGACGCCTTGCTCGCCACTGAGCCGGTATTGGCTTGATCCACTCGGCGGCAATGATACGCTCCCGCCGCCGTCAGGTTCGATTCCACCGGCGGGGCCGTGCCCTTCATTGAGCACAGTGGCGGGCGGGCGGACCACGAACCGCGTGCCGGTTTGCTCGGCCAGGCGACGCGCCCGCTCGGAGGCCCGCATCAGCGCCACCGGTGCGGCCTGCATGTCGGGGTCACCGAGTCGGGAAACCGGGGATCAGATGTCACTGCGAGCCTCACTGTCCTTTGATCCCCGCAGCCAGCGTTCCAGGTCCTCGGTCCCGGTGAAATCCAGCAGGGCCTCACCCAAGGCGGCCAGTTCGTCGGCGGAGAGGCGCTCGACCTGCGCGCGCTGATCGGCGGTCGGCTCGCCGACACGACGGCGCAACAAGCGCATCACCAAGGCCAGTTGGCCAAGGACCAGACCGCGCCTCTCGCCGCGTTTCTCTCCACGTTTCTCTCCACGTTTCTCTCCCGCCTCCTCACCCTCACGGAATACCTCCTGGTAAAAGCGGGTCTTTTTCAAATCGGTTTCAGGCAAATGGAGCATGATCTGGATCTCCTCTCGCGAAAGCTCTGGAAATTTGTAGACCAGCACGGTCTCGATCAGGTCGAGGGTCGACTCGCGCTGCCCGGCCGCGGTCTGTTCATCGATCAAGGCACGCGCCTCGGTGAGCAGTGGCTCCCGGTCCATGACCACCAGACGGGCGAGCCGCGCCCCCGGCCCGAGCCCGGGACGGCCGAGCAGATCCTTGAGGTAGACCCGATGCAGGCTGCCGCAACGGATCAGGGCATCGTAGGGCGTGGTGTCGCCGACGTCGTACGACCGTTCGGGAAACACCACCACTGCCCGCCAGGGGCCAATCACCTGGTGCCGAAATAGAAACAGAAAGATCGATGCCAGCCAGCGGGCATAGAACCAGGGGTCCGCATAAAACTGGGACTCGGCGAAGACCAACGGCAGACCGGGCGTACCCGGAGCGGGCAACAGCACACCGTCGAGCCGAAAGGCCGTCTGTTTCATCTCCTCGGCATGCATCCGGTAGACCCCCGCGGGCGGGACCGCAAGGCCCGCCAGTTCAAAGACGGTCGCCGGACGCTCCTGGAAGATCCGGTAGAAGAGCGGGTCGGTGTGCATTGGTTCGATTCTAGCCGAACGGCCGTAAATGGGCAGCCGACGTTTCGGGAACGTCGAAGCGCGGGCGATCCAGCTTGAACGCTGCCAGGCGATGGCACTGGGAATCCTCGCCGAGCCCGTGGATGTCCGCCGGTCCAGGAACTCGATGACCCGTTCGCGGCGATCGAGTCCGATGCGGCTGGGCGCACTGGAAGCCGGCACTGGCGTGAAGTCCTCTCAGAGAAACACGAGCCCCCTCGGGCGCTCCGGCGGTAGCAACGACGTGCTGCACGTCGTTACGGGGCGGAGACTGCCATGGCAAGCCCGGCGCGTGGTGGTCGATGCGTCGTCTCGCAGCCCTCCATAAAGGCGAGTATAGGAATTTTTCGAACGCCGTAAATTGAAAAAGACGCTGAAACGATCATTGTATACTCGTTCTTTGGCGTCTATTCTTTTATCTAACGACGCTCAACAGGAGACGCGCCATGACCGACAGCCTGAACCCCCAAGCCCTCAAGTTCTACCGCAACCAGCGAGGCTGGTCCCAGGACCAACTCGCAGAGGCAACCAAGCTCCGTCCGAGCAAGACCCAGATCAGCCGTTGGGAACGCGGCCAGCAGATCGCCAACATCCGCCCAGACAATCGCGAGCGCCTATGCCAGGCCCTCGGCGTCAAATGGGAGCAGTTGACGCGCGCTCCGAAGGAGGAGGACGGCTTGAAGTGGCGGAATCGCGTGCCGCTAAAGGGCGGCATCGACGGGTCGGCCAGGACCTTCCTGACCCTCGTGCAAAAGCACCTCAGCTTGACCGAAGACGCGATCATGGACCTCGCCCCGCTCGCCGTTCTGATCCTCGCAGAGCACAGCTTGCACGCCCGGCAGACTGCCCTTGATGAAACCGTGGCGGCGCTGGAAGCCGCCACCGCGGAGGCGTACCGCCGACTGCCGTATCTGCCCGGTGCATTCCGCTACGGCTATGATGACGACTGGATCGAAGCGGAACGTAAGTCTTTGGAGAAGAGAGATTTATTCGTGACATACCAGGACGATGACCGCAATGAGCACTCGCCCTTCATCAATTTCCTGCATGACGAGCTCAAGACGCTTGGTCTGTTCCAGAAGCACCCGATCGAATTCGAGGCCAGCTACAGCGGGGCGACACCGGAGTATGCCGTTCCAACGCATGTTCTCGGCGATACCGTCGGGCTCGATCCTGACAACGAGGCGGATCAGCGCATCCTCTATCGGATTCAGGATGGGCGGATCGATCTGAGAGAAGTTTGGGAGAAGAACAAGGCCACCGGCGCAGAGGAGTACCGGCGCTGGCTGGACGAGATGAACCAGGCCGCTACCGAGGAGTTGGCGTCGCGATTTGAGCTCCCACGCGGCTTTTGTTTGAAGATCAAGTTGCCGGGAGACCGGTCACCGCCAGCAGCCACCGGCAGCGCCGCCAACCAAGGGGCCGATATCGACAACACCGATACTGGGGAACGCACATGAACCTGACACTGACCCAACACGCCCAGTCCCGCATCCGCCAACGCGGCTTGCGCGAGTCCGACATCCCGATGATCGTCGCCGCCGGCACGGCGGTTGATGCCGACAGCCTGCTGCTGCTCGCCCAAGACGTGGACCGGGAGATCCGGCGCCGCAAGCAGGAGATCGGCGCGCTGGAACGGCTGCGGGGCTGTCGGGTGGTGATTGCCGGCGACCAGGTGGTCACCGTCTATCGCCCGTCGCGCCGGACCGAAAGGCGCCTGCTGCGTGGTGAGCACCGCCACGCCGGCGGCGATCTGAACGCCGCGCTGTCCCAACCGTCCTGCCCAGGAGAGCAAGTCCATGCTGCCTGATACCGCCCAACTCACCCAGTTGCAGAACCAGCTTGCCGCGTTGCAGCGGACCATCGCCGGTCTCCAGCGGGGGCTTGACGTGCCCGCCCCTGTCCCGGCAACACCGCCGCCGACCCGCTCGCCGCAGTCCGGGTACCGGCTGTTCGGCCAGGACTTCCTGACCCGCTTTGCGAAGGAGACCTTCGTCGACCTGCTGCGACAGTTCGCGGAACTGGAGCCCAAGTTTCCGGCGCGCTTTCAAGAGGCGGCACGCGGCATCGGACGGTCCCGCCGCTACGTTGGACGCACGCCGCAGGAGGTCTATCCGATGAAGCCAGGGCTCTGGAAACACACCGAGCCCTTCGCCCCTGGCTGGCTGGTCGGCACCAACGAGAGCGATGCAAAGAAGCGCGAACTGCTGAAGCTGGCGTGCCAGGTCATGGGGCTGCGCTCCGGGCGCGATGTGCAGGTGTGGATGTGACGGATGGCGACTGGTGGAGTCGAGTTGGGTTGCGGTACAGGACGTGGTCGAGGTCGGTCGGGACTCACCGCCCCACGGAATTCGCGAGTCGCTCGGCCGCCCATTGGTCTGGCCGCTTTCCCGCCGCCGTTGCCGCGGCCAGTATCGCGTCGTGGGTCTCCTCTAAGCGATCATCGAGAGACCAGTCAGCGCCAATCCGCTGGTCAAGAAAGGCGTCCGCGTCGTTCGCAGACAATCCGGGTCGGGCTGGCTGTTTTCTGGCTGTTGGCAGCTAATGTCGGCTCATTTGCAAATAATCCGGGTCCTGGACCCCCGCTATTTGCAACTAATCTGGATCGAAAATCGCGCTGTTTGCAGGTCGGGTTGCGGATGTTTGCAGGCCGCTACAGCTAGCCAGGCCACCGGAGTTCATTCCAGAATCCTACTCAACTTACTCTGAGGGATCAACACTTCTATCGCGCATGCGGCGAAGCTCGCTTCGCCCCGGAACAACGACCTGACCCAACCGTGAATCACTCCGTGTCTTCGCAATACGGGGAAAAGAACCATTCAACATCATCGACTCTTACGAGCGATGACTCTTGAAACGTCACTTTCCCAGGCTCAAAGAGCACAATGTTGACACCATCAACGTGTAACGCGCTCGGGTAACGGATTCCCTCGAAACCCCGCTCTCTAAACCATGTGGCCAACCATTGCGAAGGTCGGTAGTCGATCTCCGCCTGATCATCGCGTTCCAAAGGCGTGGACAGGGACCAAGCGAACTCTTGCATCAGTCCCCAGAAATCAATCAAATACTCAAACGATTCGTCGATGAACGGATCGACCTTCGGCGGGTTGTGCAGCAAGTCAAGAATGACGGTAGGCTGCTTGATCTCGAATGTGCCCACCGAAACTAGAAGTCCACGAGCCGGACGTATTTCGGCCACCGCAGTTTCACGTTGCTCCGCCGCATAGAAGACCACCTCGCCTTGCCTGTTAGCTCGACCGGGTTTAGAAGATGGTGGCGCGCCGATTTTCTCCAGTGCGTACGGGACCTTCCGACCCATCTGATCCGTATCGAAGCCCAGACGAGCCCGAAACAGCGTGCTCTGTGAAAGCTCTCGCCGTAGTAAATGGATGTCTTCTTCAACACTCTCCGGAATGTAGTGTTCGAGTGAGCCGTCGTGACGAATCGCGTAGCTGAAGTCTCTCCAGCATTCCGCTGGTGTTTGATGCACCCATGATGAGCGTCGCACCACTAACTCATGCGGGTCCGGAAAAGATTCACCGCTGTCGTCATCCCAGCCGGACTCAAGAATTGCTCGCAGCAGTTCTGCCGCCGCATCGTGGCCTGACAGAAGTTCGCTGAAGACATGCCAGTCTTCATCAAGCGCGATATACAGCGGATCGCCCTCAGCCCACGCGTCGTCCCATGGCGCAACGGTGTCACCATCCACAGCAGGATGGTATGTGCATCAATACAATTATTTATAAAAAATCGGAAAAGAAATAAAACAAAAAGCTTTCATAAACAATAACTTAACACAATTTCGTCTTATAAAGTATTCTGTTGAAGTACTTACATGCGAACTGCGTTATTGAGTGAATCGTAGAGCGCCGACACGTGCAGCAATAAAACCGACTCCGAACCGCAGAAGTCGCACTGGCCTTCCGTATCTGCTCCATGCTTGACTATTTCTAATAGCGTAGGATGCGTGAAACAGTTGAAGCAGCAGTATTCCGCCGGAGGGTTGTTCATGGTATTCGTATTCTTTGCCGTCCGATCGAAGTCAGGTTTCAGCCGCAGCCCCATCTACGGAGCGAGGATTTGGGGGCGGGAGCCTCCGGGTAGGCCAACAGGTGCGTCCACGGTGTCAGCGCCGCATCATCAGGACGGAGGGCCAGGTGATGGCGGCCGCCTGGGAGCCAACGGCCTAAATGCACTCCAGGTTGGAGGGCGAGCCAACCGTCATGTCATGATGAGCCATGCGGACAAGAACCCGCTAAGGGGATGCTTTCGCGGTACTCGTAGCGATAGTTGGAATTACCAACTGCTCGGCCAATGCGGTCGGTAATTCTCCAGCCAATTCTCAAGAGCACGGTGGGCGGAGTTTTTCCCCACAGGGACGTTCAAATGGGCGCAAATCTCTGACCAATATTGCGCTACGGGGAAGCCGGCAAGCTCTGATGGATTATATGTTCCACGCACCTTGTCCAGCCACTTCTGCGGAAATATGTTTACCGTCGCGGAGGCTTCCGGCTCGCTATAATCAGCTCCGTCGGAAAACACAGCATAGGCTTCGAAGAACCGATCCAGAAGCCGTCCAGCACGGTCCCGGATTTGCTCTGGACCAAAGGATTCGTATGCTAGCAGCATATGGTTCAAGCGCACTCTTGAAAGCTCCGTAAGCTTCTTCTTTTTCTCGGAAAAGCTCAAGTTACTAAGTTTGGCATTATCAAAAGTGATCGAAAGATTACCCAGCTTGTGGAGATAACGTTGATGATCCTTCTCATTAATTTGCGTCCATCCCTGACCGAGTGTCTGAGGCATGATATGTTCAATCTGGCACCTCCTAAGCCCCGCGTCGAAGGGTATCTGCTCGTTCCTGCCAACATTATCCAGCAGGATTAGAAATCGAACTACCTGCTTGGAATTGAAATAGATATCATTTGCCTCAACAGCTTCTCTAATCTTCGCAACGCTGGGGAGACGATAACCTTGCTGCACGCTGCTGACATGAGTCCACAACGCATTCGCATAGTCGTGAAAGAAATTCGGATCGATTGATTCGAGGATCTTGGGTATCGTTGGGACAAACCGGGTGATCGCCTTTTGCCCGGCGCCCGCTAGGAACCGGCTTGCGTCATAAGCCACTACGCAGGCAATTGTCTTACGCAGAGCGGCTTGGTCATAGATGACGATCTTCCCGGCTTCGTACTTGCCGAGCCTATCCACAATGTCCATTAGGAGGCTGGCGTAAGTGAAGAAAGACGCGCGCAGGTAGCCTAGATCGTTTGGATCGAAGTCGGGATGATTCCCTGTCGCGAGTGTATTATAGATTACCGCCCATTTAACAAGCTCCAAGATCAACTGACGACAACGTTCATGGCTCTCAATCGGTCCGACGTGACGTTTGAATGAGTAATATATGATCTTTGGATTTTCGTTCACCTTCACACCCGTCTTCACAGCGATATACTCGCGAAAGAATGCCTCGACCCCACCTGCAGGCGACTTGGTGAAAAGTGATTCAAATTTTTCCGTGTAGAGGCTAACGAGGTCGTCTTCCTGAGACCTGGAAACGTCATAGTGTCGAAAGGTGAAGAGAAAGTTCTTGATCAGGTCCGGGCCTGACAAAGGTTTGCCGGCCGAGTTGATGGATTCAAATACAGAGTTCTCGTCCTGGTCGTCGTCCAGAAAGATCGCCACGACTTTGACGCGTTCAAGGATAGCAGGCAACTCCGCGAGTCGCCAGTCACCCTCCTTACGCAAGTGCTCTAGAGCCTTTTTGATATGCCTGTAGTTCTCCCAGTATCTGGTCTCTTTATCGGTCGCCCCGATCGCATCAAGAGAGCCGGAGAGCAGGCGATCCAGCGTTTTTTGATGATCCATATTGTTGAGTTTCACTCGACTTTGGCCATTTCAGGGAGTCGAGGCCAGTTGATTCAGCACGCGTTGCCAATCCTGGCGGGAAATAACGAGGGCGTCCGGGTCTGCGGTTGAGTTGACGAAATTCGCCGCCGCCCAACTGGTGCGGCGCACCAG
>NZ_CAIZIZ010000365.1 GCF_903933125.1 uncultured Lamprocystis sp. | reverse complement strand
CGAAGCCCTAGCCGAGGTTGAGCGCCTCAAAGCCCTGCTGCAAGGCCAAGGGACGGTGAGGTAGGCGGGGACGCGCGGTGCGGGTCCGTACCGGTCCGTCCTTGGTCCCTCCCGGTCTTTCGCTCTACTCTACCCCATGACGGATCAATGCTGGATTTCAAGACCGGAGAGTAAGCCGGGTTCTCACCGCTGCTTAGGCAGACGTTTGTGTTCTCTGTTGCCGCCTGGTTTCCCGGCGGTGCCACGATATCTCTGCCATACAGCGATTCGTTCCCGGCTCCTCGCAGAACCGGACTTGGAGTGTTACACCATCCGGCTCCCAGCTTGAGTCATCCCTGGACGAACAGAGCAACATCGCCCCATCGACTCCGTGCACCATGCGTCCGGCGTAGCGCGCGAAGCTTTGCTATCCGTGTGAAATGCGCGAGTTTAGTGGTCGCGGGCAAAATCCTCTCGGCGTAGGGCCGCGTATCGATCGCGCATTGTCTCAAGCCGCCACCCGCAAGGCTGCCCCGGCATGACCCGGCATCGACGCTACGATGGATGGCTCCGACTTCCAAGCACCACTGCCCATGTCCTCGCTCTTACACTTGTTCATGGGTGCCCGCCTCCTGCGGACCGACGCTTGGATCTCCCTGGTTACCGCGTATTCTCAATGTCAGGCTCGACACGGCCTCGGACCCCGGGGAGTACCGGCGCTGCTCGCCATGGCGCCGCACCGGTTGTTGCCTACCGGCGGGTCAAAACCGTCGGCACTCGCCAACCAAGACTTTCGGGGCTCAACACCTTCAGGGTCGGCATCACCCGTTACCTTTGCACCTCGCCTGCTTTCGTGCCTACGCATCGACGCGCCCGTTACCGCTCGCGCCGCAAGGCTCGATACTGGGCTCGCGGCTCACGATGACCCAGGCAGGACTCTCACCCGCTAGAACACGCGGCCTTGCCAGGCCGCACTGACCCCGGCTTCTTGACCAAGACCTGACCCCGGCTTCTTGACCCCGGCTTCTCCGGGATTTCAAGACCTGACCCCGGCTTCTCCGCAAGACAGATCGCCGCGCTACTGGGCCGACAACCTGGCCCGGTACGGGAGGATGCCCAAGAGGCCGTCCCCGACGAGACTGGACTGCGTCTGCCAACGTCGGGATACCTCAGGATCTGTTTCATCTTACGCGAGTTAGCGAATGTGCAATGGGAGACCTGACGCCGTGCCGATCGAGCCGATCGCGGCTACCCGGCTTCGAGCCGACGCACCGCCCGGCTGACGGTCGAGTAATGCACGCCAAAATGATCCGCGATTTCTTGCATGCTATAGACGCCGGTCAGAAAGGCCCGCGCCATCGCTTCGCGTCGCTCAGGATAGTCCAGCTCAAACCAAGCCAATGACGGTGCCAGCAGCGGTCGGCGTTGTACGCGCGGCACCTCGCGCAATCGCTCCACCGGCTTGCCAGCCCCGACAAACTGCTCCACGAACGACTCACGGCCCAAAAACATCTGATGGCGCAACCCCTCCCAAATACTTGGCTGACTAACGCCAGCGGCCACGAAGGCGACATAGCCGGCGCACGCGCTGGCCCGCTCCTCACCAAATTGCGCCAGCAGCCAGTTGGTTTCGAGCCAGTTCGGTGCTGCCGCTTGCCCAACCATGGCGGCATAACTGCTCCAACACCAATCGGCCGCTTCCGCCACCATGCCGGCTCGCACCGGATTGAGGACGACATAACGCGCCAACTCCAGCAAATAACTGTCCCGCTCAACCAGGATGCCCTTGAAGCGTCCCTGAAACAAATGTCCGACCAGACCGTGACGGCGATTGAAGCGCTGTGTATAGACCCCGTTGAGCTGACGCATTCCCTTGGAAAGATTCCCCTCGGGTGTCTCGACCACCAGATGATAATGGTTCGTCATCTGACAATAGGCATGGCAGCGCCAGTTGAAACGCTCGCAGACCTGGCCAACAACCTCCAGCCAATCCACACGATCCAGCTCGTTGCGATAGATCGGCTCACGCCGATCACCGCGCGCGGTCACATGATAAAGCCCACTCGCCAGTTCAATGCGCAGCGGTCTTGCCATCGCCGCTACTTGACACGCGCATGAGGAAGATTCGGACTGTCCGGATTGACCATGATCGTTTGTCGACTCGGAGACAGAACGAGATCCATATCCTCCATTGGAACAACACCAAGCAGCACTTCATCGCCCATCACCAGCGCCCCCACAAAGCACAGACGGTTATCAAACGTCACTTTCAATGGGCCAACATAAGGAACACGCATGGAGCGGCCATCGGCCACCGTGACCTCGCGTAAGGACTCGGTTTGTAAATCGAGCTGCAGAGCAACGTGCTCGGGGATACAGAGCATCAGCGCCCCCGTATCGGCGAGCGCCTGAAGTGTGATTGGGTGGAGTTCCGGCCTGCGTGGATTGCTCAACGTGATGTCAGCAAACAAATGTCCCATGAAACACGCTCCGAAGAATGTCGATGATGTACAGCGGAGCATAGCCGATCGCTGCTGGATTGCAAGACCTGACCCCGGCCTTTGCTACTGGATTGCAAGACCTGACCCCGGCCTTTGCTAGGACATGGGGTTGGCCACCAGCCACCCGATCTGATTGGACACCGACGCCTCCCTGCTAACGCCACGGAGGACTGCGTGTGACCGAAACGCCCCTGCCCGCGAGCCACGACGCGGTTGGACGGCGCCCCCGCGGGTGCCGAGCTACAGTGCTGTGAACCCACGCTTGCGTGGCCCACTTGGACCCGGGAAGGGCACCGACGATTTTCTGGGGTTCGTAAGAACCAGGGACCGGGTGTCTACTCCCCAGGGGAGCAGCCCCATCGCCTTGATCCAGAAGGGTGACTGGTGCGGATCGGAGTTTATCCGTCACTTGCGCAATGAGAACCGACGGCGCGTTCGCGGTGACAATGCGGCGCTTCGCGGCATGATCAAAAACGTGTTTGGGCACGAGGGGTTATGTCGTGCCGGCACCGGGGTCAGCTAAATGGTGACCCCGCCTTCGTTCTCCGATTTTTCGATCGTTTCCAGTCAATGTTGCGGGGCTTCGCCTACAGATTACAGGACTACCATCTTTTGATCTTTAAACACCCCGCACGGCTTAGATGTGCGGTGCGCGGCGCTGCGTCGTGTTCTTTTCAAAGCTGATTTTGAGCCGTGTTCCGGTCGCCTTAGCGAACCGCTCAAGTGTTCTAGTGGATGGCCGCCCCCGCCCACCTTCCAACCGGGCAACAACCGACTGGGTTGTGTTCATACGGCTGGCTAGTTGCTCCTGCGTCAGTCCGGCGTTTGCCCGCGCCTCGATTAAAGCGGCGGCAAGCGCAAACTCATCTTCCAGGGCATCATAGGCAGCCCGATATTCGGAATCGGCCATCCACTGATCATGGAGTTTAGCAATCTTGGTCATCGGTCACCTCCTGCGCCCGTTTCAAGGCAATCTCAATTTCGTGGCGCGGTGTCTTCTCAGTCTTCTTGATGAAGACCCGCACAATCACCACGCGCTCTTGCCAGGCTGTGACGTAAAGCGCCCGTGATATGCCATCCCTGCCTTTCATTCGCATTTCCCACAAGGGGCCTTCTACGTGCTTGATATGCGGCTCATGAACCTTTTCAAGGCCAACCGCCTCAATCAAGGCAGAAATCCGGCTCAAGCGAGCCCGCATATCAGCCGGCAAGACGGCTATTTCTGTGTCCACATCGGCGTTTAGTGTCTCAACTATCCACATCATAAGACGAATATTTATACCAAATATGCGATAAAGTCAAGGGCGCTTTGCCACCGCTACGGTTCCAGGAAACTCAACGCGACGGCCTTGATCGTAATCCCGGCCAGCGGCCTGCGTAGTCAGGGCTTCCAGCCCT
>NZ_CAIZIZ010000364.1 GCF_903933125.1 uncultured Lamprocystis sp. | reverse complement strand
TTGGGGTTCGTTCCTCACCCCAACCTACCGGACTTGGCGCCGCGATCGTACTGCTCGGTGGAACCGGACAGCACTTCGATAATCAACACCGGATTGAGCAGCGTATCGACTTCCGCGTCCTCGAATTGCGGGTCTGCGCAGGCCGCCACGATGTCCGGATAGGTGTACATACCGGTTTCGCTGACCTTGACGCGCATAGTGTTGTTATAGACCTCACAGTGCGTCCCACGCAGGTGCGCATGGAGTGCCGAAAAGGTATTTCCGCATACCAGGTGATGTTCCCGGCTGGCCCCGGTCATGGCAAAAATCTCGCCGTCGAAAAACGCGTGGCGGGTGTCCTGCCGGCGTTCCCAGGCCAGATAGTCCTGCGGTGTGAGGCGTGGCTGCGGCTATGTGCTCATGGTTTGATCCTCGGTAAACCGTCAACGGGTTGAAGGGCCTGCCTGCCCTTTCTGCCGCCCCCTGATTCGAGTACATTAACCGACACTCTTGCGCAGACTTCAACAACAATCAAGCGCGGTATCGCGATGGACCAAGACGGCTTCCAAACCCACTCGATCAGGCGCCCCGGCGCGCTGATGTCATCGGCGCCCGGGGCAGGATCGAACACCTGGTCGAAATGACCGACAGCCATTCGCAGTGCCGCCGGACGCAGGAGGATCTGCGCCGCCTGGGCCGCACTCACGCCGTGCTCTCCCGCTGCAATCGCAGCCTCGCCCGCGCCTTGGACGAACGTGCGCTCCTGTATGCCTTCTGCGCCAACCTGGTCGAGGTTGGCGGCTACGGCTTCGCGTGGGTCGGCTACGCCGGCGAGCGTCGCGGGGCGCTGCTCCGCTTGGCGAGCCATGCGGGCGGAGGCGACGCGACCTTCGCCGCCGCGGTCCTGGCCTGCGCCAACGTCGGCGACCGACGCAGTGCCTGCCGTGTCGCCTGCGAGTCCGGGGCACCGGTCGTCCTGCGCGACCTGTCCGTCCCATCCGCCCTCGCCCCCTGGGCCGACGCGGCCTTGGGCCAGGGCTATCGCTCCATGATCGCACTGCCCCTGCGGGCCGACCAGGCACCCTTCGGCAACTTCAGCATCTTCGCGGACATGCCCGACGCCTTCGACGCGCCGGAGGTGGCCTTGCTCGCCGAGTTGGCCGACGACCTTGCTTTCGGTATCCAGACGGTACGGACCCGCGACGCACAAGCCCAACAGCTGCGCCGCCTGCGCAACGATGCCGAGCGGGAGGCCCGCGGACACCTGGCGGCAACCCTGCACGACGGCGTCGGTCAGACCATGCAGGCGCTCAACCTGGGCCTCAAGCAGGCGCGAACGCTCGCCGAGTGCGCAGCGACGGTGCCGGTCGCGCTCTTGGATCGGCTGATCGATGAGGCCGGCGAGGCGTTGCGGGAACTGCGCGCCGTCAGTTGCGAACTGCGGCCCTTGTTCTTGGAGCGCCTGTCGCTGCTCGATGCCATCCGCCATCAGTGCAA
This sequence comes from uncultured Lamprocystis sp., assembly GCF_903933125.1. GTDB lineage: Bacteria > Pseudomonadota > Gammaproteobacteria > Chromatiales > Chromatiaceae > Thiodictyon. The sequence goes on along the minus strand of NZ_CAIZIZ010000364.1, from coordinate 16,315 downwards.
CGAGACCGCCCAGCGCACCGGCATCAGTATCCGGGTCAGCGCCGCCGACTGCGCCTTCACCCTGGACGATCAGGTTAAGGAACAATGCTTCCTCGCCTTCCGCGAGGCCTTATCGAACGCCGTGCGCCACGCCGCCGCCAGCCGCATCGACGTCCTCCTGCGGGTGCGTACCAACGACCGGCTGATCCTGGTCATCAGCGACAACGGGCGGGGCTTCGACACCCACCCCACCGGCGCAGGTCCCGCGGGGCTCGGGTTGTGCATGATCCGGGAGCGCGCCGCCGGCGTCCACGGCCGCTCGTGCGTGCGCAGCAGCCCCAGCAAGGGGACCACGGTACGGATTTGCGTTCCCTTGACCAAGGACCCCATCCTGTGTCCGTAAGCGTCATCCTCGCCGAAGACCACGCCATCGTCCGCCAGGGCCTCGCCGCCCTGCTCCAGGCCGAGCCGGACATCGCCCTGCTTGGCCAGGCCGCCGATGGCGCGGCCGCCTGGAGCATGATCGCGGCGCACCAACCGGACATCGCCATCCTGGACCTCTCCATGCCCCAGGCCACCGGCATCGAGATCACCCGCCGGGTCGAGGCCGCCGCGCTCGACACCCGCTGCCTGCTGCTCACCATGCACGACGACCCCGCCGCCGCGCTGGAAGCCCAAGAGGCAGGCGCGGCCGGCTACGTCCTCAAGGACAACTCCTTCGAGGACCTGGTGTTGGCGGTGCGCAGCATCGCCGCCGGCGGGACCTTCGTCAGCCCCTCCATCCGCGCCAAGCTGCGCGCCCTGCAGCGCAACGGCCAGACGCATCCCGCCTTGTCCGACCGCGAGCGGGAAGTGCTCCGCCTGGTCGCCCTGGGCCATAGCAGCAAGGAGATCGCCCGCCTCCTCGCCATCAGCCCCCGCACCGTGGATACCTACCGTAGCCGGCTGATGCACAAGCTGGGGCTGCACTCCGTGGCGGATGTGGTGCGGTATGCGGTGCAGGGGGGGATGTTGGGGTGAGGCGGGGCTGCGCACGCGCGCGCTCCGCAGCGTGCCGCGGCGCGGCGCGGCGACCAGAAGCATTGCTTGTCAGTATTTTTGCTTACAGCAATGTCAGTCGATATCTCCACTGTAAGACTCGCTGCTCCATCGTATCTTTACGATGCGACTGCGCCAAAGATTGGTGACAACGAGGTCGCACCTTACTCGCAAACCACGGAGAGCGACGATGGCCGCTTTGAACGGTAAATGGTCTTGTTGGAGCTTCTGCCCCCAACCAGGTACGGCAACAACGCCGCCACAGATCGCAGCCCTATGGGCTCCGCCAGGCGTACTTGAGGTCACGACCGACGGCAGCGGCCAAGTGACCGGCACGCTCACATTTGCACCGGGTGTTGCCCTCAACGTCACCGGGGCTGTGACGGCGGCCCTCGAAAATCTTCCAGAGGGCATCGAGCTGACTGGCGAGGGACTCTCCGCGGTATACAAGATCCGCGGATTCTTCATTACCGGCGGCAAGCATGTGGTCGGGACCGTGGTGGCCATCCAAAATGACCTCGCAAAGCAGCCCGTCGGCACCGCCGGGCCTTTCATTCTGTTTCAGCCCTGAGTGGAGGCAACCGTGGCCAAGTGTCCTTTCGCAACCCAGAAGCCGATCTCTGGCGCTGTCGGGTCCTATACCGGGGGGCCATTCAAGATCGTGCACCACACGACCGAAGGGCCGTCTGCAGCGGGCGCCTTTGCGGCCTTCGAGAACAATAGGTCAGACCCCCACTTCACGGTCGACAGTGCCACGATCTATCAGCATATCGATACCAATAAAGCGGCACGGTCGCTACGAAACGCCAGTGGCGGGGTTCAGACGAATCGCGACTCGGCCATTCAGATCGAAGTCGTCGGCTTTGCCGGGAAGGCCAAATCCAGGGCCACCCTGCTGAATGTGGCCAAGCTCTGTCGCTGGATCGAGGGGGAGCATGGCGTGCCGCGTGACTGGCCGAATGGGCTGCCGAAGCCATCCACCAACGGTCACGACCCGGGCGGTCATAACCGCAACGCGGCCAACTGGAACAGTCTTGGCGGCCACTACGGGCACTCCCAAGTCCCGGAGAATACGCACTGGGATCCCGCCTATACGGACGCCGAGGTCGCTCTCCTGATGGGGGTCGAGTTCGATACCGGCGAGGCGATGATGAGCGTTGGCATCGCCGAGGTCTTTGCGCAGATCCCGGAGTCGGAAGCGGAACTGGCAGCGTTCGAGAGCACCATGCCGGACCACGCCGTGGTCGATTCTGATAGCGAACCGGAGAGCGAATCGGCATTGCTGGACGAGGAGTCAGCCCAACCCGCCGGCCCGCATACACCGGTCAACAATTTCGGCAGCGAGACGGCAGAGGCATTTGCAGAGCAATTCCAGCCGTCCTCGGCGGGAGACGAGGACGGTGCATCAGGCGCGATCGATGTAGACGAGGAGTCCGTCGCGCGAGCCAGAATGGCACTCACCGCCGAAATCGGCTGGGTCGTACCCGATACCTCAAAACTCGCCGATATCGGTGCGGCTTCTTTGGTCTTCGGTGAACCGGCTTCCAGCGCAGAGAAGCCGGAGTTCACCACAGAGTCTGTACACGGAACGGATGAGCGCATCCCGATCACTGAGACCAGCACCTTCCCATGGCGCGTGCATGCCTCACTGCTGATCATTGCCCGGGACAATTCCCGTTGGGTCGGCACGGCCTGGTTCATTGGCCCGCGAACCCTTGTGACCGCCGGGCATTGCGTCTATATCACGCACAGTGGAGTGCCGGGCCGCGACGGCTGGGTCAAGAGCATCCAGGTGATGCCGGGGCGCAACGGCGACGAATTGCCGTTCGGGATGGTGACCGCCACCCAGTTCTGGAGTGTGGAGGGCTGGACCGATGCCGGTGACCAAAATTACGACTATGCCGCGATCATCATCCCGACTGATCTCGGCACCAGGGTCGGTCACCTCGGGATTGGCCTGTTCAGTGATGCCACGCTGCAAGCGGCCAAGGCCAATATTTCCGGCTACCCGGCGGACAAGCCGGGGGGAACCCAGTGGTATGACAAGCGTAAGATCGCTTCGGTGACACCGAACAAGCTGTTCTATGAGGCCGATACGGCGGGTGGTCAGAGCGGGGCGGCGGTCTATGTGATCAAGGGTGGTGACCGAATCGCCGTTGGCGTGCATGCCTATGGCGGTGCGACCACCAACTCGGGGACGCGCATCTCGGCACCGGTCTATACGAACCTCAACCATTGGAAGGTCTGAGGAGGCCACGCCGCCATGGGGATCATTCGCGGCAGGGTCATCGACGCCGCGGGGCGCCCCGTGGAGGGGGTCGCTGTCTTTGTTGTACAGGCCCCGGCGAGCCTGCCCGACATCGCCCTGCTGTCGGGCGCGGACGGCACCTTCATCTTGAACGCCGTGACGGCCCTCGGCACCTACCGCCTGGGGGCACGCGCCGCCGACCTGCAAGGCGAAACCGAGTTCAGCATCGGTGCGGACGACGCCACCGTGGATGTTGAAATCGCCATCGGCGCCGGTCGCACTTAGGAATTCCTGATCTGTTGCTGTCGTGTGATCAACTGCCACGCTGGCGGAGAGCAAAGCCATGTCGAACGACGAAACCCTGTCCTTCCCGGATGAGGTCTATCCGCTGCTCGGGTACCGCGAGGGCTCGCAACTCATGACCGGGCTCGCCCCCGAACTCGGTGCCCAGGCCGCACCGTCGCCAGCGGATGCGCTGGTCGCACGACTCTCGCTACGCAGCCGCGAATTGATCGTTCGCTACGAGACCGGCGGCAAGGACTACTACAACCGCGTCATCGCCGAGCGGCCCATTTGGCCGGGCGGGGCGTCCGGGGTCACCATCGGCTGCGGCTATGACCTTGGCTATAACGCGAAGAGTGATTTCCGCAATGATTGGGGACGCCATCTGAGCGCGTCCGACGTCGCCTTGTTGGGGCGCACCATCGGACTGACTGGCCCATCCGCCCGGACGGCACTCGGGCGGGTCGACCACATTCGTATCCCCTGGGGGGTCGCGCTCGATGTCTTCGATGCAACCACCTTGCCCAAATTTACCGTCCTGACCTTCGAGCGCCTGCCCGAATTGTTGGGTCTGGCCGATGCCGGCCTGCACGGCGACTGTCTCGGCGCCTTGGTCAGCCTGGTGTTCAACCGCGGGGCATCGTTCCGCAAGGCCGGAGATCGGTATCAGGAAATGCGGGCGATCCGCCAGGCGATTGAACGGGGCACCAGCGCCAGCCTGGGGGAGATTCCGCGACATCTGCGCGACATGAAGCGAATCTGGCAGGACCAGGGACTGAGCGGCCTGCTGGCCCGCCGCGAGGACGAGGCCAAGCTCTTTGAGCGCGGCCTGGGAGCAACGCCTCGCCTCTCGGTGGCCGAGGTCCGTACCATGGGTGCAATCCCGACCACCGCATCGGTGCTGGAGTTGGCACAGCAGGACGAGGACGCGCCCGAACTCTTCGACGCGCTGGATGCCTTGACCCAAGACGCGCGCGACGCATTGCTCGCGGAACCCGGAGCAGGCGAGGAAACCGCCGAAGTGTCACCGGGCTTCGTGATCGAAAGCGCCCGCAGTTTCGACCGGGCCGACGTCGCCTGGGTGAGGGATGATCGGGATCATCCGGACTATCGCCACCTTCCCCCGGATGCGGCCAAGTCGACCTTCGTCCTCACGCCGGAGGATCTGGATCGGATGATCGCGGCAAACCGATTCCAACCCCAAGTGGGTAGCCATGGCAAAATCGTATTCGCCCTGCGCGGGGCGCTGCTGGTTGGGTCCGGCAACTCCCAGGAAGGTCGCACGACGCTGTCACTACGGGACGCGCGCCCGGACCATCGAACCTTCCGCTGCGTCATCGGGGTCTATGATCGCACGAACCAGCGACTCAGCGGCTATACCGCCTCGACGGTACCGAACGCGGGCGGGGTGGCGTCATACTACCGGCTGATGAATGGCGGCCAAGGGGCCAAGGCGAACCTGCTGCCCACCGGCTGCTATGAACTCTGCGTGGGGACCCATTTTGGCTCGGTGACGGTCAAGGGTGTCTTGCGCCTCGGCAATGGTCCAGTCCCTGCGAATGCCGGCCAAGCCACGGTGCTGCGCAGCCGCGACGACGTGACCTTCAGTACCCGTGACCGCTGGGATAACTGCAAGCCGGCAGACAATGTCCATCCGGCCTTCGGCACCACCACGTTCTCTTCACTGGGGTGCCTGACGATCATGGGCTCCTATCGGGGAAGTGCCGGTCACACCGGGGAATGGGCGAAGTTTCGCACTGCGGCGGGCCTGGACAGCGGCAATGGCGAGGGGACGCGCTTCGATCTGGTGCTGCTGACCGGACTCGATGCCGCCACGGCTGCCGCCATGCGCACCGCGGGGGCATCGACTGACGCGATCAAAGAGGCACTGACCGGTCTGCGGCATGGCTCAAAAGGTGACGAGGTCAAACGCTTGCAGCAGAAGCTGGGCATCGACGCCGATGGCGATTTCGGGCCAGGCACCAAACTGGCCCTCTGCAAGGCGCAGTTTGAGAAACTGGGCCTGGCGACCGGTGTGTATTCGGTTGAGATCGATGATGACCTGGGGTTTGGTATCTTCTAGGCGCGGCGCGCCACTGGCGACGCAAGCCGTGCGTCGACGGGCCCCGGAACGGTGGGGTACAGAGGACACGCCACCGTCTGGATGCTTGGTTTTTCAGTCCAACGATCATTTTCGGGAGAAATTTGATGGCCCGCAAACACGCCGCAAACCCAACACCGCCAGCGCGGACGACCAATCCCGTGCCCGACCTCGGTGGCGAACAGCCCGGTGAATTCACTGGTCGCTACCTGGTGCTCATGCAGACGGACGGGATGAAGGAAGGGCTCCAAATCATCAGGGCCGCGACTGGCCTGGGTCAGGTTTGCAACGCCGCGGACTACGAGGATGGCGCCGTAGACATGGCTGAATCCGACGCGGCGGAGGTCTTGGTACTCGACCAACTGTCTATTGCCGTGGTCGACACTGATCCAACCCAAGCGGGAAGTCTCCTGGCCGCCGAGGCGGACGACAATGCGATCCTGGCCGTGGAGCCGGAGCGTATCATACACGCCATCTCCGCACACGAAAACACGGGCACTGTTGAGTTCCCCTTCGATTATCTGAAGGGTTACCGGGACGCGGTGAACCATTTGTATGACTCGCTGACAGGGGCCCCTGGCGAAAGTGGGGCCGATTTCGCAGAGGCCGCCATGGACAGCGCACGACTGACCTGGGGGCTGCAGGCCACCCTGGTCGGCCAATCGCGCTTCAGTGGGCGGGGGATCCGAGTGGCCGTGCTGGATACCGGCCTGGATCTGGCGCACCCCGATTTCGCCGGAAGGAGTATCAACAGCCAATCGTTCGTCACCGGCGAGGCGGTCCAAGATAGAAACGGACACGGTACGCACTGCATTGGGGCCGCTATGGGGCCTAAGTCGCCGCCAACTGGCGTCCGCCGCTACGGCTGCGCCTTCGGGTCTGAGATCTTCGTCGGCAAGGTGCTGTCGAACCAAGGCTCCGGCACGGACAGATCGATTCTGACGGGCATCAACTGGGCGCTGACCAACAAGTGTCGGGTCATCTCGATGTCACTTGGTGCCCGGTGCCGGCCTGGCGATCCGTTTTCCCAAATTTACGAGTCTATCGCCCAGAGCGCGCTACAGTCCAACCCCGGCACCCTGATCATCGCCGCCGCCGGCAATAACAGCCGCTTGCCAAACGGTCGACGCCAAGAGCCGCCGAACCCGGTGAGCCATCCGGCCAATTGCCCCTCGATCATGGCGGTGGCGGCGTTGGACGCGAACTTCCGGATTGCGCCGTTCTCGGATGGCGGGATCAATCCAAACGGCGGCGGGGTCGATATCGCCGGCCCCGGGGTCAGCGTCTTCTCGAGTTACCCCATGAACCAGGGTGGCCATACCTCGCTCTCTGGCACCAGTATGGCGACCCCGCATGTGGCCGGTATCGCAGCGATGTGGCTGGAGGCCCGGGGCCCAGGCACACCGGCTCAGGCACTGTGGCAGTTGCTGACCGGTAATGCGCGCCGGATGGCTCTGCCAAGCCGCGATGTCGGCGCCGGCTTGGTGCAAGCACCGCAGTGATTCCCTGCCGCCCCAGGGCGGCGGCCCACGGCGCGGCCCCTTGCAATACCATACCCTGATCGAGGCATCTCGTGACTGTAACAAAACTCCTGGCGGTCAACGTGAAGATCGACGGCGATTACCTGGACCGGCTCCACGAAGTGGTCGGCAAGCTCCAGAACGAGGGGTTTGTCCTGTCCGAGTCGTTGGACGCAATCGGCGTGCTGATCGGCTCGGTCCCCGCCGCAGCGCTGGGAAAACTATCCGCCGTCCAGGGCGTCTCAGCGGTCGAGAAAAGCCGTTCGGACTACCACACCCAAGAGCCATGAGGTACTGCCGCCACGGCGCCCATCAGATTCTCGTCGGTGCTGCTGCCGGAATCGCGCTCAGCGGTTGCGCGATTCACTACACCGACCCTAATGGGGTAGACCGGATCATCGGAATGGTCAACATGCGGTTGGATGTACCGCCAATCGACGGGCTTGACAGATCAACCTTCGCCGGTCGGGTCATTGACATCCAGACGCTCGGCGTCGCGGTCATTGCGACGGATACCGGTACCGGGGTTTCACTCGGGTATAACCGGGAACGCTCGGGATATCTGCGTAATAACGCCATAGTGTGTGGTAATCCACTAGAATTATCGACGCCGACGAGGAGTGCGCAATGAGTATTCAAGCCAAGATCGTCGCTTCTACGATCATGATGCAAGGACTGATGGGCTGTGCCTCCGAGGAACGGCTGGTCTTCGTGACTTCCACTTCGCTGGATATCGGCTACGATGCAACCTCCGGGGCGGCCAACATCGGCTACAACCGTGAAGAGGCCGTCATCGGACCCCACTATACGGAAAGCGGTCGTGTGCCCCCCGTGTATGCGCGGCTGGCCTCTAACGGAGGGTTCTTCAAAGCCAAGGTCAGCCAGATCTATGGCACTGGAAAAGCGGCGGTGATAGCAACCAGATCAGCCGGTCTCGATTGCGTCGGCGGCATCGCAGATGAAGAACCCTACGGGGGTAACCGAAAGGTATTGATATTTGGGACAACGACGAATATTGGACTGCACGTCAGATACGTACAGGGTGCAGCGCCGGAAAGCGTCAGCCTCGGCTTCAAGCGGAAAGAGTTCTCATGGGTTCCGCTTAATCGACGACAACCTGACGGCACGCACATCGCGGACAGCTACCCCTCGTTGCTGGCGCGCGTTGAACTCGACTACAACGTAGCGCCGGGTGCCTCGGACTCCGAGTTCGATATCGGACAGTTCATCGCGACCGGTCAGGCGGCGGAGAATCTGGCATGTAAGGAGGGGGGCATGACAGCGAATACCGAGCTATCGCCAGCAGGGGGACGCGCGGCCAATCCTAGCGCGGCCCTGCTGACGATCCTCGATTCCCCAATCGATCCGCTCAGATCGCGGGAGAACGGCGGCCCATAATCTGGCGTGCGCCCTGCAGAACGTGCCCTTCCAGATTCCAGACGGCCGTTATTAGAGAAGCCATATGCATCCATTCGTCTGTTCGGCAGTGAAAACGAGGCGCATCAAGATCTTGTCGCTCATCCTTGTGGCAGTCATGACCCCGCCCGCCATCGCGCAACCGTTGGCGACGCAGACCTTGGGGCATAAACCGCTGTGTGAGCCTTCTGCGGCGTTGATTATCGACTGTCCGGACAAGCATGGGCGATGCCTGTTGGTCGGTGACAATGAAATACGCGAGGCACTGTTATTGTTTGATGTGACAGGTTCCGGTGTCGATCCCAACAGCCAGCGTCCGCTGGCTCTTGACGATGCCACTGAGCTATCGGACATCGAGGCCTTGGCGTCATTGTCCAACAGCGGCATCGGCGTCTTCGCATCACATGGGCGAAACTCGGACTGCGAAGCGAAGAAGAACCGAAGGCGATTCGGTGTCATTGATACGCTGATTACCACACCTGTTGCAGTAACAGTAACTGAGTCCAAGCGGATCGACTGCGCTGGCCTGTTCGGCTCATCCACACCCGATGAGGCACTCATCAAATCCGTCTGTGCGGCAATCACCGAAGCTGAGCAGGCTGCCGATGCGGTTGTTGCAAAGGCCGGCGGAAAACCGCAATGTAATGAAACGCATGCTTACAATGCGGAGGGAGCCGTCAATTTCTCCGACACCGCGGCGGCGGATCTGTGGATCGGACTGCGGTCACCATTGCTGCCCGTACATCCGACGGATAACGGCAGACGAAACCTTGCCGTGTTGATGCACATGCAAGGAGTGGGCGCCTACTCCTTCGACCGGATCGCGATACTCGATATGGGCGGGCGCGGTATTCGCGACCTGGCCTACGGGGATGGCTGGGTCTGGGTGATCGCCGGCCCGCCGGAGGATCAAGCCGAGGGGTCAGAACAGCCCTTTGAACTCAGGCGGTTCTCGCCGGACGCGCTGAAGGCCGGAACGACCATTGTCCCCGAGGTTATCAATCGCAACCTGCCTCCCTCATCGGAGGGCCTGGCGATCTTCAACCACCAGGCAATCGTCCTCGTTGACGGCGACGCGGGCGATGATGACGCATCGAGCGCTTGTGGACGTGACGCCAAGGTCGTGATGATACCGTTAGCGCATGAACCATAGACGATGCAGTTCGTTGAACCTGCATCCGCCATACGCTCATCGAAAGCAACCCCAGGTGCCGTCACGCCAGGCAAAGCGCATCGTGTCGGCATTGAAGACAATTTGAGAGCAAGAAAGCAATGGCACGCGGCACCTTCAGACCCTCCATCGCGACCTGGCGGGATTACATCAACGACCAGGGCTTTCCATCCTTTCCCGATCAGAACCTGTTGGCTGAGGGCGACTCCTGGTTCACGATCAGCGGCCTGCCGGCCTATAACCTGCTCTTTGAGCTGCGCTTCCGCAAGCAGACGCGCATTGTGAGCTGCGCACTGCCGGGGGACACGATCAAGCATATGTCGGAGATCGTGAGGAACCCACAGTTGCGCGCGGCCATGGGCGCCGACGGCGGGCGCTGGGATGCGATCCTGCTGAGTGCCGGCGGCAATGACCTCATCGACGCGGCCGATGAGATTCTGCTGCCAAAGGCGCGGCGTTCTGCGAATCCTCAGGGTCCGCGGGACTACTGCGACGGTCCACTGCTCGACAACCTGATCAAAGAGATTCAAACCGGGTACCGTCGGATCGCCGACGCCCGCGATGCCCCCGGCGCCGCGGCCCGAGGCGTTCCCATGCTGACCCATACCTATGACTACGCGACCCCGCGCAACGCTCCGGCCCGCTTTTTCTTCGGACACCTGGGGCCCTGGCTCTTTCCGGCATTGAAGGACCGCGAGGTTCCCAGCACGGATTGGGTTCCGGTGGCGGACTACCTGACCGACGCCCTCGCCGAGGGCATCCTCGCGTTGACCTCCGGCGGCAATGATATTCCGGCTTTTCACGTGGTGGATACGCGCCACAGCCTGACCCGCGCCGACCGCAAAGATCGCGGCGACAGCCACGATTGGCAAAACGAGATTCACCCGAACGGCGGCGGCTACGAGAAGTTGGCGAGACGCATAGAACCGATTCTGGACGGGTTGCTTCCTTAGGCCATGATCGCCGTTCCGGCCAGAGGGATTCGGTGGACTGCGCTAGCGATTGTCCACGGCCGGAACGATGATCACGGCCGCCACGCGGATCAGGATCCTGACCCGCCGGCCCCCTCGATGGCGCGCAACTCAACCCGACTGTTACCCAACTCGATCAGATCACCGACCGCCAGGCGCTGCTCTGAGAGAATGCGCACCTGATTCACGAAGGTTCCGTTCGCGCTGTTGAGATCGGTGAGGGTCACGAAGGGTACCTGATCCGCCGCGATGACGCTGAGCCGCGCGTGTTTGCGGGAGACGCAGTCGTCTGTGAGTTGCAGGTCCGCGTCGTCCGCACGCCCGATCGTGGCCGACCGGTGGACATGAAGCACGCGCTCGCCACCCGCACCGGCCGGCAATGCGATAAAGAGCCGCAGATTGGCTTGGCGGGTCTCCCGGATGATGGTGGTTCGCTCCAAGTCCGCTTGAGGCGGCGGCCGCACCGCGGACTCCGGCGTCGACACCTTACCCTCGACCAAGGCGAGCAGGCGCGCCGCCGCTTGGACGGGGTCGGAGCGAAAGTCGATGTACTGGATGGTTCCGAGTCGCAGGTGGAGTTCACCGGGTTCGCAGCCGCGCGCCATGACCGGGATCACCCGACCGCGCAGATGTTCCAACGCCCAGTGCGTCTCGGACTGGACCCACTCGGACTGCTGGGCGTCCGGGGAGAGGACGACCACGAACCAGTCGGTCTGGGCCAGGGCGCTGCGAATCTGCCGTTCCCAGTCCGCGGCCATGGGGATGTCGGTCGCCGAGCACCAGGCAAAAACACCAGCCTGATCCAGCACCGGCTTGATGTAGGACAGTACAAAGCCAACATCCTTGCTGGAATGACTGATGAAGACCCGTTTCACGATGTCAACCCCGCGGGTTCACAACCTGCTCACAACAGGGGCAGTTCATACCGACCCGCTGCCGCAGCGGTGCGGCAGCCGGGTCGACCGGTTCAAAACCGATAGCCGAAATTCAACTCGAAGCCGTCGATGTCACCCTTCCCGTAAATGTATTTCAGACCGAGACCGAAGGGGTGACTCGCGAGGTTCGGTGCCAGCTTGTCGGCCGAGCGCCGCGGGCCGATGCTGATGCCGATCTCCTGGTAGTTGTCGTTGTAGAGTGCATCGCCGAAAAACCAGGTGCCGGTGACGAAGAAATCGAGGCTGAACTCCCTGCCCCAATAGCGCTTTTGCAGCGGCATGGACAACAGTAGGCCGTTTCGGGTAATGGTGTTTCTCAGATCATAGTCGACATTGACATCGTCGACGCGCACCGGCAGTGTCAGGTAATACCCCAGCAGGTTGCCCATGCTCAGTGAGAATCGGCCGTTATCAAACAGCCGCAGATCACTGGTCAGCGACATCGACAGGAGATGCCCGAGTGATCCGAGATCCCCGGAGCCGGCGATGCCGTAAGCCAGTGATGGCGTCAACGCCCAGCGGGAGAAAATTGCCTTCTTGTAACTCAGTCCTAATTGTCCGCGGTACGACGTAGCGCCCTGAATTTCGATGTAGGTCAGCGGTAACCGTACGATGAGGCTATCATAGTTGGCAAAAGTATAGGCATAAGATAATGGCAGAGTAAAAACATTTTGCGCGATGTTAGCCACTTCATAACGGCCGAAACGCAGGCCCGCACTGAAGGAGCTTCCAGGCGCCGTGGAGTTGTACGCCGGATCCACCCCCACGGCAAAGTCGTCAGCCACCATCTCGCTCTGCAGACTCGCCGGATTTCCCGCCAAAGGATCGACAGGCGACACCGCGAGCAACTGACCAAGAAGACCACTACCGTTACCGTTTTGGTTGAGGTAATCTCGCAGCAGTTGATTGCTGGCATCCCTTGTGCCGCCGTCGAAGGTCTCGTTGATGCCGAGGCTAGGAACAGTAAAGTAAAGGACGGTCGAATTGCGGGCGTACCCCAAAGTTACCGGTAACCCGCGAAGATCGATCCGAAACTCCCCGGCCGATGTCTCCTGATCGTAGCCGGAAAATCGGGATGTCAGGCGGTTCGAATCGACAGCATTGAACACTTCAGCAATCGAGTTGGCACCGACGGTGGCTACCTCACCTTCGACACATAGGGCAATATTAAAAATGCTGGTGTTCGGTGGCGCGGAGCACGACTGCCCAAAAACCGTCGTGGCCATCAACAAAAGCGCGCTGCAAGCCACCACGGAGACTAGAGTCACTATCCTGGCAGACGAATGTTGAGTTTTCATGTTGATACCCCGAGCAGTAATCGATACCGGATTAACGACCTCGGAATAGAGCTGCCGAGTTCGCTGCTACAGCAAACGCCGCCTTAACGCTAGGTTGCCTCCTCGTCTGTTCTCACGCTTCACAAACTGTAAGGGTTTTCGCCCATGACTGACAAGTGCAAACCGACTACCGACCGACCAACACCAGAACACACAAACATCCGGATATTCACGACAGCGTGGACCGACAGTGCTTTCGTCGCCACCCTGGCAACGGCATTGTTGACCGCCGGGTGCGCGATGACTAGTGATATCAAGGGGATGGCGACAACCGGGCTGTCGACGATCACCGGGGGCACGCAACCACAAACACAGACCGCATCCAGCGAGTCACTGACCCCGGCCGAGCAGCGGATGCGCCAGCAAAGCAAAGCCTTCCAGAAAACGGTCTGGGAAGGGGTGTTGATCGGCGCCGGAGCCGGCACCCTGTGGGGGGTCATTCAGGGTGATGAGGCCAAGGATGTGTTACTGAAGGCCGCGATCGGCGGAGCGGTGGGCGGACTCGCGGGCGCCTACATCGCCTCCAAACAAAAACAGTTCTCGAGCAAGGAGGATCAGCTCGACGCGATGATTGCCGACGTCCGTCGCTCCAATCAGGAAACCGAAGACCTGATTGCGAGCGTCCGCCAGGTCATTGCCGAGGACAAGAAACGGCTGGCCGCGGTCGAGCAGCGCTATCGCAAGGGCCAGGCGAGCCAGGCCGAGGTGGCGAGCACACGCAGCCGCATCACCGACAATCAGGCGGTTATCGCCCAGGCGAGCAAAGGCGCACGCGAGAAACAGACCATGTTCCAGGGTGCCGAACGCCAGTATCGGCAGGATAATCCAGGCACCGACACCGGACGTATGCAGCAGGAACTCGCAGCCTATAATAGCAAACTCAAAACCTTGGACAAGCTCGCGGGCAGCGTGGCTGTCGCGTAGGAGGCGGAATGATGATTCATCCGAACACAGCGGGTGTCGGCACCGTCGCCCTTCCCCGCCGATCGACTTGGCGCCGTCCCACGCGTGGCCTGTGCATGGCGACTGCCGGACTGGCGCTCGGCTTGACCGGCTGCGCGACCAGCCCGGACCCGCATCAGGGCGGGTTCGTCAGCGGTATCGTGGGTCTCGCCGGGGGCGACTATCAACGGCGGGTCGACGAACGGGAAAACACCTACCAGGGCGAACTCGATGCCGGACAGCAGCTCAAGGCGCAGGCGCGGGAACTGGAACAGGAGCGGGCCGCGGTACGCTCCGACCTGAACCGGGCGAATGCGCGACTCGCGGACCTGGAGCAGCGCCTGGCACGGCAGCGAGCCGCCCTCAAGGCCCAGGGTGCGGCAGCCAACCGTGCCGAGGCCCAACGCCTCGCCAAAGCCCAGGCGCGGGTGGCCAGCACCAAGGGCAGTTTGCGCGGCATCCGACCCGAAGATCAGTCGGTGACGGACCTGAAAGCGCGCTCGCAAGCGGTGGCGCGGGATCTGGACGAGATCGACACCCTGGTTGCTTCGGTGGGCGGCAAAGGGTTCTGACAGCAGCGCGGCTAAGGTCGTCGGTCCGCACGGCGGACCCTACAGATCGCGGTGTTCCCGTAGGGTCCGCTGTGCGGACCGTCTGCGCTCGATGTTGGTTGGGCGCGGTGGAAGTCTCGTGGTTCAATTCCACCTGAACCTGACCCGTCTGCATCACAGGTCTCCCGCACAGCGCTCATCACACGAAGGAAACGACAGAACATGCTCCAGCGTCACCCATTGACCAAGATCCTGACCGCCGTCCCGCTCCTGCTCGGTGCCGTGGCGGTCTCCGCCGTCTCGGCGACTGAGATCCGTCCGCTGAACACCGCGGTGATCAAGGCCACCACCGGCCTCTGCAACCGCGGAGCCATCTGCCACGTGGACAAGGCGGGTGTCTGGATACCGCCAACGCGAGTGGCGATTATCAGCGTGTTGGCGGCGGAGCAGGCGGAGGTCGCGCTCTACGTGGACCTGGAGGTGAGTACCCGACCGGAGATGTACCAATGCGCGGGCAATGACTCCAACGGCTGTATTTTCCGCATGAAATACGCCGGCCCCGGACTCTATGTCTATGGCGCCAACAACGGGAACACCTATCTGGGTTCCAACGTCACCGACACCAGCATCAGTTTTCCGACCGGATACGGCATCATCGTCCCGGCCGGGACCCCGGTTTATGTCCACCTGGACGTGCGCAACCAGAGCCTGATCGACCTGAAGGTCGACCAGGACGCCTGGATTTACTATGTTCCGGTCGAGTAGGGCTCAATGGCCAGTTCGATCTGACCCGCTGGCCGCTCACGGCCCAGCTTGACCCGCAGACGCGCCTGGCGGCGCTCCCGCTCAGGCCCCGGCGGCAGGGATTCAGCCAACGCCAGGGCCCGGGTCAGGTCGCCGCGGTGGTGCTCGCAGTAACGCGCGAGCGCCGCCCGCGCGGTCGCGTCCCCGCGCGCCGCCAGGGCTTCCCAGATACCGCTCGCCTGCACCCAATCGCCCCCGCGCCGATAAAGCCGCGCCAGATCGTGCAAACCCGCGGCGTCCAGGTCCTGCCGATTGGCGGCCAGGATGCGCAGGGCCCGCGCCGGATCGCGGCGTTGCCAGGCGGCGGCGACCGTCCGGCAGTCCGCCCCGTGGGCGGCCGGGTCGCGATAGACGCCGGCCAGGGCCGGGAGCAGGCCGGCCAGTGAGAGGAGGTCGTCGCGGTTGTGCCGCAGCACGGCGGCCAGCGGGGCGGTCTCCCCGCGGCGCAGCCAGCCCAACCAGGCGGCCGGGGCGGCGGCACCCGGCAGGTCACCGCTGCGCTGAAACCCGAGCAGACGGGACTCGGCGGTGACCAGCCGGCAGTCCGGCCACCGGCGGGCGAAGGCCCGCCGCGTCGGACCGAGCAGATCCAGGTGGGGAAGACCCGCCAGGGGGTCCGTCCGGTTGGCGAGCCGGAAACGGGTGGCGAGCAGCGGCGCGTCGAAGGCACGACCGTTGTAGGTGAGCAGCGCGGCGGGCCTGGTCAGTTCGGCAGCGAGCAAATCCAGATAGACCGGCTCCGCGTCCAACCGGGTCAGCAGATATTGGCGCAGCAGCCACTCCCTGCCATCCGCTCGTAACAAGCCGGTCAGAAAAGCCCAGGTGCCCGTGCCGCCCGCCAGTCCGCTGGTCTCGGTATCGAGACAGAGCCACCCCGTGGCATGGGCTTCTGTGGCATGGGCTTCTGTGGCATGGGCTTCTGTGGCATGGGCTTCTGTGGCATGGGCTTCTGTGGCATGGGCTTCTGTGGCATGGGCTTCTGTGGCATGGGCTTCTGTGGCATGGGCTTCTGTGGCATGG
>NZ_CAIZIZ010000363.1 GCF_903933125.1 uncultured Lamprocystis sp. | reverse complement strand
GGGCCAGCAGTCGCTCATCGTTGGGGGGCAGCACAGTGCTCATTGGGCGATCCTCGGGTGTGTAGACGGGTACCGCTGTATTTTAAGCTACCTCATCAGTTTCGATCGCACCCGGGATAGCCCGCGGCCCCGGCTATAGCCTGTTTTTGACGCCCGGCGAGGCGGTGCTTTCACTGCACACCAGCCAGCCGAACCCGGCGTCGCGGCCCCGGCCCGGCGCCCGGCCGGAGTCGGTGCCCGCGCCGACGCTGGCCGCCGCGCCGGAACCGACCGCCGCGACGACGCCCCCGGCAGTGCTGCGCCTGAGCCTGGTCGGCGCTAATCCCGAACCGGTTATCCGCGGCGAGGCAGCTCTGCCGGGCAAGGTCAACTACCTGCGCGGCAAGGACCCCGCGGCTTGGCGCACCGGCCTGTCGACCTATGCCAAG
The DNA here is from genome assembly GCF_903933125.1 of uncultured Lamprocystis sp. Taxonomy (GTDB): domain Bacteria; phylum Pseudomonadota; class Gammaproteobacteria; order Chromatiales; family Chromatiaceae; genus Thiodictyon. Next base: position 3,355 of record NZ_CAIZIZ010000363.1, on the reverse strand, counting down.
GTCCGCTACGAGGGTGTCTATCCCGGCGTCGATCTGGTCTATTACGGCACCCAGGGGCAACTGGAGTATGACCTGGTGCTGGCCCCGGGGGCGGACCCCAAGATCATCCGGCTGGCCTTTGCGGGGGCGGATCAGATGCGGCTTGATGACACCGGCAATCTGGTGTTGACCCTGGGTGAGCAGCAGGTCATTCAGCAAATTCCGCGGGTCTATCAGGAGAGCAACGGTGAGCGCACGCTGGTTCCGACGCGCTATGTGCTGGCGGACAACCGGCAGGTGAGTCTGGCCATCGGCGACTATGACGCCGGGCGGGCGTTGGTGATCGATCCGGTGTTGAGCTATTCCACCTACCTGGGTGGTGCCGGCTACGATCACGGCAGGGACATCGCCGTGGACGGCGCCGGGAATGCCTACTTGACGGGACTGACCGAATCCACCGACTTCCCGACTCACCATGCTCTGCAGCCGGATTACGGCGGATATGCAGGAGATGCCTTTGTCGCCAAGCTCAGTGCCGACGGTGCCACGCTGGTCTTCGCGACTTACCTCGGGGGGAGTTACGCGGACTGGGGTAATGGCATTGCCGTGGACGGCGCTGGCAATGTCTACGTAACCGGGCAGACTTTTTCCCCCAATTTCCCGATCCGCCATGGCCTGCAGCCTGGAAAGAGCGGAAGCGTGGATGCGTTTGTTGCCAAGATCAGCGCCGATGGCGCTAGTCTGGTCTACGCCAGCTACCTCGGCGGTAGCAGCGCCGACTATGGGATGAGCATTGCCGCTGACGGGGCTGGCAATGCCTACGTAACGGGGATTACTTTCTCCACCGACTTTCCGTCGCATGGTGCTCTGCAGCCTGACCACGGCGGCGGACCCGATGGTGGAGCCATAGATGCCTTTGTTGCCAAGTTCAGTGCCGACGGCGCTCGGCTGCACTACGCCACCTACCTCGGCGGTAGCAACAGCGATACTGTTATGAGCATTGCCGTGGACGGCACTGGGAATGCCTACCTGACGGGATATACCTCCTCCACCGACTTCCCGACACGCCATGCGTTGCAGTCTGACTTCGGCGGCGGAATTTACGACACTTTTGTCGCCAAGCTCAGTGCCGATGGCGCTACGCTGGTCTATGCCAGCTACCTCGGCGGTAGCAGCATTGACCAGGGCTTTGGCATCGCCGTGGACAGCGCGGGGAATGTCTACTTGACGGGAGTGAGCGCCTCCGGCGACTTCCCGATACGCGATGCCCTTCCGCCTGAGTACATCGGCGGAGACTACGATGCTTTTGTCGTCAAGCTCAGTGCCGATGGTGCCACGCCGATCTACGCGAGCTACTTCGGCGGTAGCGGCTGGGACGGTGGCGCTGACATCGCGGTGGACGGCGCCGGGAATGCCTACGTGACGGGAAATACCAACTCCACCGACTTCTCGACACCCTACGCCCCGCAGCTCGACTTCGGTGGCGGATACGACGATGGCTTTGTCGCCAAGCTCAGTGCCGATGGTTCCGCGCTGGTTTTCGCCAGCTACCTCGGCGGTAGTGGCGAGGACTGGGGCACTGGCATCGCCGTGGATGGCGCCGGGAATGCCTACATGACAGGAGTGACCAGTTCCACCGACTTTCCGACCCGCCAGGCCCTGCAGCCTGACTTCGGCGGTGGAGACCATGAATCCTTTGTCGCCAAGATCGCGGACACGCCCACCACACCCATGGCGGCCTTGCCCTGGCTCGCGTCCGTTGGCGACTTGACGGGTGACGGCACCCAGCACCTCGCGGTCTTGTTCGCCGATGCCACGGCGGGAACGGTAACCGCCCAGATCAAGCAAGCCGTCACCGGGACCCCGATCCAGACCTTCGTCTTTGATCAAGGCTATACACCGTTCGACCTCGCCGTAGTCCCCGACCAGAACACCAACGGCGCCCCGGAGTTGGCCCTGCTGGGCCGCCATGCCGTGAACGGCAGCGTCCAGGTCGAACTACGCGATACCCTCACCGGCGAGCGCCTGAGCGCGGTCGCCTTCAACCTCGCCTTCGTACCCCAGCGGCTGGCGGTGCTGCCCGATCGCAACGGCAACGGCGCGGCGGAACTGGCGGTGCTCGGCATCAATGCGAGTACCGGCGCGATTGCTGCCGAGATCAAGGACGCCCGCAGCGGCGCCGGGCTGGGGCAGGTGTTCTTCGCCAAGACCTTCCGACCCGTGGATTTCGCCGCGGTCGCCGACGCCAACAGCAATGGGGCCGCGGAACTCGCCGTACTGGGGGTCAATGCCGCCGGTCTGCCGCGGGTCGAACTGCGCGATAGCGCCAGCGCGGCCCTGGTCAAGGTTCTGTGGTCGCCGCAATGGACGACCCCGCTGAACCTGGCCGAGGTGCCTGACGCTAACAACAACGGTACCCCGGAGGTCGCGGTGCTGGGGCAGAGTCGCGGGGGAGCGGTCCTGGTCAAGACCGCGGATGCGGGCACGGCGGTTCAACTCGGGTTCGTCTACTACAACCGGACTTTCACGCCGTACCAGGTGGCCGCGCTGCCTGACCTCAACGCCAATGGGGTGGCCGAACTGGCGGTATTGAGCCGCGACGCCGCTGGTCAGCTCAAGACCGAACTGCGTGATGCCGTGACCGGTGCGCTGGTGCGTAACCTCTGGTTCGATCAGCTCGTTCCCCTGGACTTGGCGGTGTTGCCGGATATGAACGGCAACGGCAGTCCGGAGGTGGCCGTGCTTGGTGTGTCGGCGGCGGACGGGGCACAGGTTCTGATCAAGGACACCGCGACCCAGGCGGAGGTCAGTCGGTTGGACTTCTAGCCCCTCGTGGCGCCGGCTTCCAGCCGGCGCGAATCCGGACGGTGCGGTGAGGCATGAACCGCATCGTTCGCGATTCGGCAGTTTGGAGAATTCGCCATCAGTATCAGTGCCTCGCCCAGCCTTGTTCAGCGTTGCGGCCAGTACCGGGGCGTGGCGCGCTGGAGGTCGAGGCTTTACCGTGAACGGCGCGTAGCGACCCTGTGGGAGCGGCGTCCCGCCGCGATGGGGTCGGGCGGGTCACCGCAGCGTTCGAGATCAGCGCGGCACCGCATCGCGGCGGGACGCCGCTCCCACGGGGGCCATTCATCGTCCGGGGTGGCGGATGTTCCTTCCATGGCCGTTAGCCGGACCAAGGCCACGCAGCTGCGAGGTCGACCGGCTAAAGCCTCGATCTCCGGTGTCCCAGTGTCCGGGTCGGGTAGCCGGGTGGCGTTACCGCCGCCCAGCCCCCTAAGAACCGTGCTTGCGACTTTCACCGCACACGGCTCAAGCCTTGATAAGCCCCTGTGACAGAGCCGGCCGTTCGGCCTTCGCGATACCAGTTTGCAGC
>NZ_CAIZIZ010000362.1 GCF_903933125.1 uncultured Lamprocystis sp. | reverse complement strand
TGCGCGCCCGGCCCCATCGCGGCGGGACGCCGCTCCCACGGGGTCGCTGCGCGACTTTCACGTTAAGGTGATTTCGCAATTCCGGAGACAGTTTACTTAATTTTCCGGACTGCCCGAGTGAAGTAAACTGTCCCCGGAACTCGCTGCCGTGTGTCGCAGCGGGGGGTTCAGTGGACGCGGAGGACAGTTGACTCAGGCCGGGCTGAAAAACACGGGCGGCGGCGGGGCGGCGGCCGCTGGTCCGGGATCGGGTGCGCACCGTCGTCCGGCGGTCGGCCTGCCGGCGAGCCGCCGGCTGCTCCTGGGCGTCGGCGGCGTGCTGGGTCTTGCACTGGGGCTTGCGCTGGCCTGGTACTGGGAGCACCCCGCGTCGCTCGCGGCCTGGGCGCTGCTGCTGGCCGGGCTCGGTTGGGCGGGCGCCGACGTGCGCCCCCGCCAGATCGGCACCATCGGCCCGCCCACCGCGCCGGTCGGGCCGCATGGCCGGCGGGTCCGGGATGGGCCATTGGTCATGGTCGAACTGGCCGGCGGGACCTTTCTCATGGGCTCGCCGGACACCGACCCGATGGCAGGTGATCAGGAGAAGCCGCTCCACCAGGTCCAGGTCAGCGCCTTGCGCATGGGCCTGACACCGGTCACCCGCGGCCAGTGGCGCGCGGTGATGGGGGATGACCGCGGCCGCGACGGCGACGCGCACCCGGTGACCGAGGTGTCCTGGGAAGACGCCCTGCACTTCTGCAACCGCCTGTCCAAACAGCAGGGCTATCGCCCCTGCTACCGGCAGACCGGGCTTGGGCCCCGGCGGCACTGGATCTGCGATTGGCAGGCCGGGGGCTACCGGCTCCCCACGGAGGCGGAGTGGGAGTATGGCTGCCGGGCGGGGACCGGGATCCGCTGGTCCGGTGGAGACAACCCCGAGTCATTGGGCGATGACGCCTGGTTCAATCAGAATTCCGGCGGCTCGGCCCGTCCCGTTGCAGAGAAGCGGCCCAACCCCTGGGGTCTGCACGACCTCCACGGCAACGTCTGGGAGTGGTGCTGGGACTGGTACGGCCCCTACCGACCCGAGGATCCCATCGATCCCCGCGGTACCGCGCACGGCCAGTATCGGGTTGTGCGCGGCGGCTCGTTCGACGATCCGCCCGTCTGCCTGCGCTCGGCGTTCCGGTACCACGACCTTCCCGATTACCGGATCTCGGTCCTGGGGTTCCGTTGCGTGCGCGGCCCGGTCCGCCAGCCTTGACACATTGACAGATTGTCTTTTTGTCTTGTCTTTTTCCCGGCAGTTTTTCGCGCCGGCAGTGTCATTTTGTCACTCCGCCATCCCTGGCCCGAGTGCCGGCCTCAGACCTCGGGAAAGCACAGCAGGACCCGATAGGAACCGATGCTGCGGATCAGTGACGCATCCCCCGCCGCCGCCGCGCGGCGCAGGCGCGCCTCTAGCAGCCTGTCGGGCTTTAGGCGATTTCCGAATAAGACGCTATCAAGAATCAAGCTCCGTAGGAGCCCGCTTGCGGGCGACGTGACCTGCCGGAATCGCGTCATTGTGCCCCCACCCGTCGCCCGCAAGCGAGCTCCTACGGGTTGGACTTTTCGCGGAAATCACCTTACGTTAGGTTGTGTAGCAAAAAGCCTTTATATTGACTCATGCTCTTATCCTAGGGGCTAAGTCCGACAGGCTGCCAGGCGGCGGCGCAGCGTGCGGCTCGGCGCGATCCCGGCGCGCGCGACCCGGTATAGCTGAAATGTTGGGGTTCGTTCCTCACCCCAACCTACGGGATTGCGTTGATTTCGCGCCCGGGCGGAATACTTGCCCAATCTCGCAGCGATGTCACGCACGCGGACGCCCCGCCGCGCGCAGTTTATCCGCCATTTGGCCCCAGCCGATCATCTTGGCCTCTTTGATCCGGGTGACGGCCTCGGCGAAGGGCATCTGGTCGCGCCCGTTCAACATCAGCGCCGGGTAGTCCGGTTTCAGGTGGTCCCAGCACCAGCAGACCGGCGAGCCGAAATAGTCGCGCAGATGGTCTTCGTCGACCGCCGCCAGGGGGGGCATGGCGCGGAATCGGAAGCTCGGCCGGGGGCCGCGCTGGTCCTCCAGCGCGCGGGACAGCCGATGGCGAGCCGCTCCCAGGTCCATTCCAGCACCGCCCCGGCGAGCGATTGCAGCGCCTCGGTGGAGGGCTCGCCGTCGCTCTCCACACGCCAGCACAGGAGCGGGACCTGCACTTCGCCGCCGTAGCCCGGAGCGCGACTGCCCAGGGCCGCAAACAGGTCGGCCCGCGGAGCGAGCCGAAAGGCGCGGCGAAAGGCCAGTTCGACCGCGGCGGGCGTCGCGGCCTCGGCAGACAGGTGGACCGGGCCGCGCGGGTAGACGAAGACCCCCGCGAAGTCGCTTTCCACCAGATAGACCTCGGCCTGGCGCGCGAAATCGTGCACCCGATTGCCGCGCGTCCCGATCGCCAGGCGGAACTGGACCCGCAGCGGGGTTTCCCCGGTGACCAGGTCCCGGCAAACGCCCAGCAGGTGCTCGCTCTGGTCGCGACGGTCGAGCAGGTATTCCACCAGGTCGTCGTCGAGCGCGGCGTCGGTGCTGGTCTGCCAGTCCTGATAGGCGCTCCAGCAGCCGCCGTGGCGGGCGCCGGCGTGATGGAAGGCGATGATCGGGTCGCTGCGGTGCACCAGCAGGTGCTCCAGCCAACGGAAGCCGACCTCCGCCGCCTGGCCCAAATCCTGGCTCGGGGTGCAGTGGATGACCGCGGCCCGGGCGCGTCCGGGGCGATCATCGACCAGGGCGCCGGCCGCGGCCATGGCGTGACAGCCCTGATCGTCCACCAGATTGAGGAAGCAGACCTCCGGTGCCCGCACACCGAAGGCCTGGGCCAGCGCGGCGAGCGACAGCCCCGCCGGATGGCCGTCGCGGTCCGGCAGGTCCAGGAGATAGGTGCCGGTCGCCCGGTCCCAGCGGCCCGCGCCGAAATAGTAGAGCAGACGCGGCGGGCGTTCCTGCAGTTCAGAGCGTAGCTGATCGAGGTAGGTCGCGTCGAACAGGGTGCTGCGCCTGGGCCAGAGGGTCCGGAACAGTCCGCGCAGGTCATCCAGGTGTCCCGCCCGATAGCGGTCGCGGGAGAACACCGCCAGCACCGGGCCGGGCATCGCGAGGCTGTGATTGGGGAAGCGCGGACGCTGATCGGGGACGGGCTGGGGGCTGTGCTCCACCGTCCACCCGGACTGCCACAGCGGGGTACCCTGATAGGCGAGCTGGTGCCAGGGCAGTTTGGTCAGGAGGTCACCGCCGCCGAGGAGGCGCACGCGCACCGGATGCCGGGGCGGCACCAGCGGTCCGCGGTTCGGAGCAGGGATCGGCGCGCCCGCCGCCGCGGCCAGGAGTTGCGTCCAGATCGCGGGGTCGTCGCCGATCAGCAGGCTGGTCAGTGCGTCGCCATCGATGGGCAGACAAGGTTCCCACAGGTCCAATGCGTGCTCGCCGTGGGTCTCCGGCAGAGCGATCTCGGTTGGTCTGGCCCCGTCCGTCAGGTAATAGCGCCGGCGCAGACCGCCCCGCGCCGTCTGAAACTCCAAGGTGAGCTCGGGGCGCCGGTCGGATGGGGCCACCGGCGGGGTGGCGCTAGGCCGACGCGTGGGCCGGTCGGTGGCACCGGCCGCCGGTTGCCGCTGCTCCAGCCAGCCCCCGACCTGATCGGCCAGCCGCGCGATCAGGGTGTCGCGCTGCGCGTCCGTCAGCCCAAAATGAAAGTTACGCATTTCGCGCCGGACGCGGTTTAGATGTTGCTTTTCGTTGGACCCGGCGCCACGTCGTTCGGCAAGTGACTGTGGCCCTGACCGGAGTTCCCGTGTCTTCTCGTGTTATCGTGAATTTTGTCGCGTATCAGGTCGCCTGGTTCGCTTGTGTCCTCGGCGGCGCCCATGGGCTGCCCTGGGTCGGGGTGGCCGTGACCGCGGCGGCGGTGGTCATCCTGTTGGTCGGTAGCCCCGCGCCCTGGCGGGATGCCGCCCTCATCACGGCGGTTGCCGCCATCGGCGCCCTGTGGGACGGGCTGCTGGCCGGGCTCGGGCTGCTGGTCTATCCCTCGGGCATGATCCTGCCCTGGCTCGCCCCGGTGTGGATCATCGCCATGTGGGCCGGGTTCGCCACCACCTTCTATGTCTCGATGCGCTGGCTGCTCGGCCGCTGGTGGCTGGCGAGCCTGTTCGGCGCCATCGGCGGACCGCTTGCGTTTTACGCAGGAATGCGGCTTGGCGCCGTGAGTTTCCCCAACCCCGTCGCGGCACTCGCCGTGCTGGCGGTCGGCTGGGCGGTACTGATGCCGCTCACCGCCTGGATCGCCGTGAAACTGGAGGCCGACCCGCAAGCGCCGACGCCGGCCGCGGCGAATCCCCAGCCGTCGTGGCGGCCGCGTTCGCACCTGATATCAGGATATCGCCGTCTCTTCGGCGTGGTTATAGCGTTCGCACCTGATATCCAGACAGACCTTCGTGTAGGGGCGGGTTTGAAACCCGCCCCTACGTCCGGCTATCACGTCCGATGGCTATATCACGCCCGAAGGCTATAACAGCCCGCCCCGACATTCGGTTATCGCGCTGGATGCCGCAGCCCAACACCCGCGGTCCGAGCGCGGCGCCGGGCCGCGCAGGACGCTCGGCGCTCCGGTCGTCACCGACTGCGACCGAGCCGGGAGCAAACATGGCGGAGCGCGGATCAGAAATCGATCACCTTCTCCGCTTGGAGGAACAGCGGCCCCACGGTCATTGGGGTGCCGACTTCGGCTCCGTCGATCAGATCAGTCGCCGGGTACCCGCGGCTCATCCAGCACAATGGGCAGACGACCATCCGGCCGTCGGCCTGCAGGAACTGTCTCACCAGATCGATGAGCAAGGTGTAGTCATCCGGAACCGCGATATTGAAATCAACCGAGTCGTAACCTACGGTGTCCTCATCGGGATCGAAACAGGCTTGCGCGCCCGCTTTGGACTTGATGAGAAACCGCTCATTGGCCAATTTCACGCCGCCGAGCGCGGGAAACATAGCGACCGCTTGCCCGGAATTCGCCGCGGCCATCTGCAGATTCCTCGCGAGCGCCGTCGCAACACAGGCCGCTTCGACCGCCGCGCTATCGAGAGTCGGCCGCTTCTGACGTGGATTCGTGGTCGCCACCACCAAATCCTGCTTATAGCTGATGACGATCGCCTCGGATGCCGACAGCCGCGCGGGCGCGGCAAGCGCGGCCGAAGTCGCGAGTATAACGCCGAGGACCATGAACCGGTTGAGACCTGTTGGTTTCATCAGACAGCCTCCTAAACCGCGCCAAGCGCGAGATACGTAATTTCTGTGATACGTTGCGTCCCGTGCCGAGCCCCCTGTGTCGGCCAGACCGGCCCCCGATACCAGAAGCACGCAGCGTTTATGCTTAAGCTCGATCTCGCGAAGTGGAATCA
>NZ_CAIZIZ010000361.1 GCF_903933125.1 uncultured Lamprocystis sp. | reverse complement strand
TGGTGCGCCGCACCAGTTGGGCGGCGGCGAATTTCGTCAACTCAACCGCAGACCCGGACGCCCTCGTTATTTCCCAGCGGGACTGGGAACGCTTGCTGGATCAACTGGCCTCGACGGCCTGAAATGGCCAAAGTCGAGGGTAAAGCCTCGACCTCCATTGCGGAACGCCCCGAGGCCGGCCGGATCGAGACCGGCATGGGCAGCCCGGTATCGATCCGGTTCGGATTTGGTCCGTCGCCTGGGCGTGCAGGGCCGCCAAGCGTTGGAAAGGCTTCAATCGTCACGGACGGGACCGTACGATTACGACAACGACAACGACAACGACAACGACCGAGACGCCTACAGCGTCCCTAATCACGCAGCAGCGCCATACAGCCCTTCGGGATGGCCGGTTCGACCGCAGGCTCCGCCTTTTTCTTTGAGGGTTTGCGCGCGTCTTCGCTGAACCACCAGGCGAGATCGGCCCCGCAGCCGTCACCCGCGGGCAGCGCCCCCTGAGAATCGCACTGCGGACTGTCGGTCGGGCAGCGGATGCGCAGATGAAAGTGCGCGTCGTGACCCCACCAGGGTCTGATCTTACGCAGCCAGGCCCGTTCGCCTTGCACCTCGCGGCAGAGTGCGCGTTTGATGCCGGGGTTGACGAAGATGCGGTCCACCGCCGGATGGCGGGCGGCCGTCTCCAGCAGGAAGCGCTGGGGTTCGCCCCAGGCGCTGCTCGTTTCCAACCCGCCGGGTTGGACCATGCTCCGCGGATCGGGCTGATTGTCCATCACCCGGCGTGCCCCGTCCGGCGAGGGCGCCAGGGTGAACCAGACATCCACATCCAGACCATTTTGATGGCTGCGATGCGAGGAGGCCATCCGGCCGCCGCGCGGTTGGCTGAGATCACCGATCATCACCAGACCGCCGTGTTTGCGCGTCGCTGCTTGGCCCAGGTCGGCGACCATGCGCAACAGGGTCGGGTGCCCGTAGTAGCGGTTGCGGTAGCGCCGCACGCTGACAAAACCCGGTCCCGACTCGGGAAGGATGTCGGCACCGCCCACACAGCCGTTGGATGCACCGCCGATGACCCGCGTTGGTCCCGGGCTGGGCGTGGTGATCTCGGCCCAGGGTGTGGCCGCCAGGGTAGGCAAGGCCCCGATCGCAAGAGTCAGAAGGATGGCCGCCAGAGCAAGCCGATGGGTCAGGGTGGAGCAATCGCGGATGCGGTTCTGCGGCATGGTTGAAACTCTACTTGATCCAATCGATGAGGTTCATCAGCGGGTCTTCGTCTTTTGATGGCGCGATGACGCGGCCGCGGACACTGTGGCCGGCGGCCGCGACCGAGCCTGGATCGCCGGTGAGCAATGGATGCCAGCGGGGCAGGGGCCGCCCCTCGGCAATCCGCCGATAGGCACAGGTCTCGGGCAGCCAGGTGGGTGGGTTCAGCTCCGCGGGCACCAGTCTGACGCAGTCCGACACCTGACTGGAGCGGTTTGGATAGTCTCCGCAGCGGCAGGTGTCCAGGTCGAGCAGTTGACAGGCGACGCGCGAGTAGACGATGTGCCCGGTCTCTTCCTCCTCGAACTTCTCCAGGCAGCACTTGGCGCACCCGTCGCACAGTGATTCCCACTGCTCCGCGGTCATTTCGTGCAGGGGTGTGGTTTCCCAGAAAGGGACGTCTTGGCTCATCGGCTCGGATCTCAGAACTGGTTCAGGCCACATCTTGCCCCAGTTGGGGCGGAAAATGAACCTGGGTTGCGGATACGCATCGTCCGTCGGGCGTTCTCGGGACAGACTGACAGGCTGTGGGAGCGGCACTGTCCCGCGTCCCGAGCGCCGGACCACCGTCATTGATCAGCCGAGAATCCGCTGACTCTGCTTGCCTGTTTTGCATTATCCGAGGACTTTTTGATGTCGTCACACCCTTTACGCATCGTCGTCATCGGCGGCTCCGCCGCCGGCCCCAAGGCTGCCGCCAAAGCGCGTCGGATGGATGAGTTCGCCGAGATCACGCTGATCCAGCGCGAACCCGACCTGTCGATGGCTTCCTGTGGCTTTCCCTACTATGTCGGCGGTACCTTCGATGACCGCAACCTGCTGATCTGCACGCCGGCCGGTATCGTGCGGGATCCCAATTTCTTCGAGAAGGCCAAGCGCATCAATGCGCTGGTTGAGACCGAGGCCATCGCGATCGACCGCGCCGAACAGACCGTGACCTATCGCCACCTGCCCACCGGCGATCAACAGACCATCGCCTATGACCGCCTGGTGATCGCCACCGGTGCCAAGCCGCTGCGTCCGCCGGTGCCGGGGATTGAACTCCAGGGTGTCACCACGCTGCATTCGCTGGCCGATGCCGATTTTCTGCGGGCGGTGCGCGACGACAAGAAAGCGGCCAAGGCAGTCGTGGTCGGCGGCGGCCTGATCGGTTTCGAAGTCTGCGAGGCCCTGCGGCTGGCCGGGATTCATACCACGGTCATCGAGAAGACGCGCCAGATTCTGCCCTTTCTGGACCCGGATTTGGCCAAGCTGGTGGAGAACCACATCCGCGCCAATGGTCCGGACATCATCGTCGGCAACGGCGTGGCCGAGTTTCTCGGTGAGGACGGACGCCTGACCGGGGTCAAACTGGACAACGGCACCGAACTGCCCTGCGAGGTCGCCGTCGTATCCGTGGGGGTCAGGCCCAACGTCAGCCTCGCCGAGGCGGCTGGAATCGTCCTCGGGGAGACCGGCGGCATCGCCGTCAACGACTACATGCAGACCTCGGATCCGCTGGTCTATGCGGTCGGCGACTGTGTCGAGTGCACCTCACTGATCACCGGTGCCAAGCTGCGCGCGCCCTATGGCGACATCGCGAATCTGCAGGGACGGGTGGCCGGCCAGAACGTGATTCAGGAGGGCAGCGCCCGCTTCCCAGGGATCACCAAGACCGGCATCTGCAAGATTTTCGACTACACGGTCGGCTTCACCGGTCTCTCGGCGCAGCGGGCGCGGGATCTCGGCTATGACATCGAGACCGCGACCATCGCCGGGCTCGACATCCCCGGCTATATGAGCGGCAAGCTGTTGATCAGCAAACTGGTGGCTGACCGCACGTCGGGCCGGGTCCTGGGCTTCCAGTGCATCGGCCCCGGCGACGCCAGTAAGCGCGTGGCAACCGTGGCCATGGCGCTGCGCGGCCAATTGACGGTCACCGACCTGGTCAATGCCGATCTGCCCTATGCCCCGCCGTACTCACTCGCCTTGGACCACGTCATCGTCGCGGCGCAGGTGATGGAGAACAAGCTCGCGGGTCGGATGAAGGGGCTGTCCGCCCGCGAGGTCAAACAGCGCGTGGATCAGGGGGCCGATTGCTTCATCCTCGACACCCGCGGTCCGACTGAGTTCGAGGAACTGCGGCTCGGCATCGGCGAGACCCTGATCCCGCTCGGTGCACTGCGCGCGCGGCTCAACGAACTGCCGCAGGACAAAGACAAGGAGATCATTCTCTACTGCAAGATCTCACTGCGCGGCTACGAGGGTGCCGCCATCCTTCAGGCCCATGGCTGGCGCAACGTCAAGGTCATGGAAGGCGGCATCATGGCCTGGCCCTATCCACGCGAGAAATAAGGCGCGCCGCTCGGTTTCAGGGACCCGGCACTAGGGAACGCCTTTGGCGCCTCGGTCGTTGTCGTTGTCGTCATCGAGTTTAGGATACCCGCGACGGCCTTGATCGTCATCCCGGCCAGCGGTATGCGTGTCAGGGCTTCCAGCCCTGACGGTGTCAGGCCAGGATGGCCTGACTACGCACCCGGCGAGCCCAAGTGGCCGGAATCTTGATCGAGGCCCCCGCGACGATACCCCTCGCACCGCGTCGTTACCAAAGGTGCGGGCTGGTCGGGCATCCGCTATAGTCGGGTCACATTCGCCATGGATGTCCGCTATGACGGAAGACCGCCAAGACCCCGAACCACTGGAACGCCGCCCTGAAGCGCGCGCGTTCAAGGTTGAGGATCTGCTGCCCGATCTGCGTCGTGGGCGCATCCGCATCCCCCCTTTTCAACGCGGCATCAAATGGAAGTGGACAGATGCCGCGAAGTTTTTCGATAGCCTCTATCGCGGCTATCCGGTCGGCACCCTGTTGTTTTGGGAGGCCAGCGCGGAGCCGGCGGAGCTGCTGTTCGGCGCGCTGCGTATCAGCGCGGAGGCCCGCAGTGACGCGCTTTGGGTCGTAGATGGTCAACAGCGGCTCGTCTCGCTCGCGCGGGTGCTGTTGGCTCCGGAGCCCGACGCGGATGCGTTCGCGCTCTATTTCGATCTCGACCAGAGCACCTTTGTCCGACCGCCGCGTAACCGTGCCGAGGACCCCTCCCGTTGGCTGCCAATGACCGCGGTGGCGGACTCCGAACGCTTGATGCAGTGGGTCTTCGCGCATGTCGCCAAGCACCCGATTCGGCGCGAGCGCACTTTCACTCTCGGTCAGCGTGTCCGGGAATACGAAATTTCCGCCTATCTCGTTCGCGCCACGCGTGAAGAGACGCTGCGCGAGATCTTCGGACGGACCAACGCGACCGGCAGGCGACTGAAACAGACCGAGGTCTTCGATGCCCTGCACGGTGCACGCGGTCAGGCCAGTCCCGCGACCATGGTGCAGATTGTCGCTGATCTGGAGGCGTTCAACTTCGGCCCTGTTGAAGAGACGCTGCTTTACCGGCTCTTGCGGGTCTTACGCGGCGTCGACGTGATCGAACGGACGAACGACGGACCCCTGCGTCTGTCCGCGGCGGACGCCTTGGCCGCTTATCGCGAGACGGCGCAAACCGCCGAGCGCGTGATCCAGTTCCTGAAGGCCGACGTCGGTATCCCGCGCTACGCGCTGCTGCCCTATAAGCAGCCCTTCGTTTTGTTAGGTAAATTCTTCCAGCACCATCCGCATCCCCGGCCGCGCTCGCGCGATCTGTTGGCACGTTGGGTCTGGCGTGGGGCGCTGAATGGCGCTCACCAGGGCAATACGGTCTCCACGCGTGCGAGCATCGAGCGCAGTGTTTCAGACAGCGAAGATACTTCCGTCCAGCGGCTGCTGGCGATGATCGAGGCCCGGCCCCCGGTCTTGCCCGAGCCGACAAGCCCCTTCAATTTCCGTCATGCCGCTAGCAAGTTACAGACCCTGGCCCTGCTGGATCTCAAACCGCGGGACTTGCAAAGCGGAGCGCCGATCAGCCTGGATCTGCTCACTGGCCCGGGAGATCGGGCGTTCTCGATGCCCGTGGTGGCGGCGAGCAGCCGGGGCTTGCTCGTGCAGTCGGTCGTGAACCGGCTCCTTCACCCTAAACGCCCGCGCCTGCGACGACTTCTGATCGACGTGGTGGACCCCGTCGTGCTGGCTTCGCACGGTATTTCTGAGGACGGGATCGAGGCCCTGCGGCGGGGTGATACGGATGGCTTTTTCACGGCGCGAGCCGGGTTCCTGCGTGATCACTTCGAGCGATTCTTCGCCCGTCATGCGCGCTGGAACGAGCCGGACCGACCCGCGCTGGCGGCCTTGGTGGTCGATGATGAGAACCTCTGAGTGGCTGCATTGCTGCGTGTGCTGTTGAACGATCTGCCGGTCGGCACCCTGAGCCGGGAGCGCAGCGACGGCTGCGCATTCCGGCTGCTCGAATCCTACAAACAGGCCTACCCGAGGCCCGTGCTGGGCCAGGCATTTCTTGATGACCTGGATCAGGTGCAGCGCACACGCTCGAAAGTCCCGTCGTGGTTTTCCAACCTCCTGCCGGAAGGACCCTTACGCGCGCTGGTCGCGCAACGCGCCGGCGTCCTCGCCTCCCGCGAATTTTTCCTACTGCGGCATTTGGGAGAGGATCTGCCGGGCGCGGTGCGGATCGTCGCTGATCCGTCGGCGAGTGATCCCGAAGAGATGGAGCCGCTTGACGAGGCGCCGGGCGAAGCGGACGGCGATTCCTGGCATTTCTCGTTGGCGGGGGTGCAACTGAAATTCTCCGCCCGCCGCGGCGAGCGTGGCCTCACGATTCCGGTCAGTGGGCGGGGCGGCGACTGGATCGTCAAGCTCCCGGACAGCCGTTACCCGCGGGTGCCGGAAAATGAATATGCGACCATGCGGTGGGCCGAGGCCTGCGGAATCCCGATCCCCGAGTTGGAACCGGTCGATGTGGCGGACATCACGGGTTTACCCGAAGCGGTCGGAGCCTTTCACGAACGCCGTGCGCTGGCGGTTCGGCGTTTCGATCGCCGCGCCGATGGCAGCCGCGTCCATATGGAGGACTTTGCGCAGATCCTCGGGCTTTATCCAGAGGAGAAATACAAGAAATTCAATTACGAGACCTTGGCCAGGGTGATCTGGTCACTGGCCGGGGAGGAAGGGTTGGCGGCATTCCTGCTGCGCCTCGTTTTCATGGTCGCCTCCGGTAATGGCGATGCCCACCACAAGAACTGGACCTTGCTCTATCCGGATGGCGTTCGGGCGGTGTTGTCACCGGCCTACGATCAGGTCGCGACCATCCCCTATAAGGCTGACGATACCCTGGCACTCAATCTCGCTAAGTCAAAACGCTGGGAGGATGTGACTTTTGAATCCTTTCAGCGGATGGCCCGCAAGATCGGCGTCGATCCGGCGTGGATCGCCGAGCGCGTGCGCACCGCGGTGGATCGGGTCGTCAGCACCTGGAGCGCGACCAGTGCCGAGTTTGGTTATGACCGCGCCACGCGCGCGATCCTGGTCGGACACATGAAGCGGATTCCCCTGTTGCGCGGCGACTCGCGGGCTTGAAATCTCAGGTCTCTTGTCCCTCCTGCGCCTCGACCGTCGCAACGAAACCGAGCAGAGCGGCCACTCTCTCTCGTGCTGGTCCATTCAGATTGGTGCCGTAGCGAGAGTCATAGTGCTCACAATCATCGGCCGCCAACCGGTAGCCGTCAGTCGGCCTGGTCCGCTGCCCCAGGTACAAGGCGAGACCTTCTTCAACCAGGAGCAGATTCCGGTTCCGGATGATCCGCACCGGCGTTCCGCGAATGTATTGCACGGTGTTCTGGAAGGCCGCAAGACGACGGTGCAGTGTCTCGGCGGCAGTCCAGCCGGGTCGCGGCTCGGACAGGGGGCGCTCAGTCAGCAGGGTGCGCGCCGTCGCGAACAACTCCGCGGCCTCTCCCTCGGCCCCTTCGCCGCGGGCGGCAGCACGCTCCGCGACCCAGAGCCCGAAGGCGCGCAGGCGTTTGGGGTGGTATTCGAACCATTTCTTGAGCACCGTGAGGCGCAGGACATCGGCCTGTCCGGTGTGGTCGATCTCAGTGATGATCGCGGCGAGTCGGTCTTGAACGTGTGATGGCATTGATTGTGTTCCTGCAAAACGGACTAACAGCGCATCCGCCCGCGCGGACAGCAATTCCACATTCGGGCGGCATCGCGCAAACCCTGGTGGATGCGGCGCGCGCGACCGCCGTGTTGTCCCTGACACCGAGCGGCGCGCCTTATCCACCCTACAGTGGAGTCCGTTTCGTAGGGTGGATAAGCGCAGCGCATCCACCATCAGCCTGCTGCCGCCCGGACGTTCCACAGTCACTGTGAGCGTCGTTGTGGATAGCCTGTGCTCAAGCCGGGTTGAACCCTGATGGGTCAGTGGGTTAGCGGGGCCGGTCACCGATTGATCACCCCGGTTGCGCCGTGTCGCAGCTGTCGCGCGGACCTTCCACAGTCACTGTGACCGTTTCTGTGGATAGCCTGTGCCCAAGACGGGTGCAACCCTGACTGGCCAATCGGTTAGCCGCTCCGGTCAATGATTGATCGCCCAGGCGCCGGATCGCAGCGCGTCGCGCGCGATGCCGCCGCTTTCGCGATGAGACCCTGGGCTCAGGACCCATCGACGAGCAGGTAACCACGCTGGCGGCGGCGCTTGCTGATCGCCTCAAGGCGGGCCAGGCCCGCCTCATAGGACTGCACACCGGCGCTGTACATCCGGCCGCAGTGCGATCCCAGGCTGCCCCAGACCGTGATCAAGGTCCAGTCGCCGAACAGGTTGCGGATCAGGTGTGCCTGGTAGTAGCGTGCCTTTTCCTGGTGAATCCAGCGATACATCGGGGGTCACTTCGTTGCGGTTGGCGATCGGAGACACGGGTGATCATGACAGTCGCCGCGGGTGTCGCGCGCTCGGCCCGCGCCCTGCCGGCGTGCGAACGGCCGGCATCCGCGCGCCCGCCCTGCGTCCTGGATGGTATCATTCGACCTCCCCGAGCCTGTCGTTGCGCCCTGATTCTAACTGAATCAAGGCGTCGCGGCAGTGTCCTTGTGTTGTTTGCCCCGTCTGTCCCTGAATCCACGAGACCCCGCATGACCGAATCCCCTCGTACTGTCCGCATCATGGATACCACGCTGCGTGACGGCGAACAGACTCAGGGGGTGTCTTTTTCCCCGGACGAGAAGACCAACATCGCCAAGGTTCTGTTGGATCTGGTGCGGGTGGACCGCATTGAGGTCGCCTCGGCCCGGGTCTCCCCTGGTGAGCTGGACGCGGTCGCCAACATTGTCGACTGGGCGGCGCGCCGCGGGCTGGCCGAGCGGGTGGAAGTGCTGGGTTTTGTCGATGGCGGGCGCAGCGTGGACTGGATCGCGCGGGCGGGCGGACGGGTGCTCAATCTGCTGGCCAAGGGCAGCGAGAAACACTGCGTGGGCCAACTTGGCAAGACGCTGGACACGCACGCCGCGGACGTGCGCGAGACGGTCGGTCTGGCGCTGGCGCGGGGGCTCAAGGTCAACTGCTACCTGGAAGACTGGTCCAATGGCTACCAGGACAAACCGGCCTATGTCTATGAGCTGGTCGAGCGGCTGGCGGACGTGGGCATCGCGCACTTCATGCTCCCCGACACCCTGGGGGTGATGACGCCGGAGCGGGTCTTCTGCGCCATGAGCGACATGATGCTGCGTTTTCCGGGGCTACTGTTCGATTTTCACCCCCATAACGACTATGGGCTGGGCACCGCCAATTGCCTGGCCGCCGCCCAGGCGGGCGTCGCGGCCGTGCACTGCACCGTGAATTGCCTGGGCGAGCGGGCCGGCAATGCCTCGCTAGCCGAGGTCGCCGTCAATCTGCGCGATCAGCTCGGGTTCGAGATCGGGATCGACGAGACCCATCTGGCGCGGGTGAGCGAACTGGTGGAGTATTTCTCCGGCAAACGCGTCGCCGACAACGCGCCGATCGTTGGCGCCGACGTCTTCACCCAGACCGCGGGCATTCACGCCGACGGGGACAAGAAGGGCAGTCTCTACCACACCCGGCTCTCGCCGGAGCGCTTCGCCCGGCGGCGCAAATACGCCCTGGGCAAGCTCGCGGGCAAGGCGTCCCTGGCCAAGAACCTGGAGCGCCTGGATATCAGTCTCTCCGAGGAGAACCAGCGTCGGGTGCTGGCCCGCATCGTCGAGTTGGGCGATTCCAAGAAGACCATCACCACCGAGGACCTGCCCTTCATCATCGCCGAGGTGCTGGACAGCAAGGATTACAACCACGCGCAGTTGCTGGCCTGCAATGTCTCATCGAGCCTGGAGTTGGAGTCCACGGCCAGCATCAAGATCTGTCTGGGTGATGAGGTGGTGAACGCGGCGGGGAGCGGCAACGGCGCCTTCGATGCCTTCATCAATGCCCTGACCAAGCCGCTCAAGCGGCACGGGATCACACTGCCGGAACTCAAGGATTATGAAGTGCGCATCCCCAAGGGCGGGCGCGCCGATGCGCTGACCGAGTGCATCATCACCTGGGACACCGAGCGCGGCAGCATCAAGACCCGCGGCGTCCACGCCAACCAGGTCTTCGCCGCCATCGCGGCCACCATGCGGATGCTCAACATCCTGATGCACGGCGCCGCGGCGGAGCGTTCGGCGGATGTGCCGGAGGCGGTGGTTTGAGCTCAGGCGATTTCTGTCGTTAAACATGGCCCCACCGAACCGCAAAGAGCAGCGGCAGATCGTCGCGGCTCACCGCCGGCAGGTCGACCCAGGCCGGATCGGGGTGCCAGGCGGCCGACCAGCCCGGGAGGTCGGCGGCCGGCATGGGGCGGGCAATGGCGTAGCCCTGCGCCAGTTCGCAGCCAAGCCGCAACAGCAGTTCGCCTTGGGCGACGGTCTCCACCCCTTCGGCGATGACTTGACGGTGGAAGGCGCTGGCCAGGCCGAGTACAGCCTCGATAATGGCCAGGTCATCCGGGTCCTCGAGCATGTCGCGCACGAAGCTCTGGTCGATCTTGAGCTGGTCGACCGGCAGGCGTCGCAGATAGGTGAGCGATGAAAAACCCGTGCCAAAGTCATCCAGGGCAAACAGGACCCCGAACCCCCGGCAGGCGTCGAGGACCCGGGAGGCCCCGGCCAGTTCCAACGCGCTGGTCTCCAGCACCTCCAGTTCCAGATCGCCCGGTCGGACCTTTGGATGCGCCGCCAGGATTGCGCGCAGGCGTTCGACGAAGTTCGCCTGCTGTAACTGACGGGCCCCCACATTGACGCTGACCGGGAGCTCCCGCCCGGCGGCCTGCCAGCACTCCATCTGGGTCAAGGCGGTGTCGATGACCCACTCGCCGATCGCGATGGCCAGCGGATGATCCTCGATCACCGGCAGGAACGCCGCCGGCGGCAGGAGGCCCCGTCGCGGGTGTTGCCAACGGATCAGGGCCTCGGCACCGATGATCGCCCCCGTGCGCATATTCACCTTGGGCTGGTAGTACAGCACGAATTCATGGGCGACCAGGGCACGGCGGATACGCTCCAGGCCCTCGTGATGACCACGCAGGGCGCGATCGTGCTCGGCGTCGAAAACGTGGTAGCAATTCTTGCCGGCGAGCTTGGCCTGATACATCGCCTGATCGGCCTGGCGCAGCAGTTGCTCCGCATTGATGTCCTGCGCCTGCGGATAGAAGGTGACGCCGAGACTGGCCGACACCTGGAGCACTAGGTCGCCGGCCGCAATCGGCTGGGCCGCGCCCTCGAGCAGACGGGTGAGCAGCGGCACGCTGACCTGGGTGTCGGCCAAGTCCGGCAGCACCGCGACGAATTCATCACCGCCCAGACGGGCGAAGGTGTCGCCCGCGCGCAGCGTTTGCTGCAGGTGGGCCGCCGCGGCGATCAGGAACTGATCCCCGGTGTCATGCCCGTGCTGGTCATTGATGGCCTTGAAGCCATCGAGGTCGAGCAGGACCACGGCCACTGGGCGCCCATGCCGTTGCGCCTGAACCATCGCCTGGTGGAGGCGATCGGCCAGCAGCACGCGGTTGGGTAGTCCGGTCAGCGCGTCGTAGTGCGCGCTGCGTTCCAACTGTGCCTCGGACTCCTTGAGGTCCTGGATGTCGGTGCAGGTGCCGAACCAATTGATGACTTGGCCCTCGGCATCGTGCAGCGACACGCCGCGGACCAGCCACCAGCGGTAGACGCCGTCGGCGCGGCGCAGCCGACATTCGAGCGCGTAGGCGCCATCGGTTTGGACGGCATGCTGCCAGGCGTCCCAGGCGCGCTGCCGGTCATCGGGATGGAAGGGGATAGCCCAGCCGTCGCCATAACTCTCTTGCAGCGACCGGCCGGTGTAATCCACCCAGTGCTGATTGAAATAGATGTTCCAACCGTCTGGTCTGGTCATCCAGACGATTTGCGGCACGGCCTCGGCCAGGGTTCGGAATCGTTCTTCGCTCTGCCGCAGGGCCTCCGCCGCCTGCGTCCGCTCGGTGATGTCTTGGGAGACACCGATCATCTTGACCGGCTCGCCCCGCGCGTTGCGACTCACCTCGGCCTTGGCATGAACAACGCGGATGCTGCCATCGTCCCGGCGGATGATCCGGTGTTCAAGGTCGTAGGGCTGCTTGCCGTCGAGCGCGTCCTGAAAGGCCCGCTGCACCGCATCCAGGTCCTGCGGATGGGCCAGCGGCAAGAGTTCATCGAGGGTCAGCGGTACGGCCCCCTGCACTCCATGCACGCGGAGAAACTCCGCGGACAAGTGCAGCCGGTCCGGCGCGATCTCCCACTCCCAGGCCCCGATCCGCGCCAGATGCTCCGCCTGTTGCAGGATGGTCCGCTGCCGATCGAGTTCCAGCTCTGTTTGTTTGCGCTCGGTGATGTCCTGGAAGGTCCCGGAGAGTGCAATGGTCCGGCTGCCCTCCCGGACGGCCCGACCGATGGTGTGGACCCAGCGGCGACGGCCCTTGGCGGTGACGATCTTCAACTCCAGGTCATAGGGTTCATCCAGGTCGATCGCGCGCCGCACCGCCTCGGTAATGATCGGGCGTGACTCGGGGGCATAGAAGGCGATGCCTTTCTCTACCGTTGGCGTATAGGCATAGTCCAGTTCGTGGATGTCGTAGATGGCCTCCGTCCACACCTGTTGACCTGTTACCAGGTCGACCTCCCAGCCGCCAACCCTGGCCATCCGGCCCATCGCGTTCAATAAGTCCCGGTTCTTTTGCAGTGCCTCCTCGGCTGCCCGCCGCTCGGTGATGTCGGCGGCCGCCCCGACCAGGCGCTGCAACCGGCCCTGCGCGTCGAAGAAGCCCTGTGCGGTCTCTTCCAGGACGACGGTCTCGCCGTCACCGCGGGTGACGCGGTACTCGGTGCGATAGCGGTCCTGACCCGGCCGCAATGACTCCAGCAGGGCGATGAAGCGCGCGCGGTCCGCGGGCACCACCCGCTGAAACCAGCCCTGTCCGGTATCGTGCTCCGCCGTCTCGTCGGCGAGGCCCAGGATGGCCGCGCAGGTCGTGCTGCGCCACACCCGGTCGCCTTCCTGCGGTTCCCACGCGAATGCGAAAGAGCGGCTGGTCTGCATCGCCAGGTGCAGCCAGTCCTGGCTCTCCTGCAGGGCACGCTCGACTCGCGCGCGTTCGTCCACCTCGACCGCCAGTCGGTCGCGCGAGACCGTGGTCGCGTGGATCTGGTCCAGCAGGTGGTCGAAGGCGTTGGCCAGTTGGCCCAATTCGTCCCGGCGGTGCGTCTTGAGGCGCAACGCCGTGGTGCCGCCGCCGATCTGTAACACGGCGTGGCGCAACCGGCCGATCGGCAACAACAGGCCCCGCTCCAGCAGGAGGAGCAGTCCCAGCCCAATCACCGCCAGCCCCGCCAGCAGCAGGCCCAAGGCGCGCTTCTCCCGCCTGCTCGCCTGAAAAATACCATCGAGGGCGTGATCGCGAATCTGGTTGACGAACAGGCTCAGTGCATGGCTGTCCATCAGGATCCGCTCGGTGGTCTGCCGGTCGCGCGCACTGCGGGGCGGGTCAGTCTCGGCGGCGTTCAGGTCGGCGAGGAGTGCCAGCAGCTCGCTCACCATGCGCCCGGCGCCGTCCCAGGCATAGCGGGTATCCGCATCCGGTGCGTCAGACGCGGCGCTGAACTGGGCCCCCGGCTCCAGCAGGTCGGCGAGGAGCTTGAATTGCGCCTCGACCTGGGATTGGGGTTGCGTTTGCGGGGACAGCAGATGCCCGAAGATCACCGTGCGCAATACGGAGGTCGCAACGGTCAGGGGCTCGCTCAGCGCCAACTCCTGCTCGGCGCGGGTCCTCTCCCGGTAGGCGGCGAAAAAGACACCGAGCAACCACAGCGCGATCATTGTTGACACCAGAACGAGCAGGCGGACACGGGTGCGCAGGTTCATGGTTGCCGGGTGATGGTGACGGACCCCGGGCGCAGCCGCGCCAGGATGGAGGGGTCGATCATGGCGGTGAAATCGGGCACCGTCCGACCGGGAGCGAGCCCGCTGGCGATGGCCCACTGGGCCTCGGACTGCAGGAGCATGACGAACCCCTGGTCGACGGCCAGATTGAATCCAAGCCGCTGCCAGGTCTCTTCCACGACCGCGTCTTCGACGTTCAGTTCGGTCGTCGCGACCTGCATGGCCTCGCGCGGGTGCAGGCGCATCCAGCCGATGGCCCGATCGAGTGACCGCAGCAGGCGCCGGATCGCCTCCGGCCGGCGCTGCGGCAGGTCCGGCGCCACGGCCAGGCTCGTATAG
>NZ_CAIZIZ010000360.1 GCF_903933125.1 uncultured Lamprocystis sp. | reverse complement strand
CACCTTCGAGGCCCTGTCGGCGCTGTCCGTGGGGATCTTCAACCGCCGCGGCGACCACCAACCCAGCGGGCCGGACGCATCGGCACTGCCCGTGGGGGCCTGGTGATGGGCTCGGACGCGGACGCGGACTCAGGCGTCGCGATCCTGCTCGACCTGGTGATGGTCGGCACCTCCGAGGCGCTGCCGGCGCTGTCCGGTGACGGACTCGGACGCGGACTCAGGCACCGCGACACCAACCAACCCAGCGGGGCAGAAACCGTTGCGTCGCTTCGTTACAGCGACACCAACAGAGGAACCCCACGGGGAACCCCGGAACGAAAAGCCCCGATTGCTGGGGCCGTAAGCGGGGCTTAAATCGCTGTTTTTAAATGGTAGGCCGTCAAGGATTTGAACCTTGGACCAAGGGATTGAGGGTCATCAGGTCCATCCGTACCGCGGGCGACGCGCGTGCCAGCCGGGCGGCCGTGCGTGGCGCAAGCGGACGTAGACCCGCGGCCAGGCACTCGAGCCCGTCCCGAACGCCCGAAGTGAAAGGGCCGGCGAGGATACGCGCGCTGATGTCGCGACGCGGCAGCAAGGGGTGGCGCTGCCAAGGCGGCGGCGGCTCACGCTCACCGGTGAATGACTCAAGCAGGTCGGCCGCCAGCGTCGCAAGTCGGACGTGGATGCGGCGGATCAGCGCCGCGAAGACCGGCTCACCCAGGACCGACCAGCCGGTGAGCGCGATCACGCAGCCCAGCGGGCGCTTGCCGACAATGACGGCCGGGTCGTCGGGAGGCAGCAGCGCCGCCCCAGGAAGACCCAGGTCCAGCGCGGACAGCGCATCGAAGATCAGGCGCGCGCCCAGGAAGCTAATCGGGTCCAGTGCCTGGCGGCGCAGCCGCGCGTCGCGCACGCGTGCCAGAGGTTCAGCACCGGCGAGGGGTGCCAGAGCGGCTGACGTCCAGTAGAGCAAGTGTAAGTGAAACTGCTTGGCGGCCTGCACGCTCTCCCGGTCGACGGTGTGCGGATCGCAGTTCAAGGCCAGATGCAACTCACCGCCGGCGAGCCCGAAGTCATCCACCACCCGCGACTGCGAGCAGAATCGCACGAAGTTGTAACCGGTCCGCCAGAGCGCGCGGCCAGTGGCAGCGGCGACCTCGACCGGCGTGGATTTCGCAACGGCCGAGACCTCGGTCAGCATCAGATCGAACAGACTATGAGGCGACGCCTTGTCCACCAGCGCCAGGGTATCGCGGCCGTCGGCACAGGGCATCAACGCCACCGCTCGCCGGGCGAAGCGGGCGCGCGGGTCTGGATGGGTCAGTTCGACCTCGCGCAACTGATAGGCAGGCGGGGGTCCCGGATCTGTGACATCTGTGGATAAATCCGAGTGGCCGCTGTCGCTGGAACGGCGATCATGGACGCCGCGCCGAACCGTGCAGGCGCGGCTTAGCGGACTGGAGATCGCGCACCACCGCGGCCGCCAGCCGGGCGCTCAGCCGGTTGAAGGCCGCGATCATGGCATCCGGCGTGTCGGCGTCGACCGATTCCTCGCCGCTGTATTCCCGGGTCGCGACAACGCTGCGATCCTCCGCCCGCACCAGGGCGAGATGGAGGGTTGCCGCCACCCGCGGCGGCTGGTCCGTCGGCAGGTGCTCGAAGCGCTCCAACTCACCGCCCAACAGGTAATCCGCGCGCGCCCGCTCGGCCGACACCACGACGAACTCGAAAACCCGCGCCGCCCGCAGCGCGGTCACCAGCGCGCGCGCCCAGGCCCGCGCGGGCGGTTCCTCCCACAGCAGATCGTCGTAACGCTGAGCAACCAGGGGCTCCTCACGGGTGCGGAAGGGAATGGCGCGACTTCCCAGGAAGCCGCGGGCCGCCAACTCGTTCACCATGAGGATGGCCGGGACTGGGGCCCCCGCCGGCCCCTCCAGTACCGCCGGGTCCAGGCGGTAGAAACGATCGGACTTGATCGGACCGGATGACCCACACCCGGCCAGACCCACCAGGGCGACCAGCACGGCGATCCCGATACCCGCCTTGATCATTTGAACCACGGTGCCTGTTCCTTGACCTCACGGCCCTTGATGATGGTGGCCGGATCGCGCCGCAGTTCGCGCGCGAGGGCCGACAGATTGTGACTCATGTCGTCGATATTGCTGAGGATCGGGGTCAAGCCGGCAGAGATCTCCTGCAACAGGAATTGGGTATCGTCCAGTGAGCGTTGCAGAGCGGGCTTGTTGTCGCGCACCAGCCCGCGGATTTCCTGCGCCAATTCGCCATATTGCCGCACCGCGCCCGTGACCGCATCCGTGCTGCCGCCGAGCGTCCCCGAGACCTCGCTCAGATGCCGTGACATCTGCTCGACCGAATCCAGGATCGCCGCGATCTTTTTCGGGTCCACCGCCGTCTCCATGGCCGCGCTCAGGCGCTGGAGGCTCGCGAAGGCGCCGGCCAGACGCTCGCGGTTGCCCTCCTGATCCGCGCCGGTACCGAGCAGGGCCTCAATGGTCTGGATCTGGGCCTTGATGCTGGCAAGCGCCGGGGCGATGGTCTCCTGGACCACCAGATCGAGCCCGTCCGTCAGTTCACTGAGCTTGACCAGGAGGTCCGCCTCCCGTCCCTCCGCGTCGATGGTGGCGCCGTTGGCCAGCAGCGACGGCGAGGCGCCGGGATGGATCTTGACGGCATCACCCTGGAGCAGACCGGCCGCACCGATCCGGGCCAGGCTGTCGACCGGCACCGGCCAAGCGTTCTTGATACGCAGTGAGGCGCGGAAACACGGCAGGGCCGGGGAACGCAACGCGCCCGCCGGCGGTGCCGGACAGCGCACCGCCGCGGCATCCCGCCCCGGAAAGAGCGGGGCAACACCTTCCACGATGCCGATGACATAGCCTTCCTGGATCACCTGGATACCCTCGGTGAGTCCTTGCGCCTCCAGGAAATAGGCCTGCAGCCGATAAGTTCCGCCGAAGAACCCCGGCATCACCAGGGCCAGAGCGGCAAGGGCGATGGCCGCCATGGCGATGACGAAGAGCCCCGAGTACAGAAGGTCGCGGCGGCGCCCGCGCGCCTGACGCTTGCCGGGTGCGCCGATCTCGGGGGGCGAATAGAGTCGTTCCAGGCGGCTCATCGCGGCAGGCTCACGGACGTTGAAACGGGTGCGCGCAGAGTAACCGAAATTGCACGGCCGGCGGCCGGCTTTGGTGCGCCGGTGCTGGACAGCCGCGCCGCCCGGCAGCATCCTTCGCCCACGCACACTTGAGTCAACGGGCTTGCGCCCAGCGCGGAGACGGAGCATGAGCACGACACACCCGGCATTGCAATCCCCGGACCTTGACGGTATGGGCAAGGTGGTCACGGCGCGCGCGGCGGTGCGTCTGATCCACACCGGCGACACCCTGGCCACCGGCGGGTTCGTCGGCATCGGTTTCGCCGAGGGTCTGGCCGTCGCCCTGGAGGAACGCTTCCTGGAGACCGAAGAGCCGCGCGATCTGACCCTGATCTACGCCGCCGGGCAGGGCGACGGCGGCGAGCGCGGACTCAACCATCTGGCCCATCCCGGCCTGCTGCGGCGCATCATCGGCGGCCATTGGGGACTGGCCCCAAAACTCGGTCGACTGGCCGTGGCGAACCAGGTGGAGGCCTACAATCTGCCCCAGGGAGTCATCTCGCACTGGTTCCGGGAGGTGGCCGGCAAGCGTCCAGGGGTGATCTCCCGCATCGGACTCGGCACCTTCGTCGACCCCCGCAACGGCGGCGGCAAGCTCAATGCACGCACCACGCAAGACCTTGTGGAACTGATGAGCATCCACGGTGAAGACTACCTGTTCTACCCGAGCCGGCCGGTGAACGTCGCCCTGCTGCGCGGCACCACCGGCGACGCCGACGGCAACATCACGATGGAGAAGGAGGCGCTGTTCCTGGAAGCCCTGGCCATCGCCGGCGCCGCCCACAACTCGGGCGGCCTGGTCATCGTTCAGGTCGAGCGGCTCGCCGCGCGCGGCACCCTGCCGGCCAAGGCGGTCAAGATCCCCGGCATCCTGGTGGACTGCGTCGTGGTCGCGCCGGCCCCGGAGCATCATTGGCAGACTTTCGCCACCCCCTACAACGCCGCCTTCGGCAGCGAGATCCGGGTGCCGATGCAGTCGATCGCCGCCATGCCCATGGGCGCACGCAAGATCATCGCCCGACGCGCCGCCTGCGAACTCAAGCCCAACAGCGTCGTCAACCTGGGGATCGGGATGCCCGAGGGGGTCGCCAGCGTGGCTAACGAAGAACGCATCCTCGAACTGCTGACCCTCACCACCGAGCCCGGCACCATCGGCGGAGTGCCAGCCGGGGGGCTCAATTTCGGCGCCGCCACCAACGCCCAGGCGATCATCGATCAGCCCTCCCAGTTCGATTTTTATGACGGCGGCGGGCTGGATCTAGCCTGTCTTGGTCTGGCCCAGGTCGACCGCGAGGGCAATGTCAACGTCAGCAAATTCGGGCCCAAGCTGGCCGGGGCCGGGGGCTTCATCAATATCAGCCAGCGCGCCCGGACCCTGGTCTTTGTCGGGACTTTCAGCGCCGGCAAGTGCCGTTACGAGATTGCGGACGGGCAGCTCCACGTCGACGAGGAGAGCCACGCGGCCAAGTTCGTCCAACAGGTGGAACACCGCACCTACAGCGGACCCCATGCCGCGGCCAAGGGCCAACCGGTGCTCTATGTGACCGAACGCTGCGTCTTGCGCCTGCGCCCGGACGGACTGGAATTGATTGAGATCGCCCCGGGGCTGGACCTCGAACGCGATATCCTGGCGCGGATGGACTTCGCACCCATCATTGAGCAGCCCCCCCGGCTGATGGACGCGCGCATTTTCCGACCTGAACCGATGGGGATTCGCACCGACCAGCGTGCGGTTCCACTCACCGAGCGCCTGGCCTACGCACCGCACGGGCGCCTGTTCTTCGTCGACCTGGAGCGTCTGACCATCAAGACGCAGGCGGACATCGACGCGCTGCAAGCCGCCGTGAGCACCCTCCTGACGCCGATGAATCATCGGGTGCACGCGATCGTCAACCGCGATCACCTGAGCATTCCACCCGACCTGGAGGCCGCCTACCACGCCATGACGGCGGACCTGTACGAGCAGTTCTATGCCGACATCACCCGCTACACCACCAGCGCCTTCCTGCGCCTGAAGCTCGGGCAGACCCTCGCCGTAGCACCAAACGACGCGCTTGGATAAGCCGCGCGGGCCGGGAACGAGGTCGCCGCGACATTTCGGCCGCGGGCGGTCTGCACAGCCGGCGGTCCGCACAGCCAGCGGTCCGCACAGCGGACCCTACGTCCGTAGGGAGAT
>NZ_CAIZIZ010000359.1 GCF_903933125.1 uncultured Lamprocystis sp. | reverse complement strand
CGGTGTTCGAGTCGCGGTGTTCGAGTTCACGGTGGGCCCCATCGCGGCCGGAGGCCGCTCCCACGGGGATCTTGGGAACCGTTCACGGTTGTTAAGTGTTCCAAACACAACGCTGAAGAATCGCCGCCCGCAGGGTGGCGGCGTCAAGGGGTTTACGCAGGATGAGCGGCGGTTCGGCTCCGGCGTGCGCGTCGCCCAGGACCGGCTGCTGGCCGGTCATCAGGATGACCGGGAGCTCGGGCCGCTCGCGCGCCAGTCGCTGCTGGAGGCGGATGCCGTCCAGCACCGGCATGGCGATGTCGGAGAGCACCAGATCGAAGGCGCCGTCTTGTTCGAGCAGATCGGAACAGGCCTGTCCGTGCTCGGCCAGGACCAGGCTGGCGCCCTCCAGGGTCAGGAGTCGGGCGAGCGCTTCGCGGATTTGCGGATCATCGTCCACCACCAACACGCGCAAACCGGCGAGCGACGGAGCCCCGGAGCGCTCCGCCGGTCCGGGTAAAGCGGCCGGGCGTAGCGAGTCCGGCCGGGGATCGGCGGCGCTGGGCTCGCGTGGCAACAGCAGCCGGAAACAAGCGCCGGCATGCAGCCGCGACTGAACGGCCAGTCCAGCCCCCGAGCGGGCAATGAACTCCTGCACCATAAAGAGCCCGAGGCCGTGGCCGCGCCGCGCGGCCGTGGTGGAGAACAGCGGATCGAAGATCCGCGGGAGGATGGCGGGTGCGATGCCGCTGCCGGTGTCGCTGACACTGAGATCCACACAGTCCATGGCGGCCAGGTGTCCGACCGCGAGCGGGGTGTCTTCTTCCCAATGATGAGGACGTGCCTGGATGGATAAGATGCCGCCGTCGGCCATGGCGTCACGGGCATTGAGCACGAGATTGAGCAGCGCCGACTGGAGAAAGGCGCTGTTGCTCCAGGCGGTGAGTCCGGGTGCAACGGTGACCCGCAGCGCGATGCCGGACGGCAGGATGTGGCGCAGGATGTGCTCCAGTTCGGCAATGGTCCGCCCCAGGTCCACGACTTCCAACGGCACGCGGCCGCCGCGGCTCAAGGCGAGGATGCCGGAGGTGACGACCTTGGCGTGCCCCAGGGCGCTTTGGGTCTCCTCCAGAACTTGGCGGACCTCCGGGTCGACAGGACACTGGTCAACGAGACAGGCGTCGAGATAGTAGATGTTGGCGCCGATCACACCCAGCAGGTTGTTGAAGTCGTGGGCCACGCCGCTGGCCAGGTGGCCGATGGCCTCGCGCTCCCGGGCCTCCATTAGGTCGCGCTGGACCTGTTCCTGACGCCGCACCGAGGCGATGCGCTGGGCGATCAGACGGATGATCTGGCGTTCCGGTTCTTGCAGTTGCGGGTGTCGCTGAAACCCCCAGAGTGCGAGTGTCAGGGTCGCGTGGGATCCGTCCGGGCGCGTGCCGTCGAAGGCCATGAGGATACCGCAGCTGAACCCCGCCGCGGTCGCGGCAGGGGGCAGCCGCTCCGGCGCGATCTGACAGGGGCTGCCCCGTTCCGCCAGGGTCTCCGCCAGCAGCGCGCGGCTGAGATCGGGGATGGCGCCGGTCGGAGCATCGTCGCGCAGCTTGGTCAGCGTCAGATGTCCGTGCGCCTCGTCGACGATCCCCAGGACCGCCGCGGTCATTCCCAACGCCTGGTAACCCAGGCGCAGCAGGGCGCGGACCTGTTCCGATGCCGGATGCGGCAGGCTGATCAGGTCGACCAGTTGTTCGAGTTGCGCGGCATAACGCGCCATGGCGTCTTCCAGAACCTGCTGACGTTCAGTGGCGGCGTGCAGCTCGGTGATGTCCTCGACCATCCGCAGCGGCAGCGGCGGTTCGCCGGGGCGGGTCGGCAGCAGGGCTACGCGCAGGTCGCCCCAGACGATGCGGCCATCCGGGTGCAGGTAGCGTTTGGTCATGCGGTACCCGGTCTGGCGGCCGGCGGTCAGCGCGCTGAATTCCGCGATGTCCCGGTCACGGTCGGCCGGGTGCGTCACGTCATCGAAAGGTATGCCGATCAACTCCTCCGCGGTGCGCCCGAGGAAGGCCGCCAGTGCACGGTTGGTCAGCATGATCCGCCGGTCCGGTCCGACCAGTGTCATGCCGATGGGGGCATTGTCGAAGATCGCGGCGAGCCGGCCCTCGCTCTCCTTGATGCGGTCCTGCGCCAGATAGCGCTCGGTGATGTCGGCATCCATCCCGCGGTAACCCAGCAGGCTGCCGTCGTCGGCCAGTAGCGGGGTGCCGTTGGTCAGCAGCCAGACCTGTTCCCCATCGCGCGTCCGGCAGCAGTTGGTGAAGTCTTTGAAAGGTGCCTTGCGGGCGAAGACCTCCAGGGCGGCGGCTTTGACCGACGCCTGATGCTCCGGGGCGAACAGCGTGTCATAGCAGGTGCCGACCAGCTCCGCTGGTCGATAGCCCAGCACCGCTTCGCACACCGGGCTGACATAGGTGTAACGTCCCTGGGCATCCACTTCCCAGGCGATGGCGCGGCTTTGGCGGGCCAGTTCGTCATAGCGGGTGTTGCTTGCACGCAGTTCCGCGGTCGCCCGTGCCCGCTCCATGGCCCCGGCCAGGACGCTGGCGAAGACCTGGAGGAAGTGCACCTCCACCTCGGACCAGTCCCGCGGGTGCCGCACCGCATCGAAGCCGATACAGCCCAGTAAGGTCTCCTCGACGATGAGAGGGACGACGAGGAGCGACTGGATGTTCTGGGCACGGAACAGCGCCTGCTCATTGGACCAGGTGGCGGGCAGGTCCGCCACCCGGTGAATGACGGCGGGGGCTCCGGCCCGCAGCCGGATCATGAGGGCCGGCAGCGCGGTCAAGGGGATGGCTCGACTGTTCCCGATCATCGGGGTGATGCCCTCGGCCGTCCATTCGATGGTGTTGCAGAGGGTGTCCGCGACCGTGTCGAGACGGAAATAATAGCTGCGCTCGGCCTGGCTGAAACGGCCGATGCGTGTGATCGCCCGCTCGGTCAGCGCGAGGATGTCCTGGTCGGGAACCTTGACGAACTCGGCGGCGAGGGCGAGCAACTCACCCACCATGGCCTCACGCTGGCGCACCGCCAATTCCGCCAGTTTGCGGGCCGTGATGTCCTGGATCGTTCCGTGAGATTTGAGCGGCCGGCCGTCCGCGGCGACTTCGGACTCGCAACAGTCGTGCACCCATTTGATCTGTCCGCTCGGCAGTAGCAACCGGTGTATCAGGTCATAGGGGGTGCGCTTGGCGAGGGCGTCCCAGTAGGCGCGTTCGACCATGGGTCGGTCGTCGGGGTGAATCGCGGCCAGCAGCGCCGCATAGGAGGGGGTGAAGTCCTGCGGTTCTTGCTCGAAAATGCGAAACACCTCGGGCGACCAGGACAGTTCGCCGGCGGCGATGTCCAGCTCCCAGGACCCCAGTTTGGCGATTTCCTGGGCCTTGAGCAGTGCCGTCCGGGTCCGCTCCACGGCGCGGCGGGCCTGGTACTCGGGCGTCACGTCGGTGAAAAATGCGACCAAGGTCGCGTCGTTACCGATGCGCGCCAGGCCGGGGGAGAGCTTGCAGTAAAAGATGCTGCCATCGCGCCGGCGGCAGGGCAGATCGAGAGCGGGTGCCGGATCGGCACCGGCGATACGTGTGTACTCGGACCGGACCAGCGGCAAGCTCTCGGCCGGGTGCAGGTCTTCCATCGTCAGACACTGGTCGTTCCATTCGGCCGCGGTGTAGCCGAAGAGACGCAACATGGAGCCGCTGCACCACAGCAGCCGCCAGGTCAGGGGATTCGCCTCCACGATGCCGTGCGGTGAGGACTCGACGATCGCGTTGAGGCGATGTTCCGTCTGCTCACGTCGATCCCGTTCTTGCCTGAGCGTCTGAAAGCCGGCGGCCAGCGACCTGGCCATCTCCGCTACGGCCTGTGTCAACTGACGGGTCTCGGTCAGCAACCCGGGTGGCGGCGGCTCCCAGGGCTGGTCATCGCCGATAGCGGTCGACAGGGTTTGTGTCCGCTCCGCGAGCCGTCGTAAGGGCGTCACGATGCGCCCGCTCAGCCAATAGGCCGCGGCCACCCCCAGCAGCGCGAGGGTCAGCAGCGCCGCAAGCAGGTGCATCACGCGCAGTTGGACCTGATGGATCAGGGGCGCAGCGCTGAACTCCATGACCAGCCGTTGGTTGGGGAGTGACGCCGTGGTCACGGGAAGATCCATGCGGTACCGGGCCTGACTCCAGAGCACCATGCGCGAGGCCGTGGGTTCGTCGGGCACCATGAGGAAGAGTTCGGGGTCCGCGGTGGGAATGCGTTGTCCCGGTTGCGGCCGTTTGCCGAGGGTCGGGGCCGCGGCGGGCAGGAGGGGTCCGGACTCCAGTCGCACTTGGGGGTTGGCTGCCGCGAGCAGCAGTTCGGTCAGGTGTTCGCCGAGCTGCTGCAGCGGGGCCGGCAGCCCGGTGGCGTCCGCGCCGCCGGCCGCGCGATCCGCGGCCAGTTGATCGAGCGTGAGTTGACCCGCGAGCTGTAGATGTTTCGCGTGTGTGGTCTCGAGATGTTCTTTGAGACCCAGATTCTCCCAGGAGGTGATCAGGAGTGTGGATCCCAGCATACCGGCCAGCAGGACACCGAACAGGACTTCGGCGAGCGGCAGCCCGGGCTGACGGCGACGCAGGTGTGCTGCCCCGATCAGCAGCAGTCCGGCGATGGCGGCGTTGAGAATGCCGTTGAGTGCTTGCTTGAAGGCAATCAGAAGGGTTGCGGTCCAGCCTATCTCGAGCCCGAACCGGTAACACAACACCACCAGCGGGATGCCGATCAGGAGCCAGTACAGGGTCGCCGAAACCGCCAGCGGCGGCGGGGTTCGGCCGCGTCGGCGCGCCCGCTCCCGGTGCCAGCCGATCGCCGCGGCCTCGGCGACCAGGATGATCAAGGCATAGGGATGATCCCACAGCAGCCAGGTATAGGCGCCCCCGGCCAGGGCCACGGCCAGACCGGCACCGGTGCCCAGTCGGGCCAGGGTCAGCAATACGGCGATGGAGCCGAACAGGATATCGACGCCGAAGAATAACGGCAGGCTGAAATAATTGCCGGCGATGGCCGCTGCGGCCAGCCCCAGGGTGAGCAACCGACGGTGGTCGGCGGTGGGGGGCCGGGCGGTGCCCATGCTGTTATCCATCGCGCCCACCGGTATCGGAACTGGGGTGCGCGACCCTGGGTTGGATGCCGTGGGTCACGGTGGGTCTCATGCTGTTGGTGGTGTTTGCCCGCGGGCCGCGCTGGATCAGGCCGCCCGGTTGGTGGTGTTCAATGCGGCACTGCGGGTCCGCACAAACTCAAGGATGTCCATCGGCCGCCCGAACAGATAGCCTTGGAGCAGGTCGGCACCGCTCTCAATCAAGACGCGCCATTGCGCTTCGGTTTCCACGCCCTCGGCGACCACCTTAAGACCGAGACTGTGCCCGAGGGCGATGATGGCGATCAGGACCTTCCTGGCTTTGGCCGAGTCGAACATCTCGGCGACGAACGACAGGTCGATCTTGATGGTATCGAAGGGGAGTTCGGTGAGTGCCCGGATGGAGGAATAGCCGGTGCCGAAATCGTCGACGGCCAGGGAGGCGCCGAGCAGACTGATCTGGGCCGCGAGCTCCCGTACCGGTTGGGAGTCGGCGATCCGCGCGGTCTCGGTCAGCTCCACGTGCACATGGCAACAGCCGGCCAAGCCTTCGATCAAGCGCCGCACGAGGGCGATCGTCGGCTGCTGCTCCAGTGTCGCGGCGGAGAGATTGACGGCCAGGAATTCGAGCTGCAAGGGTTCGAGATCCCTCGCGACCGCGATGATGCGCGTGAACAGGGCCGCGGTGAGCGGCAGGATCAGACCGGTGGATTCCGCCAGCGGAATGAATGCCGGGGCACCCAGGATCTGGCCGGAGGGCAGGCGGAGTCTGGCGAGCACCTCGGCGCCGCGTAACTGCCGGTCGGCGGCGGAG
The DNA here is from genome assembly GCF_903933125.1 of uncultured Lamprocystis sp. Lineage (GTDB taxonomy): Bacteria > Pseudomonadota > Gammaproteobacteria > Chromatiales > Chromatiaceae > Thiodictyon. The sequence goes on along the minus strand of NZ_CAIZIZ010000359.1, from coordinate 3,025 downwards.
ACGATCGGTTGGAAATACGGCTCGATGCGCCCTTCCTTGATGTGGATTTCCAGTTCGTGCGGCGTCAGGAGCGGTTCCGCGGCGGGGCGGATGAGCAGGGGCGCGGTACCGCCGCTACGCTCGGCAAGCAGGGGTGGTAGATCTCTGACGAGTTGTCCTTTACTGACCGCCCCCAGTACCAGGATGCCGCTCGCCTTGGCGATGCGTCGCGCGGTGTCGAGCAGGTCATCTCCCTGACCCGAGAGCAGGACGATAGGGACCTGGATCTGGGCTTCGGCGAGCCAGGCGATGATATCGATGCCGCTTTCCTGACCCAGCGACAGGTCCAGCAGCACCAGATCGGGCGCTTGACATTTTATCTGCGCCTTGAAGGTGGCGCTGGCGGTATGGAACTGGACCTCGTGGCCCAATTGCTTCGCGAAGCGGCGCAGCGCGGGTTCCATGCGGGGATCATCGTCGAGGCAGATGAGTTTCATAGTCCTTCGGGTCGGTGCGTCTTGGAAAAATGGACCTGATCCGCTGACTGGTCGGTTGAGACATAAGCATAGTGCCGGATGTCGTGAGTCATGGTAAAGACGTGTAAAGATGCGAGCCTCGAACCGTTTTTTTCAGGTTGACAGGATCTTGGTCTATCCTGAACAGTGTCGGGCTTTAGCGGACAGGAAGGGAGGACGACGCCATGGCAGATGCAGCACGAATTATTATTGTCGAGGACAACATCCCCTTCGCCAGAGCCGTGGCTCGCGGTCTGGAGTGCGATGGCTATGTGACGGTGCTGGCACCCAGCGGCGCCGAGTTGCGTCGCATCTACCGCAGTCAGGGTGCCGATCTGATCCTGCTCGATCTCGGCTTGAGCGGCGAGGATGGTATCGACCTGGCCGTTGAGTTGACCCGAACCACTCCGGTGGCAGTCATCATCATGACCGGACGCGACGAGATCGTGGATCGCATCCGCGGGTTGGACGCGGGGGCTGACGACTATGTGACCAAGCCCTTCGCGCAGGGCGAACTGAATGCCCGCATCCGCGCTGTCCTGCGGCGTCGGCAACCTGTGCTGGCCCAGGACACGACACTGCGTTTCGGACCCGTGCAACTGGATGCGAACACCCGCCAGGTGCGTTGCGATGGGGTGGCGGACGCCGCTGAACTGACCGAGATGGAGACCGCCATGCTCGATCACTTGATGCGCGCCGGGGGCCGGCCGGTCGAACGGGGCGCGTTGATGCAGCGTGTCAATTGGGATCCGACTGACCGCGCCGCCGATGTTCACATCGGCCACATCGGCCATATCAGGCGCAAGCTCAGTGACGCCGGGATCGACGTCCTGACGATCTGGGCGGTACGCGGTCGCGGCTACCGCTTGGCGCTGCGGGGGGAGTCCGACGAGAAGGAGGCTGCCGAGGGCCTTGATCGTTCCGATCGGTCGTGATCGCTCCGCGCAGACGATGAATGCCCCCCGTGGGAGCGGCGTCCCGCCGCGATGCGGTGCCGCGGTGACCCCGAACGCCGGGGGTACGCATCCGGCCCGTCGCGGCGGGACGCCGCTCCCACGGGGTCGCTGAGCGACTTTCACTCAGTCGAAAATCCGCGTCGGGTCGGTCACTCGGGCGGCGGCGAGCAGCCAGGTCTTGAACTGGTCCAGGTCGCGACAGGCGTGGATGCGCTCGCTGACCGCGGGGCTCGGCTCCAGGCCTCGCACGGCGAGGAGGGTCATAATGGCGTCCGCCAGGCCCGCGCGGGCTTCCTCGCGCCCGGTCTCCCGTCCCTCCTCCCGTCCTTCCTCCCGTCCCTCTTCCCGCACCGCCTCCAGGTCCGTGTAGCCGGCCCGTTGCAGCAGGTTGCGGAGCGTCGCCCGATCAGCCGCCGCGTGTTCAAATAGCGCTTCCACCGGCACCGGGTTGCGCAGGATGCCGGGCGCGGTGAGTGACTCGCCGACGGTTGCCAACAGCATGGGTTCGCCGGGGCGGTGGACCTCGACCCGGCGCGGACCCAGGAGCCGCACCACCCAGACAGCGCGGCTGCCGCCGCGCAACAGTTCGCCGATCTTGGTCTGGAGATCGGCCTCGTCCTGGCCGACACTCGCATATTCCACCGCCAGGAGCGGCACGCCCGGAATCCATCCGCGTCCGCTCGGCGGCGCCGCAACGGCCACGTCCGGTGCCCGCAGGGTGCCGGGCTCCGGCGAGAACCCCGCATCGACTCCAACCCATTCCACGTCCGGGTCGCTGGCGATCACCGCCGCCCCGGTGAGGCTGCGGCTGGCATGCTCCGGCCCGGCGGGTGCGCAATAAATGGGGTGGCCGTTCGATAGCTCGTAACGGTCGCCATCGTGCAACTGATCCGCCCGAAAGGGGCCGGAGCCGGATTGGTGTTGGGACTGGCCCATGGCGATTAGCCCTCGCGGGTTGGTATCTCTCGATTCTAGTCCGATCGCCCCGCAATCGCCTCCGATGACAGCCATCGAACCTGATAGTCGGACGTAGGGGCGGGTTTCAAACCCGCCCCGACACCCAGGCTCTGTCCGGATATCAGGTACGAACGCTATACCTGCACGGCCAGCCGGAGGTTGAAGCTTCAGTTGGATGCGGGGGCGCCGCCCGCTAAAGCGTCGGCCTCCGGTTGCGTTGCACCGGTCGCGGGGGGGCGGGCCAGCGGGGTGCGAAGGCCGTTGGGTCTGGTGAGTACGTGAGGCGACCCGTGCGGAGCGCTCAAACAGGTTCGGACACGCTACCGCCCTACCCTGTCAGTGGCGGGCATGGCCGAGGTCAGCTGTTCGCACCTGTTCGAAATGGTCGTTCAGCCCTTAAACTAGGGGTTATGCTAACGTGGATGAGGCGCGGCGGCAAGGTGGTTTGGCTGTTTGGTTAGTGGAGCACCTCGTCGAGGGTCTGGGCGGTCAGGATGCGGTCGGACCACGCCAACAGGGTTTCGGAGTCGGCGTGCGTGATGCGCTCGCGTACCGTCTCGGGGGGCGGACCGAACTTGCGGGCGATTAGGCGCAAGAGCATGGCGGCTTCGCCCTCTT